>JACQTX010000031.1 GCA_016210585.1 Chloroflexota bacterium
AAGACAACGGTGAGATTCATAGCCTGGATTCCAGCCTACGCTGGAATGACGGATTGTGTTCTATTTTCGAGGTAATGGAACCGGATTTACCTGTTTACGCACGCCAACAGCTCACAATAAAGCCATTTTATTATGAAACTGTTAGTATATCCGAAAACTGAAAAGGGGCAACCTTCGCCGGGCGAAGGTTGCCCCTTTGTGCTCAGTCCCTTGTGCTCAGCTATTTGTCCACACCTTCAAAGGTGCGTGGCAACTGAATCGGCTCGCTGATGGAAACCGCGTTGGTCTTGGTCAGCTTGGCCATGCGGACGGTGGAAACACCGATTCTCTTGTCCGGCCCGTAGCCGAAACCGATGCTATTACCCCAGGTATCAATCTGGGTGAGCTTGGTCAAGGCATTGAAGATAGCTTCACTGTTCAGCTTCTGCCAGCCAACGTCAGCGACGGCTCGGCGGACGGCCGCCTGAACAACCGCTTTGGCCGTGATGGTCAACCGATTATCCCATTCCTTGGGCTTGCCCTCGGCCCACTGGTAGATCTTGGAGTAGAGCTTGGCCGCTTCCGACCCATCGGAGGAAGGCGTCTCCGAGCGATAGATGTAGAAGCCTTCGGCACCCTCCCCTACCAAACTCAGCAGGGGGTTCGACTCGGTGTATTCCATAAAGTAGAGCGGTATCGTCAAGCCCAGGCTCTTATAGTCCCTGATTGCCATTGCTGCCTGCGGAGCGACGCCCATCATCCAGATATGGGTAACCCCAGCATCACGCAGCTTCATGAACTGCGGTTTCAGGTCCATGGTGGTCATGGGAAACTGGACGGCCTCGATATCTACTCCCTGCTTCATGGACCAGGACTGGGCCATGCGCCACTGCTGGCCGGAGCCGAGGTCCCAATAAAGGACGCCTATCTTGGGCTTGGTGGCCGGTTTCTGCTGCATAATATATTTGACGAAGCCGCCAAAACCGTCCGAGGTGGGAATAGCCAGGCTGAAAAACCGGCCCGGCGGCACAAAGACTTGCGGCTGGATAGCCGAAAAGGTGAGCAGCACTGCCTTGTCTTCATTAATGGTGTCCTTCACACCCAAGTAGTAGTAGTCCTCGATGGCGATGTAAAGCAAGGGGTTGAAGCCATCGCGCAGCTCTTTATAGGACAGGACGCCGCCCTCCGGCGTACCTTTGTTGTCAGCAACGCGCCACTTGAGTTTGACGCCGTCAATCCCGTTCTCCACCTCATTCATGTATTTGAAGAAGAGCTCCAGCTCCTTGATGATGGGCACCACCTGGCCCGGAGCCGGTCCGGTCTGCCCGCCCATGATGCCAATGCGTATTTCAGCGTCTTTAGGCGGGGCGGTAGGTGTCGGCGTCGGCGTTGGTGTCGGAGTGGGTGTGGGTGTTGGTACAGGCGTAGGTGTGGGTGTCGCCGCAGGTTTCGGTGCTAGCGTGACCGTTGTCGTCACCGTAGGCGTCACCGTTACGGTGACCGCCGGCGCCGGGGACGGTTGCGGTGCTCGGGCACAGCCTAGAACGAGGCTGACCGCCAGAACCAAGCAAAGGGCAAGATAAATGGATTTTGTGGTCATGCTTCTTTAGTTTCCCCCTTTTAATCTGGAATAAAACGCGGTTAGCTCAAATGGTCTCAGGGCTAAACAGCAACTGTTCTCAATACTCCCTCCTTTAAGCCGGACAATATATAGCTGTTGGCTACCATAAATCTTTTTGACAGGCTGAAGGTTGATTGCCGAGCGCTGGCAGCTTACGAATAAAAGCCGATGCCAATCATCGGCCCGGCGGCGCCGATCATTACCGGCGTGTAGGGCGCCAGATAGACCTCGGCGCACCTGTACCGGGCCGTAATGAGGTCACGCAGCTTTTCGGCTTCACCGGTGCTATCAGCATAGTGGACCATGAGATGAAGCGGGCGTCCACCATCAGCATACTTGCCGACAAGCTCAGCAAGCTTGCTCAGGGACCTTTCTTTGCCCCGCACCCTAGCGACCACGTCCAGCAGGCCGGAATCACTGACAAAGCCAACGACCGGCTTGACCTGGAGCATTTCCCCGAAGGTGGTGCTACCCCTGGGGGCGCGCCCCATCCGGATAAGGTATTTCAACGTATCGAGTGCGGCCAGATAGATGACCCGGGAGACCATGTCCTTCGTCACCTGGACCACCTCCGCCAGGCTTTTGCCCTCCTGCGCGGCGCGGGCGGCCTCTATAGCGGCGAAACCCAGGGCGCCCCCGGAGGTCTTGCTGTCAACGATTTCAATGTTAAGCTGTGGGTGCTCAAGCCGGATAAGCCGCTTGGCCTGGTAGGCGGCTTCCTGGGTAGCCGAAAGCTGGCGGGACACCAGGACGCAAATGATGTCATTGGTGCTCTGGGCAAGCTCCGTGAAGACGTTCAAGAAGTCGCCGGGGTTGCCGGCCGAGGTTGTCGGCGGCTTCTCCAGTGTCTGGAGCAAAGCAATAGTCTCCTCTAAGGAGATGTCTTGAGCATCCCTATAGACCCTGTTGTTGATAACCAGGCCCACCGGCACCGTCTTTATCTCATATTTACTGAGAAGCTCAGCGGGCAGGCAACTGGTGCTATCTGTGACAACCCTGACCTTAGAAGTCATAGTCTCCTATATTGTCCCGTTGCTTGGCTACCTAGAATTTCTAGGGCATAGACTGTCTAGGTATTGGAAGTATAAAGAAAAAACTTATCTTTGTCAATAACACTCCCCACCAATTGACAATCACACCGTCCCAATCTAAACTTAAACTAATGAGGCACAAAAATTGGCGATTCTCGAAACCACCGGGCAGCTAGCCGAGTCCCTGAAACGCTCTCGCGCGGACTATATCGAAGCCCGCCTCGAGGAGAGCGAGTCCAGCCAGATTACCTACCGCGGTAAAGAGCTGGAAGCCGCCGGCAGGACCACCGCCGTTGGCGGCAATGTGCGGGCGCTGGAGAAGGGTGGCTGGGGCTTCGTCAGCTTTAATGACTTGCGTGAACTGCCGGACAGGGTAGAGTTGGCCGTCCGCCAGGCCCGCTTCACCGGCAAGGAGGAGAGCCATCTGGCACCCGCACCACCGATAGTGGATACCGTCCCCGTTGACGTCAAAAACCCCCTGAGCATCTCTCTCGCCGAGAAGAAGCAGCTACTGGACGAATACAATGAGATTATCTGGCGCACGCCCAAGCTTCAGACCTCTGTCATCAGCTACGGTGATAGCTACAAAAGGGTCATCTTTCTGAGCGCGCAGGGCAGCTACGTCGTCCAGGAAAAGGCGGGGGTTACCCTGCGCCTGACCGCCGTTGCCCGGGACGGCAGCGAAGTCCAGCAGGTCGGACTCAGCCTGGGCAGTCCGGGAGACTTCAACCAGATACGAGGATTGCACCAGCAGGTCAAGGAAATGGCCCAGCATGCCGTTGACTTGCTCGCTGCCCCGCAGGTACAGGGCGGCGAATATACCGTGGTCCTGGACCCGATTCTGGCCGGTGTGTTTGTCCATGAAGCCTTCGGGCACCTTTCGGAGTCAGACCACGTCTATGAGAATGAACGCCTGCGGGAGATTATGATGCTGGGCAAGCGCTTCGGCAGCCGCGACCTCGATATTATTGACACGGCCACCCTCCCCGGCCTGCGCGGCAGCTACAAATATGATGATGAAGGCGTGCCCGCTACTAAGAGTTACCTCATCAAAGAGGGGATACTGGTCGGCAGGCTCCACTCGCGGGAGACGGCGGCCAAGATGGGGGAAAAGCCCACCGGCAATGCCCGCGCCATCAACTACCGCTACCCGCCCATCGTGCGCATGACCAATACCTATATCGAGCCGCGGGCCGCTTCCTTCGATGACATTATCAGCGAGATCAGGGAGGGGGTCTATGCCAAAAACTGGTACGGCGGCACCACCAGCATGGAGATGTTCACCTTCTCGGCAGGCGAGGCCTACATGATCCGCAATGGCAAATTGGCCGAGGCCGTGCGGCCCATCATGCTCAGCGGCAATGTCTTCACTACCCTCCACAATATTGATGCCATTGGCAACGACCTGGATATGAACCAGGGCGGCGGCTGCGGCAAGGCCGGGCAGAGCCCATTACCCGTCTCTAACGGCAGCCCCCATCTCAGAATCCGCCAGTGCCTGGTCGGAGGCAGGTAGATGGAAGCAGTCCTGGCCAGGGCCAGCAAGGTAGCAGCACAGGCTGAGGTCTTTACCGCGACTTCCGAAGAGACCTCCGCCCAGTTTGAGGCCAACCGGCTGAAACATGTCCAGACGAGGCAGAGCGCGACCATCGCCCTACGTCTCATCAAGGATGGGCGTATCGGCTATGCCTTTGCTGCCGGGCCAGCCGACCCGCAGGCTCTGGTGGATATGGCCGTGGAGACAGCCCGGTTCGGCATGCAGGCTAGGTTTGACCTGCCCGCACCCGCCGCCTACCCGAATATCGCCACCTTTGACCGGGAAACACCGGCGGTGCCTATCGAAAGAATGACCGGCCTCGGCGAGGAAATGATTGCCGCAGTCAGGCAGCACACGCCAGATGTCCTGTGCCAGGCCGGCGTCTCCCGGAGCGATTATTCGGTCAGCATTATCAACTCGCGCGGTGGCCGGGCCAGCTACCGCAAGAGCATCTTCAGCCTCGGCGTAGAGGGGACCTTAATACGCGGGACGGACATGCTCTTCGTCGGCGAGGGCGAGATGTCCTGCTGTCCCATACTGAACACAACGACGATAACCGATACCGTCCGCCAGCAGCTTGAGCTGGCCAAAAGCCTGGCCCCGGTGCCCAGCCAGCCCCTGCCGGTAATCTTCACCTCCAACGGCATCGCCAGCGCCCTGGTCTCGCCCCTTATGGCGGCCTTCAATGGCAAGCTCGTCCTGGAAGGGGCTTCACCCCTGGCAGGTAAGCTGGGCGAGGCCCTCTTTGATAGCAAGCTACATCTGTGGGACGACCCCACTGTTGCCTTCCGCCCGGAGAGCCGCCCCTGCGATGACGAGGGAGTGCCCAGCCAGCGCACGCCTCTGGTCGAGGCGGGCAAGGTCAGCAGTTTCCTCTATGACCTGCAAACTGCGGCGATGGCCGGCACCAGGAGCACCGGCAGCGGCAGCCGGGGTCGCGGCGGACTGCCGGCACCAGCGCCATCGGCCTTTGTTATTGCCCCAGGCAACACCACCATGGCCGAAATGGTAAGCGATATTAAAGAAGGACTGGTCATCGAGCAGGTGATGGGGGCAGAGCAGGGCAACATCCTGGGCGGTGATTTCAGCGGCAATGTCCTGCTTGGCTTTAAGATAGAAAATGGTAAAATGGTGGGAAGGGTCAAGGACACCATGGTGTCCGGAAACGTCTTCAAGCTGCTGAAGGAGATTGCCGCCATCGGCAGTGAGGCCAGGTGGGTGGGGGGCTTCCTCAGCACACCACCGCTCTATTTCCCCAGGCTATCGGTAGCCAGCAAGGGCCAAGGCTAGAAAGCACTGACATACCAGTATCAGAATAAGCTGCGAAAACTGTGGCTTCTCCCTTTAATAAATGCAGATTGAGAGGGATTTCTGAAACCCGAAATCCTCCTCGACCCCTTTGCAAAGGGGGAAGGCACAGTTAGACTATTATGAAGAGATTACCAAGACGAGACAACTGTGACTAACAGTACCAGAAGAGCCAGCGAAACAAGAGAACTGTTCAAGCTGCACGCTTATCCCAGACTGAGCTCGCCCAGTATGCTGGCGGCCTGGCCGGGCATCGGCAACGTCTCTGTTATTGTCGCCAACTACCTGAAGAGCAAGCTGCACTTCCGGCGGCTGGGTGAGATTGAGGCGTCGTATTTCTTTAATCCCATTGGTGTGGCCGTAAAAGACAATGTCGTGGAGGCACCACAGTTTCCGCAGAGCCAGTTCTACTACTGGAAAAACAAGCCGGGCCACGGCGACCTTATCCTTTTCATCGGCGATGACCAGCCCAGCACCAAGGGCTATGAGCTGGCCAACTGTGTCCTCGACGTCGCTGCGAAATTCCAGGTAAAACGGGTCTATACCTGTGCGGCGGCCCTGACCCACATCCACCATACCGAGCAGTCCCGGGTATGGGGGGTCGCTACCACACAGGAAGTGGCCCAAGACCTGCAACGGTTCGAGCTTACTCGCGGTGGTGCCCTGCAGATTGCCGGGCTAAACGGGCTGGTGCTCGGCGTGGCCAAGGAAAGAGGCGTTGAGGGTGTCTGCCTGCTAGGTGAGGTGCCCACGTATGCCACCCGCATACCAAACCCGATGGCGGCGCTGGCCGTCCTGGATGCTTTGACCATGATGCTGGGCATCAAGATTGACATGAACGAGATGATGCAGGTCGCTGCCGAGGCCCGTGAGAAGATGAAGCAGGTCGTCGCTGAGGCCATGGGCGAGTATATCAGCTACTTCACCGAGCCAATCTGGGAGAGCGGCCAGGAAGACGTGGGCGAAGAGGAAGACGCCGATGGCGAGGACGAGGAGTAGAGCCTCCCAGAATAGCCAAGATACAAGAAACAATAACCAAACAATATCCAATTCCCAAATTCCAAACACCAGATTTCCACGGGTAGATGTTTGAATGTTGGTTATTGGTTATTAGCTTTACGTATACATTCCGGACTATTATGAGATACCCGGTATGATTGTCGCTACAAAGGTCAGACTCCGCGAAAAGAGGTTGGAGGACGCTCAGCGGGACTATGCCTGGAGCAAAGACCCTGAGCTGTCCCGGCTTGACGCCACCGAGCCGCTAACGGTGAGCTACTTTCGCTACTTCTCAGACTATGCCGGTGAGCTACACTACCCCGCCTTCAGCCGGCGCCGCTTCGCCATTGAGACGCTTGATGGCAAGCACATCGGTAACTGCTCCTACTACAATATTGACCGGGACAAAGGTGAGACTGAGCTGGGTATCATGATTGGCGACCGCAGCTACTGGAGCAAGGGCTACGGGACTGACGCCGTAGCCACCCTGGTCAACTACGTTTTCCAGCGGACAAGCCTCAACCGCATCTATCTCAAGACCCTCGACTGGAACATGCGGGCGCAGAAATGCTTCCGGAAGTGCCTCTTCACTACCTGTGGCGAGATGGCACGGGATGGCTACAAGTTCCTGCTCATGGAGCTATACCGCAGCCAGTGGGAAAAAGCCCTGGAACAGGAATCTGATAGCTTCGAATCAAATGTCATTCTGAGAAGTCCTTCACCGTTGGTGAAGGACGACGAAGAATACGATAGGGGTGGGTAATTTACCCCTCGCGGATTCTGTCCCGAATAGCATGAAGCACCCGGAATGACGTAAAATAAGACCTTTGATACAGGACTTAGTCTGATGAAGGAAGAAAGGTCCCAGCTTGACAAAGAGACTTTGCTCAGCCTGTTTTTTGATTCCCTGCACCTGACCATACTCCACTATGGCCTCTGGTTCCGCGAGACGGAGCACCAACTTGGCCTGGACAAGGCTATCAAAGCGGATAGCCTGGCCTGGCAAGAGCTACTCCCGGCTACCATAGGACGGCTGGGACAGGGGCTTGGTTTCCCGCAGCAGAGCGGCGTGCCGCAAGCACTGGCCAATTTGAGTAAAGAAGCCCTGGTTGACCTCACAGAGGAGATGGCCAAGAACTGGCTGGCCTGCGATGGCATCTGGTTCCAGACCATCGAGAAGAACTACGACTACGAGATGCTGACCGCCAAGCGTATCAACGATACCAACTGGGTCCGCTTCTCCTACATTGAAGCCAAGATTATCATGTCCCGCCTGGGCCTGCCGGAAAACGGCGGCCTGCCCGCCCTGAAGGAAGCCCTGAAATACCGCCAGTATGCATTGGTCAACCAGCAGGAGATAGTCGAAGCCGGCGATAACAAGCTTATCTTCCGTATGATTGACTGCCGGGTGCAGGCCGCCCGCAAGAAGCGGGGCCTCCCCGATTACCCCTGCAAATCAGCCGGTATCGTGGAATACAGCCGTTTCGCCGAAGGCATTGACGCCCGCATCCAGACCCGGTGTATCGGCTGCCCGCCTGATACTCACCCAGACACCTGGTGGTGTGCCTGGGAGTTTACGGTGTAAGATAGCTCCTCGCTGTCCCTCGCTCCTGCAACTGCCGGCGATTGTTGAATGGCAATGAACACCCCAACCCCAAAATCAGCGATTGGCCACCGTAGAGCAGGTTTCCCAACCTGCCCGCCACTTCAAGTCGGGTTAGAAAACCCGACCTACAGAATGAATCGCTGATTTCGGGCCAACTCGCCTACTTGACAATCGCATGCTGACAATCTAAAGTGGCCTCAAGAGAACTTGCATGATATTATTGGAGATGCCAGATGGCGGGCGCTGACCGCGCCGGCCATACCGGCTGGAGAGGTAGCCTGCGCACCCGGACGCTTGTCATCGTGGTCGTTACCTTCCTGGTGCTTTTTGCGGCCACATCCAGTGTGCTTAATACGGTGTTCATAGACGCTTACCGCCAGGACGAAAGCCGGGATATCATCCAGAAAACCGAGCAGGCCATGGCGGCCCTGAACAACATGCTGGCGGAGCTCGGCAATGTGACGACAGACTGGGCAGAATGGGACGACACCTACGCCTTTATTCAGAACGGCAATGAGCGCTACCTGGAAGCAAACCTGGTAGATGCTTCCTTCATTAACAACCGCCTGGACCTGATGCTCTTTGTTGATGCCGAGGGAAAGACAGTCTATGGCAAGGCTTACTCCTTTCGAGAAGAACGCCCCATCCCCTTCCCAGAGGGCATGGGAAAAGAGATCTATCCGGGCGGCCTGCTGCTACGTCATAGGAACGCGGATAACCGGCTGACCGGCGTTATCACACTGGCTGAGGCGCCCATGCTAATCGCGGCCAATCCAATTCTGACCAGCGAAGGCCAGGGGCCAGCGCTCGGGACGCTTATCTTCGGTCGCTATCTTGACACCGCTGAAGTCGGCCACCTGGCCACGGTGACCGGGCTGTCCCTCACCGCTTACCCGCCTGATGTCCCAGACCTGCCGGCTGACTTCGCCGCAGCGCTTGGGCTGTTGTCTCGTGGTCCATTCGTGACGACAATGGTTCTAGGACCTGATACTATTGCCGGTTACAGGTTATTGCCGGATATCTACGGGAACCCGGCCCTTGTCCTGAGGGTTGATGCACCCAGGACGATCTATGCCCAAGGTCGGCAGACGGTGCTTTACTTCCAGTTTGCTCTCCTGGGAATTGGCCTGATATATGTCCTTGTGGTGCTGGGTCTCTTGCAAAGGCTGGTGATTTCCCCCATGACCCGCCTCAGTCGAAGGGTAAGCGCCATCGGGGACACGGTTGACCCTGCGATGCGCTTGCCCGCAGCCGGAAAGGACGAGGTATCAAGTCTGGCCGCTGCCATGAACGATACATTGGCCAGACTGGCCAGCACCCAGAAGGCGCTCAAAGAGAGCGAGGCCCGCTTCCGACGGCTGGCGGAAAACGCCCGGGATATTATCTGGCGTCTTCAGGTCAGCCCGGAGTTCCACCTGGTCTACGTCAGTCCCTCAGCCAGGGATATCCTGGGCTACGCGTCCGAGGAGCTTCTTAATGAGCCTTCCCTTATCATCCGTGTGCTCCACGAAGATGACCTGTCGCTGCTGGTATCTCTTAAAGAAACGCCGCCGGCCGCCTGGCCGGATACCTCGGCTGTCCTGCGCTGCCGGCGCCGGGATGGCGCATTGGTATGGCTGGAGACAAGGAATACCCTGGTCTATAGTGAGACAGGCGAGGTTATTGCGGTGGAAGGCATTGCCCGCGATATCACCGAGCGCCAGCGTCTCGAGATGGAAAAGGAGAGACTTTACCAGCAGGAAAAGGATTTGCGGCAGCAGATGGAGACCGAGATAAGGAGACGCTCGGAGTTCACCCGCGCACTGGTGCATGAGCTAAAGACGCCGCTGACTCCTATCATCTCATCAAGTGACCTTCTGGTAGAAGAAATCAGGGATGAGCCATGGCGCCGCCTGGCACATAACATAAACCAGGGGGCGTTGAAGCTGAACGAGAGGATTGACGAGCTCCTCGACCTGGCGAGGGGTGAAGTGGGCATGTTGCAGCTTAATCGCAAGCTTCTGGACCCGGCAGCGCTGCTGCGCCAGACGGCGGACTACATGACACCGACGGCGCGGGAGAATGGTCACCAGCTCACAATTCAGATGGCGCCCTCTCTCCCGCCTTTGTTTGCGGATGAAGACCGGGTGCGGCAGATTGTTATCAACCTGCTCGGCAACGCCATCAAGTTTGCCCCGGCTGGCGAAATCACTCTCAGCGCCCGCGTGGCAGGCCATGACCTGATCGTGTCCGTCCATGACGAAGGACAACCTATCACTGAGGAAGAAAAGCAGCAGCTTTTTCAGGCCTACCACCGCCTGGAGAGGGACCGGGAGCAGCCCACTGGGCTGGGGCTGGGGCTGGCCATTGCTAGAATGCTCGTCGAGCTTCACGGCGGTAATATATGGTTGGAGACCGGGCGGGGGGCTGGCAATACCTTCGCCTTCTCTTTGCCGCTAGACGCAGACGCCGCTAAAAGGGGAGCCGCCAGTGAAAGTACTAATAGTTGAGGACTCGCCCGATATTGTGGAGGCGGTCACGCTGGCGTTTCAGATACGCTGGCCGGAGGCCGATATTGTCTGCGCCAACCGTGGATCTAAAGGCGTTGAAATGGTTGAGACAGAGAAGCCCAATGTGGTCATCCTTGACCTGGGACTGCCCGACATCAGCGGTTTTGAGGTGCTGAAGCAGATTCGCCTTTTCTCAAACGTTCCCATACTCATCCTGACGGTCAGGCATGATGAGCCGGACATCGTCAAGGGACTGGAATGGGGCGCCGATGACTACATGGTCAAGCCCTTTCGCCAGCTTGAGCTGCTCTCCCGCGTCAAGGCCCTGCTGCGACGAGCCAACGAGCCGGGCAAGGAACCGCCGCTGGTCTGCGGTCCGCTCAGTCTTAATCCGGCTACCGCCCAGCTTACCTGCGGCGATAGCGAAATCAGCCTGACGCCTACGGAAAGCCGGCTTCTTCATCGCCTGATGAAGCACGCTGGCGAGGTGGTCACTCACGCCAGCCTGGCTGAGGCGGTATGGGGCAATGACTATCCCGATGCTGCCGATAGCATCAAGGTCTATATCCACCGGCTGCGCCAGAAGCTTGAGGCAGACCCCACCAACCCCCGGCTTCTCCTCTCCAAAGCGGGCATCGGTTACCTCCTGGTCAAGCCCGGCTAGCCAGGCACATCATCACAGCACCCATCAAACTCAATTGTCACTATTTTGTCACCTCTTGTCATCCCTTTCTTACCATGCCCCACCGCTCTTCACTTTCCTCTAACTATGCCTGTTTTAGAATAAAAGTGTTATGAAGATATTGGTGCTTGGTGATAGTCCCCTGGGGGTCGGCAGTGCCCTCGCCAGGGCAAAGATGGATATGACAGTATCATCTGGCCTGACGCACGCCATAGACTGTCTTGGGCGCGAGCGGTTCGATGTCGTATTGTTGGGTGGCACTCCGGAAGAAGCCGATGTCCTTTGCCGGAGCCTGAGGGAAGCTACCCATGTGCCAATCGCTTTTGTTACCAGCGCCACTCGTGCGGACTGGCGTCAGCTCGTCAGGCTCGACGTTGATAGCTACGTGCCTGACAACGTCGGTGAGCAGGAGATAGTGGCCCGCCTCAAGGCGATCGCGCGGCGCTGTGCCACCACTACTCCCCGGGAGTTGCCCGTGAAAGCTGAGTTATCAGGAAATGGCCGGCGCATACTCGTTGCTGCTGGTGACGAGGATGACCTGTGCCGGGTGGAGAGAATGCTACGGGCCCTCCGGCACACGGTCACCCTGGCCCATGATGGTGAGGTGGCCAGCGCCGCGGCCAGAGAAGCTCCTGACCTGATAGTGCTCGGCGGTCACCAGGCAACGACCGATTGGACAGAGGTAATCAAAGAACTGAAAGCGAATGAGACGACACGTGCCATACCCGTGGCTCTGGTGACGCCGCCCTCAGCGGTGGCAGAGCGCCTGAAGGCCATCGAGGCCGGTGTGGATGATTTCCTGGCTATGCCCCTGGACAATATTGAGCTGCAGGTGACCGTGAAGTTGCTTCTCAGGATTGCTTGCTATGCCAGGCAGCTCCGTGATTATCATGAGGATATGGAGGTGGAAGTCCTCCGGCGGACGAGTGCGCTGAAGCAAGCCCTGCGAAACACGGAAGCGGTCTCCCTCGATACGATCTATCGGCTATCACGGGCCGCGGAGTTCCGGGATGAAGACGCCCATGGCCATATCGAGCGCATGAGTCACTATAGCACGGCCATTGCCCGCCGGCTGGGGTTGGATGAAGCGTTTCGCCAGAACATCCTGTTTGCCAGCCCGCTACATGACATCGGCAAGATTTCCATACCGGACAGCATCCTGCGCAAACCGGGCAAGCTGGATGATGAGGAATGGCAAATCATAAGACAGCACTCGCCATTCGGGGCCAAAATCCTGGAAGACTCTGAGGCTGAGATCCTGAAGATGGCCCATACCATTGCGGCAACCCACCACGAAAAATGGGATGGGACGGGCTACCCGCACGGCCTGAAAGGCGAAGAGATTCCCTTTGCCGGCCGCATAGCGAGCATTGCTGACGTCTTTGACGTCCTGACCTGGGAGCGCCCCTACAAGCGCCCGGTGCCGCTGGAAAAGGCCTTCGCCACCATCAAAGAGGGGCGGGGCAGCCACTTTGACCCTGCGGTGGTGGATGCTTTCTTTGACATCGAAGAGGAGATAACGGCGGAGTTCAACTGGTGGAAATTCATAGGCTTCGATTCAGACTCAGACCAATCTTAAGAAGCCCCCGGTGGGATAAGGCACGCCTTAGCGCCAAACTGCGGGGGGAAGAAGGGATCGCGTGAACAAGGAGCTGTTGACGGCCCGCCTCAAACCCCAGCACCGTAAGGCTGGTCTTTACCTTGAGGATGATGACCACTTTGTCTATCTCAAGCAAGGTGATGACGTGCTTGTCGTCTGGAACGCCGGCGGCGTCACCATGCGAGCAATCTTAACTGAGGCTGACAGGCGAATCCCGGCTGACAAAGGCGTCCTGCCACCGACACTGGAGACATGAGTGCACCGGGCAGTCGGCCAAAGCGCTCACTGCTTCGGCTTCCAGCTTTTCCCAAGCCTGCCCTTCGACTTCGGACAGGGGATGAGGGCGACGCTCCTGACGACCGTGACCAGGTGAATAGATTTGCGCTTTTCGGTACCCGCCCAATTCGGGCCCAATTCACGCCCAATTCGCGCCCTTGTCAAACAGCACCTGGTAGTGTATAATAAAAATGATTAGTTCTCAGTTTTGGTTATCATGAGTATTTATCAACTAACATTGGATGACCGAACTCAAACTAAAATTCTAAAAGAGAGGAGGTCATTCAATGAGCTTTCAGGACAAGACACTTCGTTGTTCCGATTGCGGAGCTGATTTCACCTTCAGCGCTGAAGAGCAGGAGTTTTTCCAGACCAAGGGCTACACCAATGAGCCCAAACGCTGCCCATCATGTCGTCAGGCCCGGAAATCAGAGCGCGGCGGAAGCACCAGCTTCGGCAGCAGCAGCGGCAGCAGCTACAGGCCCAGACGTCAGATGTATCCTGCAGTGTGCGCCGAGTGTGGCAAAGATACCGAAGTGCCCTTCGAGCCCCGCGGTGACAGACCGGTCTACTGCAGCGATTGCTATCGCAAAGTAAGACCGAGCCGGTAATACGGCGTAACCACTAGTGAGTAAGCACAGGTTAGAGAAAACCCTAACCTGTGCTTACTCTTTTATGGGAGTATTGCCTTGCGGAGAAATCAGCCTACCGCCACTGCAGGATGCTTTCTCTCCGGAACAGCCGTACGGCCAGACGCAGGCAGAGGTAGTCTATCAGGCCGATGACCAGCGCCAGGAGGACGGTAAGCAGCGGGGTGAACCAGACCAGCCCGATAACCTGTGCCGCGATGAGAGCGAAGACCGGCAGGATGATGAAGAGGGCCATGTTCTGAGCACTTTTGGCGTCCCTGGCCCGCGATGAGCCGATGACCCCGAGAATGAAGCTGAGCAAGGCAACCGCCGGCGTTAGCAAGAAAAGGCTGAGGAACCACGGGACGGTAACTACAAAGCTGGCGAGGAACCACCAGCCCATGGCGGCCACTATCAGTAGGAAGACGCCGGCGCAAAGCCATGTGACGACCAGTGCCGGCAGCAGGCCGGCCAACGCCTTGCCCAGGAGCAGCTCCCAGGTGCGCACCGGCGTGGCCAGGAGCGCCTCGAGGCTGCCCGATACCTTCTCCTCGACAATGCTGAAGGCGGTGGTGCTTACGGCAATCATCGTCGGAATCAGCAGCAGGAAGAAGTTGAACTGGCTGAGCAGGAGCACCCGGAACTGCTCCTGTCCAGTGAGAGCGGCCAGAGGCGGGAATGCCTGCCTCAGCCTGGCCAGTGCCGCCTGAAACAGAGGGCTGGCCAGGGCGGACTCGCTGCCAAAGCTGACGCCAAGCCAGACGTAAAGCATGAGCTGTCCCACGATAAGCAGCGGCAGCAGGGTAACAATGAGGGCACTATTGAGGTCGGTGAAGAGCAGCTGCCACTCCTTGAGCAGGATGTGCTTGAGGCGCCGGCGTGTCATGTCCCGGTACCCTCCTCGCCCACCAGCTTCAGATAGACCTCCTCCAATGGGTGCCCTGTCTCGCTGACGCTTATGATTCGGCCACCCGCCTCGACAATAGCTTTCACCAGTTCTGGGCGGTCCTTCTCCGGCTCGGCAAGCTGAAAAATCGTAAGGTTACCCTCCCGGCGAAATGCCTTTACATAGCCCAGCTTCTCAATCAACTCAAGTAGTGGACGGTCCACTTTTTCCAGATGGATGACAACCTCGTGGCGAAAGAAGCGCCGCCGTAGCTGTGCGGCAGTGTCCAAAGCCAGCAGGCGAGTCCGGATGACGGCGATGCGGCGGCAGAGGGCTTCCGCCTCGGTAAGATTGTGGGTGGACAGGAAAACGGTCCGGCCTTCCCGGCTTAGTCCTGTTATGAACTGACGGATGTCTCGTGCCGCCTCCGGGTCCAGGCCGACGGTAGGCTCGTCCAGAAAGACTACGCGCGGCTCGTTGAGGAGCGCCCTGGCCAGGGCCAGCCGTTGCTTCATACCCCTGGAGAAGGTGCCTACCCTGTCCTCGCGGCGTTCCCACAGGCCAACGAGCTTCAGGTACTTCTCAACCTGCTTGTGACTGTCTAAGCTATTGTAAAAGCCGGCAAAGAACTCAAGATTGCGCTGGGCAGAGAAGCGATGGTAGAAGCCGGGACTTTCGGTGAGCACGCCGATGACCTCATGCAGGGCTTCAACCTCTTTATCCGCCCGGAAACCGGCGACCCGCGCATGGCCGCTCGTGGGCGCCAGCATCCCGGCGAGCAGGCGGATGGTGGTCGTCTTGCCGGCACCGTTAGGGCCGAGGAAGCCGAGGACTTCCCCCTCCTCAACTTCAAGGTTGAGGTCTTCCACTGCGGTAATACGCCCGAACCTCTTGGTCAGCCCCACGGCCTGGATAATGGCCATTGACCTTTCTTTAGCTATCAGCAGTCAGCATCAGCTTTTTTCTGTGCATTGCTGCGGTCTCGCGATAGAATGCTCACATTGAGTCGTACTATTGGACTGAAAATAGCTACCTCCTTGTCATTCCAGCCCTTCGGTTTCACTCAGGATAAACTCCAACTAGAATCCAGAGG
>JACQTX010000032.1 GCA_016210585.1 Chloroflexota bacterium
AATGTGGGGGTTAATTTTGAAAAATGCCCTCAAAAGCATACTGTCCGGTTACATGAAAATCAATCGCTGATTTTGGGGGGCCAGTAGCCACTTGACAAAGCTGTCGCTAATATGTTTAATTTTAGCACCCTGGCAAATAAACGTTAGGAGGAGGGCTTATTACGTTATGTCCGATGCAATCACCTATGCCGCCAAGAGACTCATTTACGAGGAAGTGGTACCGCCAAAAGCCGGCTTCTCCAGAGTGATAAAGAAGGGACAGTATTTGCGCATCATAGATTTGATGGGCAAACAGGTAGCTGATGTCGTTTTCTTTAATGAGCATAATACCAGGGAGAAAAACTGTAATGGGGTTTCTATGTCACGCCAGGTTAAACCGGGAGAAAAGTACAGGGCAAAGGATAGAATAACTACCGGTGACGTCATTTTCTCCACGGCCTACCGGCCAATGGCTACTATTGTGGCTGATACTCCGGTCCCCGGAGGTGTCCACAAACTCGTTCTTCACATGTGTAATCGGGGGCTGTATGAGACGCTGGGTTTTCCTGACCATGATGGTTGCTGGGAGATACTGTCCGCTACCTTAAGCAAATATGGCATCGCGCCTGAAGAGATTCCGGATTCCTTTGATGTGTTCATGAATTTGGAGCATGACCTGGCTGCCGGGGAATGGCGGATCAAGGAACCGGTTAGTCGTCCGGGTGACTACATAGAGTTCCGGATGGAGATGGACTGCATTGCCGCCTTCTCCAACTGCCCTATGGATGTCATCGCCCCATGCAATGGCTGGGTATGCACACCACTCAAGGCTGAGGTGTACGAAGAGACATGAGAACTAGCCCAGCATCATCCGTGGCAGAAAGGTAACGAGGCTGGGGAAAAACATTACCAGGAATATTACCAGCAGCAATGGCCAGAAAAAGAACATGCAGCCTTTGACGATCTGCCAGTAAGGATATTGCGGGCGAAGACCCTGGAGAATGAACAGGTTCATACCTACGGGAGGCGTGATTAGACCCGCTTCCCCAAACATGGTCACAATCACCCCATACCAGATAGGGTCGAATCCCAAAGACATAACCACCGGGAAGGTGATGGGCAGGGTCATAACTATGGCCGCCAGGCTGTCCATAAGCATTCCGAGGATAAGATACAAGAGGAAGACAAACATAAACACGGCCATTTTGGGCAGCCCAAGAGAGGTTACCATATCGGCCAACTGCGATGGAATATTGGCATTAGAGAGATAAATGCCCATAAGCTTGGCGCCGAGATAGATACACAGCACCATACTGCCGGTCTTAACGCTGCCCGCTAGCGATCGCTTGAGAGCACTCCAGGAGACAGAGCGATACGCTGCCGCCAAAATCAAGACTATGGCACAGCCGATGGCTGCTGCTTCCGTAGGTGTCGCCACACCCAGATAGATAGAGCCGAGCACAGCGACAATAAGGGCCAAGACCGGCCAGACGCTTGTCAAGCCCTTTAGTAATTTCCCCCAGGATTCTTTTTTGCGCCGGGCGGGTGCCAGATGAGGCTGGAATTGCAGTCTCAATGCTATGGAAGACATGTAGAACCCGGCCAGCACCAGGCCGGGGATTATCCCACCGATAAACAGTCTGCCGACTGACTGGTCAGTCATGGCACCATAGACAATCATCGTTATGCTGGGTGGTATCAGAATTCCCAGCGTGCCGCCGGCTGACACCGAGCCAGCGGCGATACTCCTTTCATAGCCACGTTTTTCCATCTCGGGCAATGCCACCGAGCCGATGGACGCCGTGTTGGCCATGCTCGACCCGGAACACGCAGCGAAGATAGCCCCCACCACAATATTGGAATGTAAAAGCCCACCTGGTAAAAGTCGGTCAAGCAGGGGATATATCCCATCATAGATACGAGTGCTCAAACCGGTCTCGAAAAGCAGATAGCCCATAAAGATGAACAGGGGGATAGAGGCTATCACGAAAGTGGCCAGACCGTCCCAGGTAATATTGCCCAGCGCTGGCAACAGCTTCGCGCCGAAACCAAAGTATAGCGAACCAATGCTGAGCAGACCGAGAGCGAACGCCACGGGGACGCCGCCAAAAATAAGGACAAACAGGGCGACAAGATAAAGGATAATTATGGTGGATAAGTCCATCTAAATACCTGTCCGATAGGGACTTGCAGGCTTATAGCCCATTGCTTTGGAATTTACCCTTTGTAGCTCAAATATAGAGACTTAGCTCTCATAATAATCTCAACGAGGAGCTGAATGACAAACAACGCCAGACCTATCGGGACCGCTAGCTGGACATAGCCCAAAGGAGTCCTGGTTGCATACATTGATACATAGTGAAAACCAATGTTAGCCAAAGCCAGCTTTGCCGTGAAAATAATAAGTATGACCAGGTAGGGAAGACCTGCAATATAGCCTGTCAGGAGAAACCACTGTCTTGCTCTCTTTGAGACGTGTTGAATCACAATATCAGTAATAACATGGCCTTCCTTGTTGAGAGTGTAGGCCGCGCCCCATAAAGCAATGACGGGAATTAGATATTCCGAGTATTCAATGGCAAAGGGGATAGAAAGGTTAAACACCTTTCTGGATACGACCCCGGCCACTACCAGCACTACCATGAGGCTGAGGCCAGCACTACCAATGGTGACGCTTATACCAGGTATGACACCACCTAAAGAGCGCCATTGGGAAGGTTGCCTCGATTGAGCTACCGACATATGGACCTCTCATGGTCTGGAAACGCCACCAGCTTAGCTGACATAGAGGGATTAGCCTGCTTGAAGCGAGTTTAGCCGGAGACATGCCCTATTCTTTGAAGACAGGTCTGCGCCTCTGGGTGTCCACCTCACCCTCTTCGACTTTGCCCGGAGCTTGCCCTGAGCGAAGCGAATGGGGCAGGCTCTTTATCCGCTCTCCTACCAGGAGGGGGAAAGAATCATTAGAGAGGGGGCGAAGCCCCCTCTCTAACTCAACTCCCCCTTCCCACTGGGAAGAGGGTTAGGGGATGGGCCTTTGCTGGGACTGACCTTAGAAAGGGTCTCTGCTGTGCCTATTCTGAAGAATGGCTAAACCCATATTACTATTTTATGGCCTCGAGCACTTTGGCCATGACCGCATTGGCATCTGGCCCGGCTGTCGCCAGCCATTTCTTATACACTACCTCTGAGGCGGCTTTGGCTTTGGCTATCTCATCAGGCGAGACGTCAACGATAGTGACTCCCTTGCTCTTCAGGGTGTCGATGGCCGTCACATTGGCGTCCAGCAGCTCCTTGATTGTCTTGGCCTCTTCCTTAGCCGCTTCCTCAAGCAGGATTTTCTGCAGGTCAGCCGGCAGCTTGTTGAAGGCGGCCAGATTTACGAAGGTAACGTAGATGGGGACGTCAACGGGCCACATATTGGTGTACTTAACGATCTCGTAGTCCTTGGTATCCACCTGGCTTACCGGTCCGGCAAAGTTACCCTCAACAACGCCGGTGGCCAGGGCCGTATACCGCTCGGCGTAGGGGATAACCGCCGGAACGGCGCCAACCTCCGTCAGCCAGGCAGAGATGATATCGTTCCAGGCCCTTATCTTGGCGCCCTTGAAGCTATCAAGGGTGGGGAACGCTTTCTTGGTAGAGTGGAAGACATCCAGCGGCCGGATAGTAGTCGCCAGGATTTTGGAGCCAAAGGTGGCTGCCGCCTTGTCCAGGTCAGCTTTGACGGCATTCCAGGCTTTTATCGCAGCCGGGACATCCTTGAAAAGCATCAGCTGCGAAAAGACCCCGAAAACAGGCGCCTCGGTGGGGGCTGAGCTCATCGTCTCACCTATTTCCAGCAGCCCCTGGCCGGCAACGCGGTGATGGGTGAAGCCGCTGTAGCCTAGCGTCCCGGAGGGATAAACATCTATCAGGAGCCTGCCGCCGCTGCGCTCAAAGATAGCCCGGACCATCTCGACATGATTTCGACTCTGGATGCTCGTCAGGTTCGGGTCATACGCGGCGAAGCGCCAGCGAAACGCCTGCAATGGTGTCGGTGATGGTGCAGGGCTTGGTGACGCTGTGACGGTTACCGTCGGGGCGGGAGTCGGTGTCGGCGCCGGCTTGGCACAGCCAGCCAGCACTAGACCTGCGATTAGGGTAAGGCAGAGCAATGAATAGACCAGTTTCTTCGCCATGCGGACAGTCCTCCTTCTTGTCTCTTTCACAGACAATACAATGGTATATAACACTTTTCACCTCGGCCTGTCAAGCGGTTGACAGGAAAGAAAGCTGGTTATAGAATTGAATTATATCAAGATGGCGCGGCGATGGAGGGCCGAGGGGATAGCCATGATTCGTTTCGATGTATTAGAGGCGGAAAACGTCAGCCACGCCTGCTCCTTGCTGGCCGAGCACCAGGCGGCAGCTAAACTGGTTGCCGGTGGGCAGAGCTTGCTTGTTCTCCTCAGGCATCGCCAGATTCGACCCGGATACCTTATCAATATCAAAGGCTGCCCGGATATGGACCACATCGAGGAAGATGGCGATAGTATCAGGATAGGCGCTCTGGCCACCCACCGGGCCCTGGAGACCTCACCCTTAATCGGCAAAAAGCTGCCTATGCTAACAGAACTGGAGCACCAGCTAGGGTGCGTTCAGACCAGGAACTGGGGCACCGTTGGCGGTAACCTCTGCCAGGCCATCCCAACCAGTGACCTGGCACCGGTGTTTGTCAGCCTGGAAGCTCGTGCCGTAGCCAGAAGTATCAGCGGAGAGAGGGTTATCCCCTTTGACAGCTTCTTCGTGGGCTACCAGAAGACGGCGCTAAGACCGGACGAAATCCTGGTCGAGATACAGGTGCCCAGGCCCAGGCCACACACGGGTGGCATCTTTCGCAAGGAGTCTGTCAGATTTGGCGACCCCGCCATAGCGTCTGTCAGTGTGGTTATCCGGCTGGACCAGCAAGCATTCGTGGAGCATGCTCGTATCGTGCTCCAGTCGGTCAGTGAATCTCCCGTCAGAGCTTCTGAGGCCGAGGCAGCCATAACGGGTGTCAAGGTTACCGATAAGGTCCTGGCTGAGGCCACGGCGCTCGCGGCCAGTGCCGCCTGCCGCGGCCCGTATGCATCTCGCTTTTACTCCGTTGCCTACAAGAGGGAGATGGTAAGGCTCTTGACCAGAGACAACATTAAGGAAGCAATAAGGCGGGCGCAGGCTGTCTGGTGCTAGTAGCACAATCCTGTGAACATTGTAACGATATTTGTCCCCAGTATCCTGTTCCGAAAATAAATTGATAAATTATTCTGTAATCTCCCCCTTTGGCAAAGGGGGATTAAGGGGGATTTTGAATCTGCATTAAGAAGAAATCCCTCTCAATCTCCCCTTCGGCAGGCTCAGGGCAGGCT
>JACQTX010000033.1 GCA_016210585.1 Chloroflexota bacterium
CTATCCGAAACGCCCTAAATAGATGCGCATACTGGTATTTCTAAATACGAAGCACGAAATCCGAAATCCGAAACAAGCACAAATTCTCCAACTTCAAAAGGCCAAATGTTTTCAATCTTGGATTTTGAATTTGTTTCGTATTTCGATTCCTTCAACAAGCTCAGGACAAGATTCGGATTTCGAATTTCAGTTCATAACAGGCGCAAACATTTATGTCGTCACATATAAATAGAATTACGCCCAGCTTTTAAGCCAGTCCAAAAAAGCGGAAGGCATTGCTGCTGAAGATTTTCTCTCTCAGGCTGTCAGCGATAATAGGCGACTCGATGACCCGGGCGGCCTCATCCAGCTCGAAGAAGGGGTAGTCCGTGCCGAAACACACCCGGTCCGGGCCGACCACGCTGGCCGTGAAGGCCAACTGCTCTGGGAAGCTGATCGCTGTGTCATAGTAAAACTTGTCCAGGAGTGGCATCAGGCTTGCCTGGCCGTACAGCGTGGGGATGTCCAGCCTCTGCTTGATAAAGGGCAGTGTGCCCCCGCAATGGCAGAGCATGAGCTTGACCCGCTTGTAGCGGTCAAAAAAGCCGTCCATGAGCAGGTCCAGTGCGGCCAGGGTAGTATCGAAGACGAAGTTCACCATATTGGGGTAAGCATCACTCTTAGTAGGGCGCGCCGGGTTAAGTCTGGTCTGGGGATGCATGAATACCGGCATACCCAGGCGGTCAACCTCAGTCCAGAAAGGGGCGAACTCCGGGCTGGTCAACGGTCTCCCGTGGACGTGGCTGTGTAGAAATAGGCCCTCCGCGCCCAGTTCACAGCACCGGTTGGCCTCACTAATAGCCGCCGGGACGTCCATCAGGGGCACATCGGCCAGCATGAAATACCGGTCGGGATATCTCTGGCACACCTCGGCCAGTCGGTCGTTAATGAACCGGGAGATTGCCGCCCTGACCTCGCCCGGATATTTGGCCTCATCGTAGCGCTGCCACACCATGTGGTACTCCATGACACAGACGTCAATACGGGCCTTGTCCATGGACTTCAGTCGCTCTTCCGGAGTCTGGAAGACCCACTTCTCCTTGGTGAAGGTCTCGACGCTTTCCGGTATGCCGTATTCCTTGAGAATACGGCTCAGTCCGGCCTCAAGGACAGGGTCATAGAAATGGGCATGGCAATCTATCCTGTACACGTCCGCTCCTTTCGGCCAAAAGCCCTCCAGGTCAACTGCCTGTCTGCTTTGTCCCGATAGCTAACCCCTGACCGGGGAGGTAGTGCCTTGCCGCCGGAAGATGACTGAGGGCCGGGTCTGGCGGTAATCAGCGAAACCCTGAAGCTCTCTCAAATTGCCGTACTTAACGACAAGCTGATCCATGGGGCCAACATCGAGGGCCTCCGTGGGGCAGGCCGCAACACAGGCGGGGGCTTTCCCCTCTGCCAGGCGGTCCAGGCACAGGTTGCACTTCAGAATGGTGGTTTTTGCCCCGCCAGCTAGCTTGACCGCGTCGTACGGGCAAGCCTGCACACATAGCTCACAGCCGGTGCAAAGCTCTGGCTTCTCAACAACGACAATACCATCCGCAGCACGCTTTACCAGGACGCCTTCCGGGCAAGCGGTCACGCAGGTCGGCTCACTGCAGTGAAAGCAGGTGAGAAAGAGCTGGGACAGGGAGACATTGGGAAACTCGCCTTCCTCACGCGTCACGATGTCAATAAGGTCAGGTGCCTCGGGCCCCAGCTGGTTCCAGCTACGGCAGGCAGCGATACAGGTGTAGCACCCGATACAACGAGACTGGTCGAAATAAAACCCGTATTGCATTTGTTTCTCCTTGCTCTGGCTTCTCATCCGGGCGAGAGTGACATGCACACAGAATGCCGTCACAGCAAGCCAGACGGTGGTTTTCACCAATTATAGCAGAGAGTGCCCGCAAATCTCATCCTCAAGGATAGACCGATATCGCCAAAGACGGTCTTGAGGTAGGGTTTTGTGAGGGCACCTTGCGGCGAAGAAGGGTAGGGATGTAGCGCATACCGGATTCGAACCGGTGGTCTCCTCCTTGAGAGGGAGGTGTCCTAGGCCGCTAGACGAATGCGCCACCCACAAAAGAAAGCCAGCAACCTGCAGACATCTCCTTATTTGCTGGCCTCAAGTGACTATTATATCAGCTAATATCCTTACGGGCAAACATGGCAAGGGCAAGGACGACCACTGCGGCCAGCTCTTTGCCTTTCAGCGTCCGTTGCGGCGTTCCGGGGCTAAATAACGGGCGGCAAATAGTGTAAAATAGTCTGTGGGAAGCTTTTGGGCAAGTTGTTATCAAGGTAACCCCTTGACTGTTTCGCTGAAAACGAAAACCTGTAAGATTGGTTTCTATGTGGGACTGCATCCCTGGAGGGAGAAAATGCCATATGACCTTGACCTGGAGCAAAGATTAGACCGGTTCGCCGCACAACTAGGTGCAACTACTAAAAAGAGGATGTTTGGCGGAGTTGCCTATTTGTTGAACGGTAACATGGCGTTTGGTATTCACAAGCAATCACTCGTTATTCGGACTTCACCAGAATGTGCAGAGAAGTTGCTCAAAAGAGATAACGTGAGCCTTTTCGACATAACGGGAAAACCTATGAAGGGTTGGCTATTGGTCGCTCCCGGTGAATTCGGGTCTGACAAACAGATCTCGGACCTACTGGACATGGCCGTAAACTATGTGAAGGGTTTGCCCTCCAAATAGGGTTACTATCGTCTTATGATAAACTTCGAAAAGCACAACTTCCCGTGCGGACGGCACGCTTATCATAAGACGATTAGTATCCGGAACGACCTGATGACAGGTCTCACATTGAAAGGCAGAAATGGTTGTCCATGTTGATTTCCTGAAGTCGCAGCCCTATTTCGCCGGGCTTGGCCCCGCTGAACTGGCGGCGCTGGCCGGGCTGTTTTTTGAAAAGGCGGTGCCCAAGGGGGAGATAATCTCCCTCGCCGGGGAGCCGGGGGAGGCGCTCTATTTTGTCGTCTCCGGCGTGGTCAAGGTTTTCCAGACATCAGCCGATGGCAAAGAGCAGGTCTTGAGAATTGTCCACGCGGGAGAGTCCTTCAACGATGTGCCGGTCTTTGATGATGGGCCTAACCCGGTCAGCGCCCAGAGCATGACGCCGGTGGTGCTCTACGGCATCCGGCGGGCTGACCTGAAGTCCGTCCTGCACAGCTACCCCCAGTTTGCTGCCAACGTGATAAAGGTCCTGGCCAGGCGAGTGCGCGAGCTGATGGTGCTGGTGGAAGACCTCTCCTTCCGGCATGTCATCGGGCGGGTGGCCAAAATCCTCCTGGAGCATGCCGGTGAAGGCACTGGGCCGGGCTCCTGGCTCACCCAGCAGGAGATGGCCGCTATCGCCGGCACCACGCGGGAGGTGGTGGGACGCTCCCTCAAGCACCTTCAGGAAGAAGGTGCCATCAAGATGGACCACCACCGTATTGTCATAGTCAACAGAGAGGCCTTACAGAATATAGTGGAGGCGGCCAATTAGCTGGTAGCATTCAGCTATCAGCCGTTAGCTATCAGCCCGGTTTATGAGATTAGATGAATGCTGATCGCTGACAGCTTCGTTGACGCAGTTTTGACCTTTGAGTTATCGCTTTGACTTTTGAGCCTTGACTTACTAATAGTTTCAAAATAAAACGGACTCGAAAAGCGTAACCTCTCCCTTTGGAAAAGGGAGAATGAGAG
>JACQTX010000034.1 GCA_016210585.1 Chloroflexota bacterium
CAGCCCTTCGGTTTCACTCAGGATAAACTCCAGCTGGAATCCAGTGCGTGGGGAGGAGACCGCCCGGGATTCTGGTGAAGCCTGTCACCAGGACAGGCTTCACCAGAATCCCCTAACGGATTGGAGATTTTCATACTTCGTGGTGCTGGCTGACAAGCCAAAATGAAGAATTCTTACTATTTGGCAGACATCGGTGCGACGAGCGTAAAGCGTAAGTGGTGATGCCGCACCGGGAAATAGCCCTACCTTTTCAGCTTAATCAGGGTGGTGTCACGTCCGAAGATAAGGGACAGCGTCCAGTCCATGATGATGCGGATGCGGTTGTAGGTGCCGGTGACGAGCAAAACATAGCTGATGAGCCAGATGAGACGGGCAGGGAAGCCGTACAACCGCAGGCCGTGAAAGCGGAATACGGCCCGTGAAGCGCCCAGGGAAACGACCTCGGCTGTGTTGGTATAGTGGTATAGCTTCTTCTCACGGCCGCGCAGCTCGGCCAGGATGTTGTGGGCAACTACCTTGGCCTGCCGCACCGCGGTATGGGCGCGGGGTGGTATGGGGTTGCCTGTCATCGGGTCCTTAAAGTGGGCACAGTCCCCCAGGGCATAGACTCCGGGGAAGCCCGGAAGCTCCAGGTACTCGTTGACCATTGGCCGCCCGATGTCATCCCTGGCCACGTCCAGCTCAGCTACCCGTGGACTGGGCACAACGCCAGCGGTCCAGAGAACAGTGCCAGCCGGCAGTGTTTCCACACCATTGATTTCGATGCTATCTTCAGAGGTAGCCGTGACGCGGGAGCTCAGCCTCACCTCAATCCCCATCCGGCGTAGCTGGTCCATAGTGTAGGCTCCGAGCCTGGTATGTAGCTCGGCTACAATCTTACGCCCGGACTCCACCAGGATGATGCGAATGCTGGCCGGGTCTATCGTCTTATAAAACCGGGACAGGTGCCGATGCACGAAATCCCTTAGCTCGGTGACTACCTGCACGCCGGTGTAGCCCGCGCCGGAGACCACAAAGGTAAGTAGTTGTTTCTGCCGCGCCGGGTCCTTTTCAATGGCGGCCTGCTCAAAGACGCCGATAATGTGGTTCCGGATGAGCATGGAATCCCGCAATGTTTTCAGGGTGAAGACGTTGCCGCTGACCGGGTTTAGCTCGGACATATCGGTAATGCTGCCCAGCGCCAGGACCAGGTAGTCATAGTTAATGGCGCCGCTGCTGGTGACCACCTGCCGCTCTTTCAGGTCTATCTTTTCCACAGTGGCATGGACGAAGTTGAACCTGTCCCGCCAGTTAATCGAGCGTATGGGATAGGCAATGTGCCGCGTCTCAATACGCCCCATGGCTACCTCGTGCAGGAGCGGCACGAAGAGGAAGAAGTTCTCGTCGCTCACCATAGTTGTCTCCACAGTCTCATTGCGGTTGAGCGCCGGGACCAGGCGACGCAGGACGTAGGTGCCGCCAAAGCCGCTGCCCAAGATAACCACTTTCTTCCCGCCTACGTGGAGCGCCGCCGGACGGGTGGCCCGCCTCCGGAGCAAGCCCAGTACTCCTTCCCACAGCAGGGCGGCTGCTAGCCTCGCCAGCGATACTGGATTGAGTGTCATGCGGGCGATTCTCCGGTAACTGTAGCTCCCGGTGAACATGCCCCACACAGCCTTGGTAAAGGGCTGAGGCCCCCGGATGTTGCTCTGCTCATCGCCAATAAGCCGCTGCTGGGCGCGGAGGAAGACGCGGGAGTCCTTTATCCGGTCATTGATGGCAAACAGGAGTCTACCCCACCGATTGTCCCGCTGGATGCTCCGGCAATAAGGCTCGTAGTAGCGGCGGAAGTCATCACGTGCGATGCCGTGATTAACGGCGGTGCGGGCCGCTTCCCGTGCCGTAAGCAGGGAAGAGCCGGTGCCGTCCTTATACAGGCGGGTGACCACCGCGTCACCCACGCTGACGAAGCCGTCAGCGTAGTAGTTGCGGGCCGGGGCAATCAGGGCGCGCGGTTGGCAGCCGCAGGCGCGCTCGTAGTGCTCCGGAAGCACGCTCCGCACGATGTTATAGTTCAGGAAATCAGTAACTGATACCGGGCGTTTCCCGCGGCTAAGCACGGAGACATTGATGAAGGGACCCTTGGGCACCAGGCTGCCGAAAACAACCCGCGAGTGGGGAATCAAGAAGGCGTGGGCACCTTTGCCCAGCGACTGTTCCGCCTCAGATGTGCCCACATATAGCTCATCCTGGGCCATGGCCTGCGTCCTGGGGGAAACATAGTCAACTCCCTCGATGGTGAGGGCTTTGGTATTGACGCCTGCCGCCAGCACCACCAGGTCACAGGCTATCTCCTGTCCGGCCACCTCTATCCGTGGCCCGCCACCGAGGACGACACGGGAGACCATATTGTGCTCCACCCTGGCACCGCGCTGCTGCACCTCCCGCAGCAGCCAGGCATCGAAGCTCACCGGCTCCTCCAGCCGGAAAAGGCGCGGGCCGCCACCGCGATAGATGCTCACAATTTGTTTCTTCTTGTCCGGGTTACTGATGCTGACGGAGATATAGGGGCTGTGGACAGTGTATTGCTCTATGCGGCTCATGATGATTGACTCGGGGATGACCAGGCCAAGCTCATCCAGGTTCCGCAGCAACGAGACGGAAAGGATACCGGCACAGCCCTTGCAGCCCTTCGGTCCCGGCGCGGCGAAGTCGCGCTGCTCGTAAACGGTAATGTCCGGCTTAATACCGGCTACCGCGGCGTAGTGCAGGAGGTAGAGCGCGAAAAAGCAGCCGGCCGGCCCCCCGCCGATAATGGCCACCCGTGAGCCATCCCTGAGTCTGAGCGCCTCTTTGCCCATGTTGTTGCCCTCAGCATAATACTAGCCGATTTGGCGGGGAAATTACCAGACGGATTCACTTCAAGTAGAGCCATATTCCTAGAGCCTCCCGTGAAACCACTTTGCAGATACGAATTTTGCTACACGAAAATAGCATTTCCCCCAATTCCTGATAATAGGTTAGCTTCGGGACTCGCTGCTGGCGGGTTTGTCTGTGATAGTAATTACCTCATATTACCCGGAACGCCGTCTGTCTATGCCGGCTTACCTATCCCCCTGACCCCCTTCCATTATAGGGAAGGGGTATAACAAGTAGAGTGGGGGCTTCGCCCCCTCTCTAAAACAGCTTGCTCCCTCTCCTGGAAGGAGAGGGAGCAAGGGGTGAGGTCGAGCCTTTTTCTTATGAGGGGTTGGTTAGACAATTGCGCGATGAGCGCGTTCCGCGGAACGCTCTATTCCTATCATTCCCTTGCATCAGATACGTTACTTGGCATATAATGAGTTTGCCAGTGTGAGGTGAGGAAGATGGAGATTAATGTGGCGCAGCTGATGAAGGAGTATATCGGAGCAACGCGCAGCCATGACGTGCACAAGGCCGTTGTCCTCGAAGACAGTAACAACCATGAGGTTACCGGCACGGTGAAGCTTACCCGCACTGACCGCGGCATTCTTGTCAAAGGGACGCTGCACACGGAAGCCGATGTCGCCTGTAGTCGCTGTCTCGAGCCTTATAGCTGTCCACTAACCCTGGACATCGAGGAGGAATATTTTCCAACTGTTGAGGTTGTCAGTGGCCTGCCTTTAGACAGACCTGATGAGCCGGATAGCTTTACTATTGATGCACACCATATCCTGGACCTGACCGGGGCCGTGCAGCAGTATGCCTTGCTGGCACTGCCCATGAAACCGCTTTGCAGTGAGGCCTGTGCTGGGCTGTGCCCTACCTGCGGCCAGAATCTTAACGAGGAGAGCTGTCGCTGCCAGCCCCAGGGAGACCCACGCTGGTCAGAGCTACGAAAGCTGCTATCGCGCACCCGCTAATTCGTCAGAAAGGAATTCAGATATGCCGCCCCTACCAAAGCGCAAATACCCTAAGTCGCGTCAAGGGAAGAGACGCAGTCACCTGGGCATCGTCATGCCCAATGTCGGTGAGTGTCCCCAGTGCCACAGTCCCAAGATAGCGCACCATGCCTGCCCGACCTGTGGCTACTATAACGGTCGGGAGGTCATCGAGGTCAAGGCGCCCAAGGCCCCGGCCAAATAAGTCCTTGAATCTGGGGGGTAAGTAGGCATGACTGGGCCCGTCAAAGTAGCTTACGTCTTTCCCGGCCAGGGCTCTCAGGCCGTGGGCATGGGACGTGACCTCTATGAGAACTTTGCCTCGGCCCGGGCTGTTTTCCAACAGGCTGACAAGACCCTCGGTTTTCCCCTCTCCCGATTGTGCTTTGAGGGGCCGGAGGACGAGTTGCGCCAGACTATCAACGCCCAGCCGGCCCTGGTCACCGCCAGCATGGCCTGCCTGCAAGCGATTAGGGAGGTAGCCGGCCGGAATTTACCGCCCCCTTCCTTTCTGGCCGGGCATAGCCTGGGCGAATATACTGCTCTGACCGTAGCCGGCGTGCTGGACTTTGCTCAGACAGTCTATTTGGCCCGTGAACGTGGCCGCCTGATGTTCGAGGCAGGCTTGCAGAGGCCGGGCGGTATGCTGGCCATCATCGAGTTGGCAGAAAGCGCACTGGCGGAGGTATGCCGGGAGAGCGGCACCTGGATTGCCAACATCAATTGCCCGGGACAGGTTGTCATCAGCGGGGCGAAAGAGGACCTGGGCAAGGCCGCGGAGATGGCCAAAGCTAAAGGGGCCGCCCGCGTTATCCCGCTGTCCGTGAGCGGGGCTTTTCATACGCCGCTGATGCAGCCGGCGGTTGACGGTATGTCCCGGATTATCGCCAGCATGACCTTTCATGACCCGGATGTGCCTATTATCGCCAATACCACGGCCCAGCCTTTGACGAGCGGCGCCGCTATCAAGGATGAGTTGCTCACCCAGCTTTGTCACTGCATCCAGTGGCAGCGCTCCGTAGAATACATGATACAGAAGGGCGTGTCCACCTTCATCGAGATAGGTCCGGGCAAGGTGCTTTCCGGCCTGCTCAAGCGTATCAGCAAGGAAGCCAGGACGCTGAACCTGGGAGACCTCGCTTCGATCAACGCCCTG
>JACQTX010000036.1 GCA_016210585.1 Chloroflexota bacterium
CGAGTCCGTCTTATTTTGAAACTATTAGTAAGAGTGGCTGAATAGAGCAACGGCTACTCGCCGCTGTAGAAGGCGACACCGAGGACGCCGGGGCCGGCGTGAGCACCCATGACCGGGGTGAACTCGCTGATAAACAGCTCGGCGCAGGGGAACCGGGCCGCAATCTGGTCCCGGAGCTCCTTGGCCTTATCAAGGGCATCGGCGTGCATCACGGAGACATGCAGCGGCAGGTCTTTCACCACCTTCTTTTCCATAAGGTCAAGAATACGTTTCTTAGCACCCTCGGTAGTCCGGGCGTTCGTCACCGGGTGGGCCTCACCATCCGAAAAGGTGATGATAGGCTTAATCTTGAGCAATGAGCCGGCCAGGGCCGCTATCCGCGGCACGCGTCCCCCTTTCACCAGATAGCTGAGGGTATCCACCATTATCAGGACATTCATCCGCTGCATAACGCTTCTGGCCGTTTCCGCTACTTCCGACAGGCCTTTCCCCAGGGCGGCGGCACGGGCTGCCGCTAGGACGATCATCCCCTGGGCTATGGTGGCAAATTTGCTGTCCTGAAGCTCGATAACGAGGTCAGGCTGTGTCTCCTTGATGGTCTCCATAGCGAGCCGTGCCGAGTTGAACATGCCACTCAGCTTGGAGGAAAGGGTGATGCAGAAGATGTGGTTGGTATGGCGCCCCACCCGTTGACAGGCCTCGATGAAGGCACCGGGTAAAGCGGCGGCAGTGGTGGGCAACTCCTTTGCCTTGCGCAGCATGGCGTAGAACTCGGCAGGTGTCAGGTCAACACCGTCCCGATAGACCTTGTCTTTGAAGTGCAGCTCAACCGGTATGACCTCAATCCCGTATTTCTCCGCTTCCGCTTTTGGAATACAGGCCACCGAGTCCGTGATAACCGCTACCTTCTCCACCATTTCTGGCCTCCTCAACCTCCAGCAGCCAGCCTTCAGCTCACTGCCATCAGCCTGCACTTATTCGCTGGTTCCCACTCTTGTTAGCCGAACGCTGATTGCTGAGGGCTGATAGCTTCCCAAAGGCACTAACCACTGTCTTTCTTGTCTTTCCCCTTTGGCTTCTGCGGAAAAACAAAGTCCTTCTTCGTCTGCGCCCGTGCCCAGGCCATTCTGGCCGTAGGGAAGAACTTGCCGCCCACCAGCAGGTCAAGGACGATGACTATCACCGTAGCCAGGATGGAGCGGGTCGTTAGCCAGATGATGAGCGGTAAAAAGAGCAGGGCCAGCCCCATGGCTAAGGCCACGTTGCGCGTAGTCAATAGCGGCACCGCCACAATACCCAGGAAGACACCAAGGGCTACCCAGTAGGCGTAGATAGACAGGATGGTTACCAGGGCGCCGATGGTGGTAGCCATGCCGCGGCCGCCGCTGAACTTCAGGAAAATCATCCACATGTGGCCGATGACGGCGGCCAGCCCGGCCAGCATGATGAAGAGCGGGGAGACACCGAGCCACCAGTAGGCTACGGCCACAGCTGCCACTCCCTTGCTCACGTCCACGATGAAGACCGCAGCCGCGGTTAGCTTACCCACCTCCTTTAAGGTATTCAGGGCCCCGATGTTGCCGCCGCCTAGCTTTCGAATGTCCTTGCGCAGGATAAAGCGGGTGGCAATATAGGCGCTGGGAAAGGAGCCGAGCAGGTAGGCAATAATGATAGCTAGGGCCTGGTTCACTATCTAGTCCTCCTGATAAAAGGCAAGACCGAGGGTGCCTGTCCCGCAGGCGTAGCCCATGACCGGACTGAACTCGGTTAGCCACAGCTCGACACAGTTGAACTGCGCCGCTACCTGTTGTTTTAGCGTCTCGGCTTCCTCCGGTGCGTAGGCGTGCATCACGGCCACATGCACTGGGTTGTCCCCTATCTTCTCTCTCAAAAACCGAAGGATGTGGCGGATGCCGCTCTGCTTGTCCCGCACCACACGCACGAGGTGCGGAGCGCCTGCGGCGAAGGTGAACACCGGCCGGAGGCTCAGGGCTGAGCCGAGACGTGCCGCCAGCTTCGGTATTCGTCCGGTGCGGTAAACATAGCGCATGGTCTCCATCAGGGCAATCAGCCACACCCTGTCCTTAACACGCCGGGCCGCGGCGCTCACTTCGTCCAGGCTCTTATCCTCCTCAGCTGCTCTGGCGGCAGCCAGAGCGGTGAATCCCTCGGCAGCGGTGGCCGTCTGTGAGTCCAAGACATCCATTGAGATTTGCGGAAACTCATCCTTGACTTGGTCTGCCACCATGCGGACGACATGGCAAGTGGTGCTTAGCTTGGCGGAGAGTGTCACGCAGAAGATATCCTTCCCCTGGGCACAAAGCTCACGAAATATCTGCAGGCAGTCCCCCGGGCTAACTGCCGAAGTCTTGAAGGAGTCCGGGTCCGCCAGGAAAAGGCGGTAAGCCTCAGCCGGTGTAATATCTACCCAGTCACGATACACCCTGCCTCCGGCGTAGATGTTAATCGGCAGAATGCTGATGCTATATTGGTCCACTAGCTCCCGAGTGAGGCAGGCGATGCTATCGGTAACCACGCCTACCCGGAGCATTAGACTTCTCTCTGCTCGCGGTGTCGCACTCCACGTTCTAGCAAGGCCGGCGCAAGGAAAAGCCCGGCCGATGCTAGAACAAGGAAGAGGAAAGTCGGCAGTCCCAGTTTGCCGCCGTTGTAGAAAGCGACGAGGGCTACGGTGAGCACCCCGGAGAGGAATAGCACCGTGCCCTTTAGCCAGCGCTGCCGCAAACGGACGAACAGGCCTACAGTCAAGCCCAGGACCAGGAAGGTGAGGCCAATCCAGGGGGCGAAATAGTGCGGATTCTCGAAACCGAAGCCGGGAAACCTGCCTTCGGCGGTGGCTGCCAGGAACCAGCCGGCAATAACCGGTGCTGGCAGCAGGATGAGAGAGCCATAGAGCCAGTCCCGCCGTATCGCCTGCACGGCAAGGTGGCAGAACAGCCAGAGGGCGAGGGGAATATAGAGGATAATGACTATCCAGGACCAGCCCACCGGTAGATAGAACAGGGCCACCCCGGCCAGCACTACTGGCATCAGGGTGCAGCCCAGCCATGGGAAAAGCCAGGTTGGCTTGCCGTGCCACCAACCGTATATAGCTGTTATCAGAATAAGCGCGAGGGCGACCAGCCGCCACCCGGGGACTTGCCACCAGTTAAGGGCAAAAAGCAGGGCAAAAAGCAAGTGCGGGGTGGCCGCCAGCATAGTCTGACGCCACGTCCCCTGGCTATGCGCCTCGTAAATCTGACGGGCTACTGATTTGGCGGAGCCCAAGAGCTTCAGACAGGACCGGGTCGCTTCCTCTTCAGAGAAGCCGGCCTGCTTTAGCTCCTCCAGCTTATCTTCGATGTGCGCCCGCAGCTCTCTGAGGATTTCCATCTTGGTGGCATACTCTAGCCTCAGATTGTCCCTGATAATTGCCAGGTAAGCATGCGTTGCCAGGGTTTCCATATAGGCCCCTATTAAGCTTTGACAGGTTGAATAATCAGGTTCACCGCGGCCAGGAAATCACGCCACTGGCCGCGCTTTTCCGCCAGGCTCAGCCGCCCTTTCTCAGTGAGGTGATAGTATTTCCGCTGCTGGCCGCTGGGCAGCATCTGCCACTTACCGGCAATCAAGCCGGCCCGCTCCAGGCGGTGCAGCGCCGGGTATAGCGTCCCCTCCCGGAATCGGAAATAGCCGGCACTGCGCTCTTCAAGCTCTTTGATAATCTGGTAACCGTACATTGGCCGCTCGACTATGAGACAGAGGAGTAGAGAATCCGTGTTGCCCTGCATTAGCTCTCGCCTTTGTGCCATCTGACTACCTCGCTCAAAAAAGTATATTGACCAACCATGCTCTATTCTAGCAACATGTCCGCTGTTTTGGCAATAGGTAGTTGAGGGGCACAAATGGCTATATGTTATTGGCCCGTAGTTGTGCTAAAATAGAGGGTAATCAAACCGAGGACAGGGCAGTGGCAATTTTCCCGGCGAGGAAGGAAGAGCAGCTAAATCTCGAGTCTATAACGTGGGATGACCTCACCTGGACCAACATAGTTGGACCAACGAAACGCGAGATTGACTACCTGGCGAAGAACTACCCCTTTCACCCGCTAGACCTGGATGACTGTCTCAGCCGCATCCAGCGGCCCAAGCTGGACGAGTATAAAGAGTACCTCTTTGTCGTCCTCCATTTCCAGGTGTATAACAAAGAAACACGGGTGAGCACACCGGCGCAGCTTTCGCTATTTATCGGTGATAAATATCTGATCACGCTGCACGGTGGGCAGCTTAAACCGCTACAGAAGCTCTTTCAGGAATGCCAGGAGAATGAAGAGACCCGGCAGGCTAGTTTTAGCCAGGGCTCCGGCTACCTGCTTTACCGGATTATTGACCGGTTGGTCGACTCCTATTTCCCTATCCTGGACAGAATCCTCAGCATGATGGAGGAGGTCGAGGACAAGGTCTTCGATGAGAATGTAGAAGCGGCGACCGAGGTAGGCATTCTGCGCCGTGACATCATCACCCAGCGACGCATTATTTGGCCCATGCGTTCTGTGCTGTCCAGCCTGGAGACAAGGCTGCGCCGCTTTACCCGGATGGACATTAGCGTCTACTTTGGTGACCTGATGGACCATATCAACAAGATAACGGAGACCCTCGATGAAGCCAAGGAAGTCATCGAGGTCTATAAGGATGCTGACTTTGTGCTAGGAACGGAGCGGATCAACCGCATTATACGGGTGCTGACCGTCCTATCGGCCATTACCCTGCCTTTCATTGCAATATCAAGTCTTTACGGGATGAATATCCCCCTGCCCGGCGGGGTAGAAAGGGGTAGCCCGCGCAGCCTTCTCATTCTGCTGGCTCTCATGCTGGCACTGAGCGGTAGCATGCTGCTGCTCTTCCGCCGCAGACGCTGGATTTAACATGAACCTGTCTTACCGATTTGTCGTTATCACCGCCCTCTTTGTAACTGCTTTGCTTACTGCTAATATCGTGGGGGTAAAGTTTGCCAGCTTTGGCAGCATCAACCTCCCCGCCGCGGTCATCCTTTTCCCACTGAGCTACATTATTGGAGACGTCCTCACCGAAGTCTATGGCTACCGGCGGGCACGGCGGGTAATCTGGCTGGCCTTCTTCTGCAACCTCGTCTTTGTTGTCTTTGCCTGGCTGGGGCAGATACTGCCGCCGGCACCCCTGTGGGAATGGCAGCAGGCCTACGAAAGTATCCTGGGCTATACCCCCAGGTTGCTTGTAGCATCTTTCCTGGGCTATTTTGTCGGCGAGTTCACTAACTCCTTCATTCTGGCCAGGATGAAAGTCCTGACACGCGGGCGCTGGTTGTGGACGCGGACAATAACTTCCACTATTGTGGGTCAAGGACTGGACACCGCTATATTCCTTACCGGTGCCTTTGTCGGCCAGCCCTTCTTCACGCCGGTTACTATTCTTTATCATTGGATGGCCAAGGTTGCCATTGAGACAGTGGCCACACCTTTTACCTACGCGGCTGTCAGCTATCTCAAGAGAAAAGAGTCGCTTGACACCTACGATACCAGGACTAATTTCAATCCCTTTCTTATCCGGGAGTGAAGTAGGCGTTCGCGTCCTTGGTCATACTACGTTCCTTGTCGGAGGGAAGGCCACTTTCTGACGAAGGTGTAATGTGCTCGCCTATCCTCTCACACATTCCTCAGGTATGTGCAGTAGCAAATCGTCTGTCTTCATTGGCGACACGTGCGCGCTGCCATGGTAGTTGTTCAGCAGTGTTTCGTAAGATGTGGCTTGCCTCAGCCAGCAATGTCAGTGTAAACTTGGGGATGATTCGCATCACCCGCACTCTCTCGCCGTAAGGAAGTCATGGCAACAGGCACAAGGGCAGCCAGCGCCGGGAAGACCAGGTTCTTCTATGGCTACATAATAACCGCGGCCAGCTTTATTATTCTGGGAACGGCCCACGGCGGGCTGAACAGCTTCGGGGTTTTCTTTGCTCCGATGCTGAGTGAGTTCGGCTGGTCGCGAGCCGTGACTTCCGGTGCCTTTTCGCTGGCCAACCTGCTGGGCGGTATCCTGTCCATGATGACCGGCCGCCTGAATGACAGGTTTGGCCCCAGGGTGCTCCTGACAGCCAGTGGCGCCATCATCGGACTGGGCTACTTCTTGATTTCCCGGACAAATGTTATCTGGCAGTTGTACCTTTCCTACGGTGTGATAATAGGCATCGCGGTGAGCTGCATAGTTGTCCCCTTGCTATCTACATTGACCAGGTGGTTTGTACGGCGGCGCGGCATGGTGACCGGGATCGCCGTCTCCGGAACAAGTTTCGGCGGCATGGTAATCCCGCTATTGGCCGGGTTGTCAATCTCGAGGTTCGATTGGCGCGTCTCCTTCTTCATCTTGGGCACCATTACACTGGTGATTGTCATTGCCAGTGCCCAGCTGCTGAAGCGCGACCCGCGAAGCGCCGGATTATTACCTTACGGCGAAGATGAAACAGGCCGGATAACGGACCTGCAGGTCAGCGGCAGCACTTTCCAGCAAGCAGCACGCTCAAGCAGGCTCTGGATGGTCTGGACAATGGCGTTTTGCGCCGGCTTCGCCGTTTTTCTCGTCTTGGTGCATATTGTTATCCATGCTACGGACATCGGTATCCCGGCGGGACAGGCAGTCACTATATTGGCCGTTAGCGGCGGATTCAATATGGCCGGCCGGGTTATCACCGGCATCTTTGGCGACCGCTTCGGTCCGCTACGAACGGCTTTCATCAGCTTCATCGTGATGACCATCGCCTTATTCTGGCTACTGGCGGCAAAAACTGCTTTCATGTTATACCTGTTTGCCGCCCTGTTTGGCTTTGCCAGCGGCGGCCCCTTCGCCATGGTGTCCATGATAGTCGCCGATATTTTCGGACTGAAGGCACACGGCGTTCTCATGGGGCTGGTCAATTCCGGCATTACCCTCGGCGGAACACTTGGCCCGGTACTCGCCGGGTATATCTTCGATACGACGGGAAGCTACCGGCTCAGCTTCACCATTTCCATCATCTTGTGCTTGATTGCCCTGGTCTTGACTTGGCTGATAGAACAAAGGCATAAGCCGCAGCACCCTGCCAAACAACAGCATAACCCGAAGAGCAGAGTTCCACGTGCTGGGCACGTGGGTAAGTGACAATTCGCGAATGCTGCATTGAACATATATCATTCGTATTAGCTGTGACGCGAGCATTCGGGTCAAGCGAAGCTTGACCCGTAAAGTGCCACTGGCTATACCAGTGGGTATCTACAGAAAGTCGGCCAGCGCCTTGCTTTCACTATCTTAGGTTTACGACAGTTTACGACACAAATTTGACAAGGCCACTCCATAATGCTATATATATTCTACCTGAATCTTCCCCCTGCGAAGGAATAGAGGGGGAGCCTGCTGTAGCCCAAGACCAATGACACTGTAGTTCTGTGGACACAGGGATAAGTCAGCTTATGCGGAGGTGAATTGGTACTGTGGAAGAACGAGGGTTTACCAAAGAACAACTCAGAAATTTTGAGAAATGGCGGCGTCAGGTAAGCAAGAAAATCGAGGTGGCTGACGTTGCCGGACCGACAAGGATGGCCCCACGGCGGGAGGAAGAAATTCCGCGTTACCCGCCCGCTGTTTGGCCCGTCCCGGAAGAAGACCGGTCTGCTAATCTGGAGAAGTACTGCCGACTGGCCCTGAGTATGGGTGCTGCCGCAGCGAAGGCTATAGCAGCTACGGATATCCCGCAAGACCTGCGAGCGATGTATATAGGCTGCCTTTCACCTAGCTGCCGGTGGTTGAATACCAATTTCCACTGCCCACTGGTCAGACGCTATCCTTTTGAAGATATGCAGGAGTTTGTCTCAGACTACAAAAACGCCATTGTCTTCAAGGTCTTGCCACCCAAGATTGATGCTGTCCCGGACGTGGGTGCTGTCAACTTGGACATGTACTACACCATGGGTGGCGGTGAGCCGCCGGATAAGGCGATGCTGGCACGGAATATCATCCGTCTGCGCATCCTCAATGAGATGGAACGGAGACTGCGCCAGGTGGCCTACTACGATGGCTATCTGATGGCGGCCCCGATTGGCAGCGGCCCCTGCATTGTCACCAAATGTGCCAGCAAGCGGACGTGCCAGGCGTTGAAACCCAGGGGAGTTTGCTGGTCTGTGGAGGTCCAGCCTAACGGGCAGCTAGTCTACATTGACTACCATGCCCTGGGCCGCAGGCTGGACTGGGGCGAGCTACAGCCGGGAGGCAACTGTGCCTTCCCGGAAGATGTCCCGGACCCAAGCCGCTACTACAATATCGGTGTAGTCCTAATAGACTAGGGGGAGACGCGATGAGTAAGACGAAGAGCCAGGCAAAGGAGAACCGGGCCAGTAATCCCAGGGAAGAAAAGCTAATGGCTGACCTGGAAAAGTACCGACAAATGGCGCTCGCGATGGGTGCAGACGACGCGCGAATTGTCCCTGTCTCCCAAATTGTGCAGAAGCTGAGGGCAAGGATGGTTGACCAGTTCCCGAGAGCCTATAGTATTGGGGTAGCTTACTTCGCCGAACCCAGTTTTGAAATTCCCTGGAAGTATGCTAAAGCCATATTGGCTGCCTACCGCTATGCCATTATGGCTCATGTGCCCTACCCTATGGACAACCCCAACAACTTCACCGGCCCGACTGCTGCCGGCGAACTTGGACAGGCAATCGAGATCTACAAGGACAACTGGACTGATGAGGACATAAGGTATTGGCGAGAGGTTGTTGAAAAACGCCAGGGACGCAGACATGCGCAAGCTTCAGTGTCTAACACCATAGAGCGAGAGGCCAGGAAAGACGGGCACCAGTTTGCAGTTGGCGGACTCAGTGGTATGTGCATCCAGTTCTGCGAGCAGTTTGGTAATACCTGTATCGCCTTGAAAACAGGGATATGCCGGAATCCGGGGAAGAGCCGGCCCTTCGGCACGGCGGCAACGCTGGGTTACGACCATCCGGGCACGTATACCAATCTGGGTTGGCGGAACCGCGTGCAGGGCTGGAGCATTTTTCCGGAAGACTATCCTGAAAAGCTGGAGAACCCTTCGCCGGCCCGGACTGCTACCGTTCTTATCGAATAGATTGAACCGACATTTGGGCAAGCCACGAGTGTAGGAACGGAGCAAAGATGCGCATCAAAGTGCTTGGCGCCAGCAATACTGAGTCGCTAGACAACGGGTTTAGCAGTTTCCTCATTGATGACATCCTGGCCATAGATGCCGGCAGCCTGACCCGAAGTCTCACTTTCGAAGCCCAGCTAAGGCTAAAGGCAGTCCTAGTCACCCACCCGCACTATGACCATATCCGGGATATCCCCGCTGTGGCTATGAACTTTTTCCTGCGGGGTGGCACAGTTAGGATCTGTGCTACCGCCGCCGTGCGGGACGCCATAGCCAATTACCTGCTCAACGGTGCCCTGTACCCGAGGTTTTTCGAGTTCCCGGCGCGCCAGCCGGCGCTGCATTTTGCCCAGGTCGAGCCATATCAGCCTTTGCAGATTGAAGGCTACACTATTTTGCCTGTGCCGGTGAGCCATCCTGTCCCTGCTGTCAGCTACCAGGTAACCTCACCTGACGGCAAGGTGGCCCTCTTTACCGGAGATACCGGTCCCGGCCTGGCTGACCTATGGTCGCATGTTTCCCCCCAGCTACTAGTCATCGAGGTTACGGCGCCCAGCCGGTATGAGCAGTTCGCCCGAGAGGCCAAGCACCTTACGCCCGGACTTTTGCAGCAGGAGCTAACCAGCTTTCGTGACATCAGGCGCTACCTGCCCCGGGTGCTGATTGTCCATACGAACCCGGCTGAGCTGCCCACAATTGAGAGCGAAGTCGCCGCTGTTGCCCGGTCTCTGGAGTGTCCTATCACTATCTCCAGCATGGGCATGCAAGTGGTCATTTGAAGAAGACTTGCGGACAGGAGACGTCCTTTCAGAAAAGGGGAGACGTTAGAAGCAAGTAGTAAGCCGCTCATGGTGAGCATATCGAATCCATGAGCGGGCTATTTAGGGCCTTAGGGATGAGGAGCAGGGTGACGGGCGTTACCGGGCCGAAGTTCATTGTTGACAGCAATGTCGGTAAGCTGGCCAAATGGCTGCGCATGATGGGCTACGATACCATCTTCTTTGACGGCACTGACGATGCCCAGATGATTGCCCTGGCGCTTGCCGAAGGCCGCATCATCCTGACCAGGGACACGCGCATCATGAAAAGGCGGCTGGTCACGAGCGGCCAGCTCAAGGCTATTCTTATTGAGAGTGATGTGCCGGCGCACCAGATTCGGCAGGTGATAGACACCTTGCATTTGGACTACGCCCATCCCTTTACCATCTGCCTTGAGTGCAACCAGCCCCTGGCAGAGCTGCCGAAAGAGCAGGCGAAGGGGCGCGTGCCGCCTTACGTTTTCCAGACCCAGGAGCAGTATGTGGAGTGCTCGCACTGCCACCGTATTTACTGGCGCGGGACCCACTGGCAGGCCATGACCCGCAAGATGGAAAGGCTGGGTCAAAACTTGGCAAAGGGACCTGCCACCGAAAAGTCAAATGATGCAGGAAGAGATGTTAGAGAGGCTGGTAATCATACTGGGCTAGGTGCGGCCCAGTAGCTTCTCTACCCTGCGCAGTAGTTCCTCGGGTGTCACGGGCTTGTCAATGTAGTCTTCGGCCTTTGTTTTGAGGGTGTTTGGCAACTTGACTGTCATTGTTATGAAAATAGCCAGACTCCTCTCCCTTGATGGGAGAGGCATGGGTCATGATGGATTGCGAGGAGTCCGAGTCCTTCTGGGAAGGATGAGGACGACGTGGCAATCTCAACTCGATGCAAGAGCATGGCGGTTTAAAAGAGCGGTCACCCACTTCGGATTGTAGAGATTACCACGCCTTCCGCCCTTCGACAAGCCTGTCCCATTCGCTTCGCTCAGGGCGGAATGGCTCGCAATGACGGCACCGCACATGCTAAACACCCTCGTCTTGGCGAGTGTCAAGAAAACTGCTGCTAGTGTCCCGTATTAGAAGTTCGTTACATAAGTCGCGCTCTCAGATAAGCCATCTTCCGAGCCTGACTTATGAAAGGGTCTAATAACTCAGGAC
>JACQTX010000005.1 GCA_016210585.1 Chloroflexota bacterium
AGGTGGGAGAGAGTTAGAGTGAGGGGGAATTCAACACCCTCACCCATGCCTCTCCCATCAAGGGAGAGGAGTCTGGCTATTTTCATAACAATGACACTCGGTGACCGCTTGCCAAGCACGCTCCTGACGCTTACTTCTTGGCCTCTTTTGTCGGCTTGGTCAATATCTCATCAATCAAGTGATATTCCACCGCCTGCTGGGAATTCAGGTAGAAATCACGGTCGGTATCATGGATGACTTTGTCCATGGGCTGGCCGGTGTGCTTGACGATGATGTTCCGGATAAGCTCCTGCATCCGCATAATCTCGCGGGCGGCAATCTCAATGTCTGCCGCCTGCCCCTGGGCACCACCAACCGCCTGGTGCATGTGGATGGTCGAGTTCGGCAGGGCGAAGCGCTTACCAGACGCCCCGGCGCAGAGGAGCACCGTGCCCATGCTGGCAGCCAGCCCGACGCAGATGGTAGAGACATCGGGGCGGATGAGCTGCATAGTATCATAAATGGCCAGGCCGGCGCTGATAATACCGCCGGGGCAGTGGATGTAAAGGCTAATATCCTTGTCCGGGTCCTCACGCTCCAGGTAGAGAAGCTGGGCGATGATGACATTGGCTACCTGGTCATTGATGGGCATGCCCAGGATGACAATGCGCTCTCTCAGGAGCAGCGAGAAAATATCGAAGGCCCGCTCCCCCCTGGCACTGCTCTCGATAACCATAGGTATGACATTCTGCGGATTAATCATGAGCTTACCTCCTTTTGAGTTTCTTCATTTGCTGTTACCGTAGGGCCTTTGGCAATAGCAACCAGCCTCTCCAGGGCCTTGCGTATGACCAGGTCCTGCTTCAGGGACTCGCGTGATACCGGCGTGCTCAGCTCTTTGCGGAACCTGGCCTGCTCCTTCTCCGCCGTAGCTTTGACAAGCCTGTCAATCTCCGCATCTATCTCGCTGTCGGTTGCCTCAATCCTCTCGGTCTTGGCCAGCTCATCAATGGCCAGTGCTTGCTTTACCCGCTTCGTCGCCACCGGTCGTAGCTCCTCGCGTAGCTCAGTCTCCGTCTTGTTGATGCTCCTGAGGTACTCCCCCAGTCCCCTGTCATCCATGCGCCAGAAGCGGAGCTGCTGGCTAATCAGCCGGTCTATTTCCCTCTCCACCATGACCGGCGGGAACTCCATCTCCGAGATGTTGACGAGCGCCTCCACCGCCTTGTTTTGTAAGTCCTCCTTTGCCTTTTCTTCGGCGCGGCTCTTCAGGTCGGCTTGGACCCGCTCCCGCAGCGCGGCAACGGTCTGGAATTCCGCACCAACCTGTTTGGCGAAATCGTCATTAAGCTCAGGCAGTTTCTCCTGCTTTATCTCCGCTACCTTCACTGTGAACAAGGCTTCTTTCCCGGCGAACACCGCTTGAGCATGGTCGAGAGGCACGGTTAGCGTGAACTCCTTCGTTTCACCTATCTTCATATCCACGACCTGCTCCGCGAACCCCTGGATGGGAACGGCCGAACCTTGCCTGACGTAATACTGAACACCATCTTGCTTGATGAAAGGCTCCTCCCCGACACGACTTTCAATATCAATGGCCGCCAGGTCACCGTAGCTTGCCGGGCGCTCCACGGGCTCCCAGACAGCGTGCTGGTGGCGTAGCTGCTCAATTACTTTGTCCACATCCTCATCATTTAACACTGCCGGCGTTTCCTCAACACGGACCTGCAGGTACTCACCCAGCCTGACCTTTGGGGCCAGGGGCACCATCAGCTTGAAGGTAACCGGCTCGGTCTGAGTTATCTCCACCTGCGGCTGGCCAACCGCCTCCAGCTTCTGCTCGGCAATTACCCTGTCACAAGCTTCCGGAATAATGTGGTGCAGGGCATCCTCAAGAAGGCTTTCCCGCCCGATGTAGCGTTCGAGAATAGCCCGCGGCGCCTTCCCCTTGCGGAAGCCGGGAACATTGGTCCTTTTCACCAGATGATGATAGGCCTCCTGCAAGCCCTCTTCCATTTCCGCCGGCTCCATCTCCACCGTCAGAAACGCCTGGCTATTCTCCGTTTTGTCGTTAGTTACCTTCACCTTGCCTCCAATAGACTAGACCCGTAATCTTGGGCACGGAATCCGTAACCAGCCTAGCCTTCAGCTTTCAGCATTCAGCTATCAGCCAATTGATCACCAAATGCGAGCTGAAAGCTGATTGCTGAGGGCTGATAGCCGATCAAGCGCTACCGTCTTTCCTTCGCCAGCCGGCGCTTATAGTAGTGGACAAACCCGGCCGCACTCATCGGTATCGAAGAAGTTGTCCAATAGTCATAGAGCGCGGGCATCTTCTCCTTCACTACTGCCAGCCCCTGGCAAGCGTCAGCCACTATCTCCTCGGCGGCAGCTTCAAGACGATTTTCCTGGATAGCCCTCTGTACTATCTCCTGCCGGCGCCTGATTTTCTCCGCAGCTAGCTCCAGGCTCTCCTGGACTTTGTCCGTGACGCCGAAATGGGCAAAATAGATCTTCCGGGCATGCAGTGTCTTCAGCTTCTCCAATGTGTCAAAATACCGCTCCGGGTCAAAGCTGGGCGAGGGGGTTATCGGTACCAGGATTTCATACTCGGCGATATAGTTGCCTACCGCGTCCCCGACAAAAATGCCCCGGTTGCGGCTCTCATAGATATTTATCTGGTGCGTGCAGTGCCCCTGAGCATCGAAAATGTCCAGGACTTGCCGGTCACTTAATTTAATTGTAGCACTATCCTGCACAACTTGCAGGCGGTCCTCCGCAATGGGCACCACCTCACCGGCCCTGGCCATAGCCTCCTTGCCCTGCACCTGAATAGCACTCTTGACCAGGTTGCTAGGGTCCGCCAGGTGACGGGCGCCATTGTGATGGACAACCACCTTTGCTTTGGGCATATGCTTGAGCAATGCCCCCGCCCCACCGCCATGGTCCAGATGGACGTGGGTGACGATAAGGTAGTCTATGTCCTCCGGCCTGACGCCAACCTCTCTAATCCCCTCAATGACAAGATGGGCAGAGGTCGTGGCACTGGTATCAACCAGTGCCTTCCTGGTCTCCGTAAGCAGATAGACGGCGCCGAAGCGGGGCACCCCGTAAAGCTGGCTATCAATAATGTAGATGTTATCGGCGACCTTGCTTACATAAACCACTTCTACTCTTCCCGTACGCACAGGTGCAGCTCGGCGAGCTGGTTTTCGGTCACGGGTGCCGGCGCGTTGACGGTCAGGTCAACCGCACTCTGGTTCTTGGGGAAGGCGATGACGGCGCGGATGGTCTCTTCTCCGGCCAGCAGCATGACCAGCCGGTCAATGCCGAGGGCGATGCCGCCATGGGGCGGCGCCCCGTACTCAAAGGCCTCCAGCATATGCCCGAAGAGGGCTTCACTCTCCGCATCGCTGTAGCCCAGCAAGCGAAATAGCTGACGCTGTAGCTCCGGTTTGTGGATTCTGATGCTGCCGCCGCCTATCTCATACCCGTTGCAAACAATATCGTAGTGCTTGCCGCGCACCTGCGCCGGCGCGGTATCGAGGAGCGGGATGTCTTCCTCCCAGGGAGCGGTGAAGGGATGGTGCTCGGACTCCCATCTGTCCAACTCGGCGTTCCAGTGCAACAGGGGAAAGTTCTCGATGTAGGCGAAGGCAAAGAGATTGGGGTCGGCCAGCTTCAGCCGGCGTCCCATCTCCTTCCGCAAATCACCGAGCACGGTGGCTGTCTTGTCGGGCTTGCCCGCCACAATCAGGAGGAGGTCGCCCTTCTGAGCGCCCAGGCGTGCCGATATCGCCTTGACCTGGTCCAAAGTCAGGAAGCGGGCCGCAACCGACTTCACCTCCTCGGAGGTCAGGGTATCGAGGCTACCGGGTGTAGCACCCAGGGATATGGTGACCAGCCCCTCGGCACCGAGGCTGCGTGCCAGCCGCCCCAACTCCTCAAGCTGGCCACGGGTGTAATGACCGCAGCCGGGCGCGGCGATGCCCCTAACCACGCCACCCGTAGCCAGGACAGAGCGGAAAACGCCAAACTCAGTCCGGGTTGCTATATCAGATATGTCGCCTATCTCCAGTCCGAAGCGCAGGTCTGGCTTGTCCGAGCCGTAGCGTGACATGGCCTGGGCATAGGTGAGACGGGGAAAGGGTTTGATTATGCGCAGATCCGGCTTGAGGGCTGCCATCATATCGGTCAGCAGGGCCTCTATCAGCGCAGTGACATCATCCTTGTCCACAAAGCTCATCTCGAGGTCAAGCTGGGTGAACTCCGGCTGGCGGTCAGCACGGGTATCCTCGTCACGAAAGCACCTGGCAATCTGGTAGTATTTCTCCATGCCGGCCACCATCAAGAGCTGCTTAAGCTGCTGGGGAGACTGTGGCAGGGCGTAGAACTTGCCCGGCTGAAGCCGGCTGGGCACCAGGTAGTCGCGTGCCCCCTCCGGCGTGCTCTTAATCAGTATCGGTGTCTCAATATCGAGGAAGCCGCGGGCATCAAGGAAGTCCCGCATGAATTTGATAACGCGGCAGCGCAGCAGTATGTTCGCTTTCAGCCGTGCCCGGCGCAGGTCAAGGTAGCGGTACTTGAGTGCCAGGCGCTCTTCCACGTCAACATCTTCGTTGATATAGAAGGGCGGCGTTTTCGCTGGATTGAGGATTTCCGTGTTATCGGCAATGACCTCAATTTCACCGGTGGCCAGGCGGGGGTTCTCTGTCCCCGCCGGGCGCTCCGCCACCACGCCGGCTACCCTGACCACGTATTCGCTGCGTAGCTGGTCGGCGATTTCATGGCACGCCTTTGACCTCTCCGGATTGAAGACTACCTGGACAATGCCCTCCCTGTCCCGCAGGTCAATGAAGATAAGCCCGCCGTGGTCACGGCGGCGGTCAACCCATCCCGCCAGAGTAACATTCTTACCAAGCTGACTTTTTCTTAGGTCGCCACAGGTATGAGTCTTGAGCAAAGGGCCTCCTCAGGTCTAAGACGCTATTGGTGATTATAGCCCATCGGCTCGTCTGCCTTCAAGCTGCGGGACACTAGTGCTAGAATTAGGCTTACATTTCACATGGATTCAGCTGAATCAAGACTCAATATAAATAT
>JACQTX010000039.1 GCA_016210585.1 Chloroflexota bacterium
AGGTCAAGCTCCTTGCCCAGCTTGCGGTGGTCGCGCTTGGCGGCTTCCTCTAGACGACTCAGGTGCTCGTCAAGGGCGGACTTGGTCGCAAAAGCCACGGCGTATATCCTCTGCAGCATGGGGCGGTGCTCATCGCCACGCCAGTAGGCCCCGGCGATATTGACCAGCTTGAAAGCCTTGATTTCCCCGGTGCTATTCACATGAGGCCCGCGACACAAATCAGTGAAGCCGCCCTGCTGATATACAGTGACCTTCTCGTCGGGCAGCTCGTCAATCAGCTCCAGCTTGTAGGGCTGTGCGGCGAAGATTTTCCGCGCTGCCTCTTTGGTCACCTCCTGCCGGGCAAAGGGCCGCTTAGCAGCAATGCTCTCCTTCATCCTGGCCTCGATGACGGGCAGGTCTTCGGGCGTCAGCGGGCGGGGCAGGTCAAAGTCATAGTAAAAGCCATCCTCAATGGCCGGCCCGATGCCGAATTTGGCGTCCGGGAAAATTGACTGCACCGCCTCGGCCATAACGTGTGACGCCGAGTGGCGCATGGTCTCCAGCTGCGCAAGGTCTGCTTTTGTTTCTTCACCAGGTGGCATAGTCTTTCCTTAACATCTTATTATAATGCAAAACCGTCTGCATTATAGCAGTGAGGGGTTATGGAAGCAATGAGGAGGTTGGAGAGCGTTAATAATAGTCTCAGAATAAAATGAGATCGAAAAGCGTAACTTCTCCCTTTTGTAAAGGGAGATTGAGAGGGATTTGGAATTCGAAATCCCCCTTAATCCCCCTTTTTCGAAGGGGGGAGAATACGTATCGGACTATTATAGATGATTAGTAATTGTCCGCTGCAAATCACTCGTGATGTGCCAAGCTCTGAACCGACCGTGCCGTCTACTTCCTCCTGTGTCTCAGATACAGCTCAATAGAAATGACATTCAGCGAGACCGCCAGGACAGCGGGTATGGCTAGCACCCACAGATGCTTTGTTATATCAATCCCAAGATACTGGCACACGAAAAGGACAACAAAGGTGATGGCCACGCCCACGGCGGCGCACCCTATGGCCAGATAGATATACACCAGGACAAGGTTAGCCGGCTTGGACATGGCAAATCTCTTTTATCCCCTCCCCATACGGTTCCCCTACCACCCCTTTCTCCGTGATAATGGCGGTGATGAGGTGGTGCGGGGTAACGTCAAAGGCGGGGTTGGCTACAGCCATATCTGCCGGGGCAGTGGTAACGCCCTGGAAGCCGGTGACCTCCTCGGGGCGGCGCTCCTCGATGGGGATTCCCTTGCCGGAGGCCAGCGAGAGGTCAATAGTGCTGGTCGGTGCCGCTATGTAGAAGGGGATGTTATGCGCTTTGGCCAGCACGGCCAGGGTGTAGGTGCCAATCTTGTTGGCGGTGTCACCGTTGGCGGCAATGCGGTCCGCCCCCACAATCACGCCGTCAATTTTGCCCAGGCTCATCAGGTAGCCTGCCATCGAATCCGTAATTAGTGTAGCCGGAATGTCAGCTTTCTTCAGCTCCCAGCAGGTCAGGCGCGCCCCCTGGAGCAGAGGACGGGTCTCCGTCGCCAAGACTCTGATGTGCTTGCCCTGTTTGATGGCCCACTTGATGACGCCCAGAGCGGTGCCATAGCCCGCCGTGGCCAAGGCACCGGTGTTGCAGTGGGTCAGGATTGCGGAGCTATCCTTCAGCAACGCGGCGCCGAACTCGCTCAGCTTCAGGGTTGCCTCCGCTTCCTCAGCGTGGATGCGCAAGGCTTCATTGACCAGAGCTTCTTTTGTTCTGGCAACATCCTCGCTGCTGGTCTGGGCCACTTGCGCCAGGCGCTCAAGCGACCAGAAGAGGTTACGCGCCGTCGGGCGGGTGCTGGCAATGGCCTGCTTTATCTTCTCGAACTCCTTCAAGAACTCCTTACGTGTCGCCGCCTTAACGTGCAAGGCGCCCAGTGCCAGGGCATAGGCGCCGGCCACACCAATCGCCGGGGCGCCCCTTATTTTCAGCTCTTTGATGGCTGCGGCCACGTCATGGTAGTCGGTCAGATCCAGATAGACCTCGGCCTGGGGCAACCGTGTCTGGTCAATGAGCCGGACGCGGTCCCCCAGCCACTCGATGACTTTGACGGTCTCTTCGGTCACCATTCCCTCCTCCAGGCTAGCTACCACCAATGTTACCACACCAGAATGATATCGACCAATAGCCGAATTGCAGACTTGCCCAGTATTTACCTATAATGAATGCGTAAGAAAGGGATACAGCTAGCTGTCAGCTTTCATGAAAGTAATCTCTATCGTCGGCATGGCTGGCTCGGGCAAGTCCGAGGTCTCCCGGGTATTTGAGAGGCGCGACTTTGTCCGCGTGCGGTTCGGCGATTTGACCGATGAAGAGGTGGCCCGCCGAGGCCTGGCGCTAAACGAAGCCAATGAGCGCCACATCAGGGAGCTGCTGCGCCAGGAGCACGGCATGGCCGCCTACGCCAGACTCAACCTGCCCCGGATTGATGCCGCCTTGAAGGACTCCAATGTGGTTATTGACGGGCTTTACTCCTGGGAGGAGTATTTGTTCTTGAAGGAGCACTACGGGGAAAGCTTCGCTGTGGTGGCCGTCTGGGCTTCACCGCAGAGCCGGTATGGCCGCCTGGCCGGGCGGGCCAGGCGCCCGCTCACGGCGGACGAGGCAGCCAGCCGTGACCGGGCAGAAATCGAAAATACCAATAAGGGCGGGCCGATTGCCATGGCGGACTTCACCATCCTGAACGAGTCCACCCTGGACGACCTGCGGCAGCAGGCAGAGAGGATAGTCGCGAAACTAAAATGACAAAAGCAGAGCGACCGGATCTGGACGAGTATTTTTTGAAGATAGCCGCCGTGGTGGCGGAAAGGGCGACCTGCCTGCGCCACCATGTGGGGGCCGTTGCGGTGCGGGACAAGCATATCCTGGCGACCGGCTATAACGGGGCACCCTCCGGACTGAAGGACTGCCTGGAACTGGGCTGCCTGCGGGACGAGCTGGGCATACCCTCCGGGACGAGGCACGAAATCTGCCGCGGCATTCACGCCGAGCAGAACGTCATCATCCAGGCCAGCCTGCACGGCGTCAGCCTGGAGGGCAGCACCATCTATTGCACCCATTCCCCCTGCCGGCTCTGTGCTAAGATGCTCGTCAATGCCCGCATCAAGCGCTATGTCACCTACGGCAAGTATAACGATGACGCCTTCAACGACCTCTTTGAAGAAGCCGGCATCGAGTTTGCAACCAACGAGCGCCCGCCGGAAGTAGTTAGTTTTAAGGACTAAAGCATCACCTCAGCAAAAGGGACAGGTTCGAGTCAAGTCAGGCCCAACATGATAGTAAATACAACTACCCGCATTAGCTTCCGTTTATCTTTCATCTCTTCCTGACTCGCAGATTTTGAGTCTGTAATCTGGCAATATGATAGTATTTCTTTCTATGCTCTTCTTGACATTGTAAGATATTTGGTAGTATTATTGGTGTGCTTATGAATCTCGGACGGAGGAGAAGAATGGGCAGGAGAGGAAAAACAGAGAAGGTATCGGTAACGCTTCCCAGGGAACTGGCCGGGGAGATTCGTTCTATTGTATCTCAGGGAGAAGTAAGCTCCTTCTTCACCGAGGCACTTGAGCACTATCTTGCTTATCGCAAGCAGAGAATAGCCCTGGAGAAAGGGTTTGGCGCATGGAAAGATGACAGCCACCCTGACCTGGCTACTCCTCAGGACTCTACGGCATATGTTCACAGTATCAGGGAGACTGATAGGAAGCGTCTAGAAAGGTTGGGGGACAACGTTGCAGAGTAGCCGGGTAAAGGGCATCTCTTGTATTCTGGACAGTGACATCGTTATTGATTTTCTCAGGGGGCGTGACTATGCCCGTAAGTTGCTTGAGAGATGGGCCGGGGAAGGACTTCTGGGGATAAGCACTCTTACCCAGCTTGAAATATATCAGGGGATGAAAAGTGGTGAGGAGAAAACTACTAGCGTCTTTCTTGACGGTTTAATCTCGGTTACCGTTGATGTGCCAATTGCGCGACGGGCAGGCAAGCTGCTGGGAGAGCTTCGCTCAAAAAGAGTGACCGTAGGTATTGCTGATGCCGTTATTGCCGCGACCGCACTGCAGCTTGGTGCTCCCCTATTGACTAATAATGTGGAGCACTACCCTTTCCCAGACTTGAATGTGATTCGGGGATTTGAGCTTTAAGGAGTAAGTGGACAAACACTCTCGCCCCCTGAGTTACTAATCGTTTCATAATTATTTGATCGTGCTCCCCCTCTATCAAAGGGAGAGGTTACGCTTTTCGAGTCCGTTTTATTTTGAAACTATTAGTATATCCGGTTCTCCCTTCCCACTTTCCGCTCGCACCGTGACAAGCCACCCTCAGTTATGTCATAATATCTTACTTCGACGTAAGGAGGTGACTTATGGACGTGAACCTAGTGCATCCCGATTATGTTGAACTCAGAGCTAGGATCCGTGAAAACCCTAAGGATTTCGTGGCTGTGGTTGGATCGGGACTGTCTGTGCCAGCAGGATTACCAGATTGGCTAGCGCTGAAGTTGTGTGTAATTGATGATGGCTTAAAAAGAATTTCTGATTTGGCTAACCCGGAACAACAGGAGCTTCGGGAGAGTCTCGAGAGAATTATTGACATACCGGACCTATGGCTTTCGTTTTCAAAATTGAAAGCGGTTCTTGATAGAAATGCATATGAACAGAGCATAAAGAACTGCTTGACTACTAGGGGGAAGATGAAAATCCCTCGCCCTTACGAATTGCTGTGGAAGTTGGACATAAAGGGCATAGTGAATTTCAATCTGGATACGTTCGCACTGGATTGTTATTCGAGTGTCAGACCGTTTACAGTGGACTGCGCTACGCATCAGGATGTTTCACGTTACAAGCAGTTTGCAGCGGGCACTCAGGATTTTGTCTTTCATCCTCATGGTGTTATCGGAGATGCTGAAACTTGGGTTCTGACAGAAGAGGAGAAAACTAAGCTCTTGTCAAAGACAGAATATACCGCGTTCATGGACACCCTTCTTCGTGCCAAGAATATGCTTGTAATGGGATTCAACCCAGACGATTTTGCCTTTGGGTATCTGCTACAACACGCCACTCTTGGTGGAACAGATACTGGCGCTAAACACTATATTTTCATGGCGAATCCAAATTATGATTTTATCAAGAGTCTGGGGGACCGGAAGATTGCCGTAATACCATACAGCCCAGAAGACCCTAAGCTTCATAAAGAAATCGAAGTACTACTAGAGGACATCCTAGCGTACGTTCCCAAGGATACGGATGCCTCTTCTGCATACTGTGGGGAAATCATTGCGATGGAGAGGATGCCGAGCGACGAGCAACTCCAAAGGCGTTCAGTTGACGAAATAAGGCGTGCCTTGAACGGAGCGATAGCTGGTATTATTCCTGCGAATAGAGAAGCCACGAAGGACGACTACGATAAGCTTGGAGCATTTTATAAAGATTACTTGTTTTCGCTGAACAAAGCCTGGATAGTTGAGCCCGCGTCCAAGAGTGATATTCTTTATGGTCACAAAATAGTGTCGATTGTTGGTCGTGGTGCCTTTGGAGTAGTGTTTAATGCCGAAAAGATTCAGGGTGGTAATAGAGTTGCAGTCAAGATGCTACTGCCAGACATAAGGAGCGACCAAGATTACTTGCGAAGCTTCAGACGGGGTATTCGGTCTATGCGGATATTAACGCAACGAAATGTACTCGGAATGGTGAGGTTCATTGACGCTTACGAGGTTCCCGCTTGCGTTTTCATGGAATACGTAGATGGGCCTAATCTGTACCAGGCGGTTGATATGAAGATATTAGATGACCTTTTGGACCGTTTAAGAACGCTAATACAGATTGGCGAAATAGTACATAGGGCGCATAATCTTGAAGAACGAGTGTTACACAGAGACCTTAAGCCAGCGAATGTAATACTGAAAGATTACTACCTGAATCATACAATTGATGCAGTCGTTCTGGATTTTGACTTGTCGTGGCACAAAGGTGCATCGGATTTGTCGGTTGTGCACGGCGCTAGAGCACAGGGCTACGCCGCTCCAGAGCAAACCGCCACTGGTAGGACCAAAGGAATCAGTACAAGACACACATCAGTAGACGTATTCGGGTACGGTATGCTGGCGTATTTTGTTCTTACCGGTAATGACCCGCGCCCAAACGAACAAAACTTCGAAGGATTCAAGGGGGGAATCGCGGAGGTAATTGAAAAAAGTTTCGACCCAAGTGGGTCCACTTGTCGGCGTACCTAGCGGAAGTAATCGAAGGTTGTACAATGGATGAACAATCATCGAGAATACCGTTTTCGTCCGCTGTGGAAACCTTCAGGAATGCCTATGACATGGTGGTCACTGAGAGCGTCAAAGCATACAATCCCTCTTTGCTGCTTGAACTCGCAACGAGGATAGAATTAGTACAGCATTGTGAGCGCAATGATCATGGGAGAGTGATAACAATTCCTGCGATAGGTGGTACAAAGGTGACGAAGCTAGGGCTACGGAATGACGAAAATGACAATATTTACGTTTCCATTAGCATCACAAAGGTGACAGCCCCGCATGACCACCGGTGGGTGCCAAATCACATAAATAAGGCAACAGAAAAGGCTGTATCCGAATTGAACAAACACAAGAAGTTGAGAAACGTTGCGAACAACATAGGGAGAGGTACGTTAGAGGTATCTGGTGAATGGTACGTTGAAAAAGACGTGCCTCTTGATGAAATTGCTAAGGTTGCTGACATTATAAAGGCCGCGCGCAGCACTATGGAATTCTAACGCCTCGACAACTTACGAGGTCTAACCATGAAAATTGACCTGCGCCGCCTGGACTACAAAGACGAGCACCATCTGTTTATTGGTGCTATTGTGCCCCGGCCCATCGACTGGGTATCTACCGTAGGGGAGAACGGCGTCTTCAACCTGGCGCCCTTCAGCTTCTATGCCGGCCGCACTTCAAAGAAGTCTGAGAAAGTCTTCTCTGCTGAGGTCGGTATCACGTAGAATCTTGCTCAGGAGACCTCGTCCTACGGACTCACCCCTATGGACAGGGACTACCGTGGCCCTGCCATCAAGGTGTTTTAGATAAACATGACTACCCCGTTGTCGCTCTACCTCAAAACCTGCTTCGGCTAGAGCCTATAATCCTTTCACCGGACAGTGAGGGCAATCGAGTCATACCGCAATTCTCTGGACACCGACGAAGTTAAGTTCACCTTCTGTTGCTTCGCCTTCTACTTCCAGACAGAGCAAAACAGCTTCTTTCATGCGCTCCATCAGTTCATCCAGAGACTTGGCCTGCGTATGGCACCCCCTAAGTGCGGGAACTGTCCCGACAAAATACCCATCCTCGTCTCTTTCGATAACAACAGTAAATTCCCTCTTCACGTCTTCCCCCTCAATCTGACAAATATTCGTTATCGGCATTCACTCATACCAGCCAGTTTATACCAAATGGTGGGCCTTTTCAATGAGCTTTTGCCTATGCTTACAGGCTCCGTAGTATCCCATAACCTCATAGGCCGCTTTATCCGTCCCCTGATTTAATAGTATAATTCGTTATCTGGTTTGACACACTAAGCGAGGAGGTCCTTATGAAAATTGACCCGCGCAGCCTGGACTACAGGGATGCTCATCATTTGTTTATCGGGGCTATTGTGCCCCGGCCTATCGCCTGGGTATCTACCGTAGAGGAGAACGGCGTCTTCAACCTGGCGCCTTTCAGCTTCTACCCAACCTGGCCAACGGGTTTGTCTTGTCTGTAAGGTAAGCTTATAATTAGGTATATCTTGTGGGTTGTTAGCGGAACAGCTTAGGTTTTCAGGCTTTACCTTCGAAAACCGGTGCGAGGAGTCAATATGGTCAAGGGTGTAGAGTTCGTTGTTGATGAAGACGGACAGAAGAAGGCCGTGCTCATTGATCTCAAAAAGCATAGCGCGGTTTGGGAAGATTTCTACGATACATTGCGCGTAAAAGAACGGGAATCTGAACCGCGCGAGTCGCTCAAAGAAGTCAAGAAGAAAGTCCTCGGCCAGTCTTAGATGACCCCGTATGAAGTGGTCTTCGCCCGTTCGGCCCGCAGGGAGCTGCAAGCCCTTCCGCTCACTGTTGCCGAGCGCATTCTGAAGAAGGTTGAACGGCTGGCGATAGAGCCGAGACCTGCTGGCTGCCAGAAACTCCGCGGATATTTCGACCTTTGGCGAATACGAGTGGGTGAGTACCGGGTCATTTATAGTATCGATGACACTACCCGAATTATTGACATAGCCGTCATTCGGCACAGAAGTGAAGCTTACCGTTAGGGAGGTCCTTATGAAAATTGACCCGCGCCACATGGACTACCGGGATGCCCATCACTTGCTTATCGGGGCGATTGTGCCCCGGCCTATCGCCTGGGTCTCCACCGTAGGGGAAAACGGCGTCTTCAACCTGGCACCCTTCAGCTTCTATGCCGGCCTCAGCGTCAAGCCGGCCATCGTGGGCTTCGCTGTCGGCTCCCGGCGGGACGGCAGCCCTAAAGACACCCTGCGGAATGTGCTCTTCCGCAAGGACTTTGTCATCAACGTGGTCAACGAGGCGCTGCAGGACACCATGAACACCTCGGCGACGCCCTTTCCGCCGGAGGTGTCTGAGTTCGAAAAAGCCGGTCTGACCCCGGCCAGGGCTGACCTGGTCAAGGCACCACTCGTCGCCGAGGCACCGGTCAGCATGGAGTGCCAGCTGCGGCAAATTCTGGAGTTCGGCGAGTTCCCGAACCAGAGCAGCTTCATCATCGGTGAAGTCTTGCTGATGCACGTTAAAGACGGGCTGTTAGTCAACGGCGCGATTGACGTGGCTCAGCTCAAGGCCATCGGGCGGCTCGAGGGTGATAACTACTGCCGCACCGGGGACCGGTTTTATATGCAGATGCCCCGGAACTCGCTGTAGGTAGCCCCAAAATGGCGGAGCAAGCACAACGCGGATTTCTCCCCCTTTGCAAAAGGGAGAGCCAAGAGTGTCATTGCTTCGCCGCCCGATTCATCCTTCAAAGAAGGACTCATCGTGGGGGTCTCGCAATGATAGCCAGGCTTCTACAGCCCGCGCAGTATCGCCGATTCTGCCGTCTTCTGGCTCGGCACGGAGTGGCCGTTGGTCTTACCGGCACGTAGATAGACGTTCTGCAGGTACTGGGCCACCATGCGCTGGGCGTTGAAGTAAGAGCCATTCAAGGCAATGGCGGACCGCATGACATTGGCAAAAGTATCCGGGTGTTTGTAGAACATGGGGATGATGACCCTCTCCAGCTTGTCGTAGAGAGAGGTCACCTCATGGTGCACGCTATCCTCTGACTGCCACCCGTTGCCGATAGACCAGCCGGTAACATTTTCGATGTGGCCCTCCACCCACCACCCGTCCAGGACGCTGAAGCTGGGCACACCATTGAGCGCCGCCTTCATGCCGCTCGTCCCGGAGGCCTCGAGCGGGCGCAGGGGAGTATTCAGCCACACGTCAACCCCGGAGCAGACATATTTGGCCAGGTCAATATCGTATTCCTCGAGATAGACTATGGGTATACTGTGGCCCAGAGCGGCCGCTACCTCGAAAATGCGCCGGATCACCGCCTTACTCGCCTCATCCCTGGGGTGTGCCTTGCCGGCATAGACGACCTGTAAAGGGCCCACCTGCTCAGCGATGCGCTTAAGCTCGTTAACATCGCTGAAAAGCAGGTCAGCCCGCTTGTACTGGACGGCCCGGCGGGCGAAGCCGATGGTCAGCACCGCCGGGTCAAGGCAGGCCCCGGTGCGCCGGTTTACCTCGGCCAGCATCTCCCGCTTGGCCTCACCATGGGCGCGCCGTATTTCATCGAGCGGTATCTTGATGGCATACCGCAGATACTGGTTATCCCGCCGCCACTCCGGTATGTAGTGGTCATAGACGCGCCGGAAGGGTGGTGATACCCACGTCACGGCATGCACACCATTGGTGATGGCGTTCACAATGTGATTGGGGAAAATGGAGCGGGAAATCTCCTCGTGGCGCATGGATACGCCATTGATATAGCGTGAGAAGCAGAGCGCCAGGTGGCTCATATTCAAGACGCTGCAGGAGCAACACTGTGTAGTCGCCAGAAACTCGCTGCGCTCAGCGCCCAGCACCTCGCGAATTAGCTCATAGTCAAAGCGGTCATGCCCGGCAGCAACCGGTGTATGCGTGGTAAACACACAGCGCTTGCGGACGGCCTCCATATCGGAATCGGTAACAGAGCTCAGGCCACGTCCCAGGGTCTGGTCCTCCAGCAATGCCAACGTGACAAAGGCTGAATGTCCCTCATTCATGTGGTAAGCCTGGACCCGGTGGTGGCCGAGCATACGCAGCATGGCGACCCCACCAAAACCGAGCACCGCCTCCTGGCAGAGGCGGTAGCGGGTGTCCCCGCCGTAGAGACAATCGGTAAGCGCCTGGTCCCACGGGTTATTCTCCGGGAGTGCGGTATCCAGAAAATAGACCGGAATAGTGTGGCCAAACTCGCCTTGGATGAAATGGCGCCAGGCCTGCACCTGCACCTGGCGTCCCGCGATATTTACCAGCACCCGCATCGGCAGCAGTTCCAGGACCTCTTCCGGAAACCAGCGGGCCTCCATTTCAATCTGGTTGCCGTGGTTGTCCAGGTACTGGCGAAAGTAGCCCTTGCGGTGGAGCAGTGTCACCGCTACCATGGGCAGTCCCAGGTCCGCCGCAGCACGTAGAGTATCGCCCGCCAGTATGCCCAGACCCCCGCAATAGGTGGGCATGACGGCATCAATGCCCACCTCCATGGAAAAATACGCAAATACCGCCTTATTGGCCGGCAGTTCGGAGAAGTTCTCTACCATTGGTCAAGCCTCCCACCCAAAAAAGAAAAATCCCAGCAGGACATGAAAAACTGGGATCAATTGCATTCTAGCACTGCCAACTAACTGCCAGCAAGTCTAGATTTCTCTGAACGCCCCCCATCAACAGGCGGATGCTAGAAGCAATACTCCCCCCAATTTGTCTATCCTGAACGACCCTTTGTTCAACCCCCTTTCCGTCGCGTCTTTTTCCGAAGTATCTAATGTATAGCGCATAATTCTGTTTTTGGCAAATTCAGTGTAGAGATTTCTACAGTTTTCCAACAGTCCGATTCACACGCCACAAACCAGCGTTCTCCGTCCTTTTGCCGCCGGGGTTGCTCCGCTACTCGTGCGCCCACGTACAGGCACCTCTGGCAATTTACGTCTTTTCTTGAGGTTATTCTGCTTTTTCGCCAGCAGGAGAGGCAAACCGCAGACCTAAAGTCAAAAAGATGCGATATTATCAGCGACTATACGCAGTTAATATGCTATTGGCGTGCCACTTGACAAAATCATGTGGTTGCGGTATACCTAAAGATACCCCACGTGAAAAGACCACACCACTGCCATGATTACTAAGGCAGATGTACCGCCCATGCTTCGCTTTGAGGCAATATCAGGCAATAGAAAAGAGTTCCCTATTCCCCGCTCATGATGGGCCTCTTGGACCACTGGCTCGGGGCGAGTGGCCATTAGACACTCTCAGATGACAGGAGGTGCGCCTATGAGCACCAGACCCACGACAAAGACAGACGATATCGAGATCCTCATCGCTGAGGACAGTCCCACGCAAGCTATGCAGCTCAAATACGTCCTGGAGGAGGCTGGCTACCGCGTGGCCATGGCGAGCAACGGCCGGGAAGCACTTGTCCTCATCAGGCAGCGGCGGCCCACCCTGGTCATCACGGATATTATCATGCCAGAGATGGACGGCTACCAGCTCTGCGAGCAGATCAAGGGCGACGCCGCCCTCCGGGACATCCCGGTGATTGTGCTGACGGCACTCTCGGATGCCGAGGACATCATCCGGGCGGTCAAGTGCGGCACGGATAGCTTCATCACCAAACCTTATGATGAGAAATACCTCGTCTCTACCATACAGAATATTCTAACCAGCTGGGACGTAGTGGAAATCAACAATGAGCGGTATTTGCTGGGGATAGTGACTGACATCACCGAGCGCAAGCGGATGCAGGAGAAGCTAATCGTCACTGACCGGCTAGCCTCCCTGGGTGAGCTGGCGGCGGGCATTGCC
>JACQTX010000006.1 GCA_016210585.1 Chloroflexota bacterium
GGGTGAGGGTGTTGAATTCCCCCTCACTCTAACTCTCTCCCACCTGGGGAGAGAGGATTTTCATACTTTGTTGGTGACGGTGACAACCGTCATGATGGATTGCGAGACCATCCCGAGGAGTCCGCCCCTGGTGGATTCATCGATGGCGAGCAATCTGCGATTCGCCCTTGGTGGCACACAATTCGAAGATTGCTTCGTCGTCCTTCTGCGAAGGACGCCTCCAGAATGACACCTATTTTCGGAGGAATCCAGAGAGTGGCATAGGATGGGTGAAGTCGAGATGAAATCGAGACAAAACTCACCTTCAGCTCGGCGCCAGTAGTGGGTTACACCTACCCTGTGCTGACATCACAAGAAGCGCGGTCAGCCTTCAGTCCAGACTCTGGCGCTGGACCGCCTTCTGCAAGTCATCGAGACTGGTCATGCCGCCAACTGTGTCCAGGAATCCCTTGAGTGAGGCACTCTCGCCTCTGAGCCCTCGCAGCATGGTCCCGATGGGGCTGACGGCGGAGGGACCATCGGCGTAGGTGCCGTAGAAGGCAAAATAGGCCTGGTTCAGCTTGCGGGTGCGGTAGCCCATGCCTGCCAGGTAGTCCCGTTTCTGCGCCATGAACTCCTCTGCACGGGCAATCTCTCCCCGGGCCAGGTACTGGTCAACGGCTATCCTGATTTCCCACATCTCCCGGTCAAAATCTAGCTTCGGCTTTGCCGCCGGCTCCAGACTACCGGCACCATCATGTGCCGCATAGTACTGGTCATAGACTATCCGGCTGACCTCTTTGGCGACCATGCTGGCCACAGTCTCGTTAATCGTGGCAATATCCCTGTCCCGGTCGATGCTGGTGATGTCCAGCACATAGCGGAAACCGAGGGGCTGGAAGGCCAGGTACTGGTGCAGCCACTCGTGGACGGCCGTGTCAATGGTGAAGAGCAGGCTGGCATCGTTCTGGACAAAGCTGGGGTAGGTGGCACCGAGACCCCCTAGCGGCACGACGAGCGAGGAAACGCCAAGCTGGTCCACCTTACTCTCTATTGTCACCATATCTTCAGGGGTAATGTCCTGGGCCAGCATCACATCAGTGGTCCGCTCAATCCTGTCCCGGGGCGAGACAACCAGCAGGTAAGGGGGCCTGTCCAGCTTGAAATTCAAAGGCGGGAAACCGATTTTCAGCTTGACATACCTATCCAGAGGGTTAAAAATACCCTGCTCGGACAGCACTTCTCGAATCTGGCGCTGTATTATTCTTTCGACATTGTTTTGAAGGGCTAGCTTCTGGCCATTCAGCTCATCCAGTCCAACCCGGATTCCATCAGCACCAGTTTGCGCATTGGCCTTCTGCCTGTTTATTTGCTCGGAGTAGGCAAAATACTGCAGGACGGTGCCAACCTCATTGCCAACCTGGCCACCACCGCCAGTGAACCATTGCTTTACCTCATTACTGATAACTGACGATTCCCATCTGAGGGATACAAAACGGTAGGGCTTCACCACCGATTTAAGCTGGCTATCGAAATCGGACGCGCGGGCACAGCTCACGCCAGACAGCAACGCCAATAGCAGCCCGATGAGCAAGACTTTGGATTTCCACATCTGCCCAAACAGCCCCCACCCGATATTCTTATCTTAATATTAGCTTGCCAGCAGCCAAAATACCAGTCAAAAGATTCGGACGAGATTGGATTGTTGCGTAGGGATTCTCCGGTTAGTGTCAATCTTCATATCCACCTGATGAACACGATTGTAGTTGTGTTTGTCTTGGCTTTTCCTGCGTGCTAAACTGTGTTACAGAGGATGACGATGAGAGTCCTGGTTACTAATGATGACGGTATTCATGCCAGGGGACTGTGGGCACTGGTCGGTGCCCTGGCGAGGGTCAGCGAGGTGGTCGTGGTCGCCCCGGACAGGGAGCAGAGCGCTGTGGGCACGGCGGTGACCCTGCACCAGCCCCTGCGAGTGCAGAACGTGCGACCGGAGGTCCCCGGCATACCGACGTATGCGGTGGCAGGCACGCCAAGCGATAGTGTTGTGCTCGCTATCGGCAAACTGCTCAAGGACAAGGTGGACATGGTTATCTCCGGCATCAACCACGGGCCGAATGTGGGTAATGATGTATTTATCTCCGGGACAGTGGGCGGTGCCATGATTGGCTATCTGCACGGGCTGTCGGCGATGGCGGTATCCATTAACGCTGTCGAGAGCCCTTATCTGGACACTGCCGCGCACGTAGTCGCTTTGCTGGCCAGCGGGATTGTTGGCGGTCATATATCCGCCCCGTTTTTCCTCAATGTTAACCTGCCTGACCTGCATCCCTCTGACATTAAAGGGGTGAGGATAACCCGCATGGGCAGTGCCGGCTTTGCTGACACGGTCGAGGAAGGTCATGATGGGCGGCGCACCTATTACTGGCTGGTGCACAAGCAGGCCAACAAGGATGGCCACGCCAGGAGTGATATCCGGGCCTTAGCCCAGGACTATATTTCCATCACGCCATTGCATGCTAACTTCGGTGGCCGCTATCCTTCCGCGTGGCTCAACAAGCTGTGTGCTGACCTTCTCCGGGAGTGGCAGACAGCCGAAAAATCGGTGTAAAATTCGCTGCCGTTTTTGTTGACAAGCTACGCCTTATTGTGTTATATTGGTAACTTAGCGTTCACGGTTCAACCGAAACCCAGCTTTTGACATGGCTTCAATGGCTGAGTTGCTGAACATAAATGGATGAGCTGAAGCTCATCCATTAATATTGTGTGGAATAGGAGAAAACACCCTTGCCAACAGTTAATCAGCTTGTTCGTAAAGGGCGAGAAAAGCTCGGTAAGAAGACCAGGGCCCCGGCTTTGGGCTTTGACTACAATGTCCTGAAGAACAAGTTGCTGCGCGGGAAGGGCAATCCGCAAAAGAGAGGCGTTTGTGTCCAGGTGAAGACGGTTACCCCGAAAAAGCCGAACTCCGCCCTACGTAAGGTGGCCAGGGTGCGTCTCACCAATGGCATTGAGGTAACCGCTTACATCCCCGGCGAGGGGCATGAGCTACAGGAGCACTCGGTGGTGCTAGTGCGTGGCGGGAGGGTGCCTGACCTGCCGGGAGTCCGCTATCACATTGTCCGTGGCGCGCTGGATGCCACCGGCGTGGCTAACCGTCGCCAGGGGCGCAGCAAATACGGGGCGAAGCGGGGAGCGGGCGGCGCCGCGGCAGGGGCTACCCCAGCCACCGCGTAAACGGGAGTAGGTATGTCCAGAAGAGCAAGAGCTGAAAAGAGGCCAATTGCGCCTGATACCAAGTATGACAGCGTGCTGGCGACCAGGATGATTAACCGAATCATGACCTGTGGCAAAAAGCGCACGGCGGAGAAAATCCTTTACGATGCTATGCAGATTATCGAGCAGAAGGAAGGGAAGCCGCCGCTTTCGGTCCTTGAAGAGGCTGTCAAGAATACCAGCCCATTGCTGCAGGTGAAGGCGCGCCGCGTAGGCGGCGCCACCTATCAGGTACCGGTGGAGGTCCCGCCGGACCGCAGCATGTCACTGGCCCTGCGCTGGCTGGTCGGCACCGCGCGCAACCGGGGCGGCCATTCCATGGCTGAAAAGCTGGCCGCGGAGCTGAGCGACGCGGCCAAGGGACAGGGCGTGACTGTTAAGAAGCGTGAGGACACGCACAAGATGGCGGAGGCCAACCGGGCCTTTGCACACTACAGATGGTAAGGATTATTCGTTAAATAAGACATGGTCAACACGATAAGTAGAAATAATATGCTTGAGAGCTTAACCAAGAACGGTAAGGGCTTGCCGGTACGCTTCCCACTGGAGCGTATTCGCAATATCGCGATTATCGCGCACATTGATGCCGGTAAAACGACTATCAGTGAGCGGGTCCTTTACTTCACCGGGCGCACCTATAAAATAGGCGAGGTGGACGCCGGCACCACTGTGCTGGACTGGATGCCGCAGGAAAGGGAACGCGGCATCACCATCACGGCGGCAGCGACAACCTGCAGCTGGCGGGACCATCGTATCAATATTATAGATACTCCGGGACACGTGGACTTCACGGCTGAGGTGGAGCGCTGCCTGCGCGTGCTGGATGGTGCTGTGGTAGTCTTTGACGCGGTCTCCGGAGTGGAGGCCCAGTCCGAGACAGTATGGCGCCAGGCTGATAGGTACCGGGTGCCCCGCATCTGCTTCATGAACAAGATGGACCGGCCTGGGGCGGACTACTTCCACAGCTTGCAGACTATAGAGCAGCGCCTCAGCGCGGTCCCCTTACCTGTCCAGCTACCGCTGGGAAGCGAGGCGAGCTTTGAAGGTATAATTGACCTGATTGAGAATAAGGCCTGGCGTTTTGAGGAAACGCCGGACTCCAAGCCGGTAGAAGTGCCCGTGCCCGAGTCAGAGCAGGAAAAGGTGGTCAAATACCGCCAGCTATTGATTGAGCGACTGGCCGATTTCGACGAGCAGATTATGGTCGCCTATATCGAGGGGAACGAGATTACCCCCGATGAGCTTAAGGCAGCCGTGCGCCGGGTGACCCTGGCCAACAAGGGCGTGCCGACTCTCTGTGGCAGTGCCTTGCGCAACAAGGGCATCCAGACTCTTCTTGACGCCGTCGTAAACTATCTGCCTTCCCCGCTCGATATGCCACCGACCCGAGGTCACGATATTGATACCAAAGCGGAAGTGCTCCGCATGCCAAGTGATGACGCTCCCTTTCTGGCCCTGGCCTTCAAGGGCGTTTTTGACCCCTTTGTGGGACGGTTGGTCTATCTGAGGGTGTATTCCGGCAAGATTAGCACCGGCATGCAGGTCATGAACTCGACTAGAAGTAAGAAGGAGCGCATCGGGCGGCTGCTGCTGATGCACGCCGACCATCGCGAGGACATCACGGAGGCTGATACCGGTGCCATTGTGGCTACCCTGGGACTGAAACATACCTTCACCGGTGATACCCTCAGTGACCCAGTGCAGCCGGTGATCCTGGAGGCTATCCGCTTCCCGGAGCCAGTGCTTTCCGTAGCCATCGAGCCCAGCAGCCGGGCAGATCAGGACAAGATTGGTGAGGCCCTAAACCGGCTCACAGAGGAGGACCCCACCTTCAAAGTGGACTATAACAGCGAGACCGGGCAAACAATAATCTCCGGTATGGGCGAGCTGCACCTGGACATCATCGTCAGCCGGCTGCTCACGGATTTTGGCGTAAAGGCAAGGGTGGGCAACCCGCAGGTAGCCTACCGTGAGACAATTACCGCTCCCGCAGATGTGGAGGGCCGGTTTGTTCGCCAGACGGGTGGCCACGGTCAGTATGGCCATGTCCGTATCCGGCTGGAGCCGGCGGGGCGTGGCGGCGGCTTTGCCTTCAGCGATGATACCAAGGGCGGTGTCATCCCCAGGTCCTTTGTGCAGGCCACCGAGGCCGGCATCCGGGAAGCCATGACCAGCGGTGTCGTGGCCGGCTATCCCGTGGTTGATGTTAAGGTCAGCCTTTATGACGGCAGCTACCATGAAGTGGACTCATCAGAGTTGGCCTTCAAGATGGCTGGTTCAATGGCGCTGAAGGAAGGTGTACGCCGCGGCAAGCCCGTCCTGCTGGAGCCTATCATGCGGCTGGAGGTAGTCTCACCCGGGCAGTTCCTCGGCGACCTGGTGGGCGACCTCAATGCCCGCAGGTCACATATCCAGGCCATTGAGACGGAGTTCGCCGGGATGTGTATCATCCGCGCCCTTGTGCCACTGTCGGAGACCTTCGGCTACACCACCATTCTCCGCTCCCTGACGCAGGGGCGTGCCACCTATACCATGGAGTTCGCCCATTACCAGGAGCTTCCCGAGGAGTTGGCGAACACTATCAAGGCTAGGGGTAAGAAGAATGCCTAAGCAGAAGATCCGCATCAAACTGAAGAGCTTTGACCATAAACTGCTAGACCAGTCCGCCCAGCAGATTGTGGCCGCGGTGGAGGCTACTGGGGCCGTCGTCGTCGGTCCGGTGCCCTTGCCGACCCGTATCCAGAAATACAGTGTCATCCGCTCCACCTTTATTGACAAGGACTCGCAGGAGCAGTTTGAAATCCGGACGCACAAGCGCTTGATTGACATCGTGGAGACAACGTCCAAGACGATTGACTCGCTGGCCAAGCTGAACCTCCCCTCTGGGGTTGAGATAGATATTAAGCTATAGATTGCAGGCTAAGAGATGATTGACGGCATTATTGGCAAGAAGCTAGGTATGACCCGAATATACCGGGACAATGGCCGCCAGGAGGCGGTGACCGCCATAGAAGCGGGACCGTGTATCGTCACCCAGGTGAAGACAGCCGCAAAGGAAGGCTACAGCGCGGCCCAGTTCGGCTTCGGTCTGGCTAAGCGATTGAATAGTGCCGAGCGTGGGCACCTCAAGGACCTGGGACAGTTCCGGCATCTGCGTGAGGTAAGACTGGCGGACGCCGAGTCTCTCAAGGTGGGGGATAGGATTGATGTCAGCCAGTTCAAGGTCGGTGACCGGGTTGACATTAGCGGCATATCCAAGGGCAAGGGTTTCGCTGGTGTGGTCAAGCGTCACCACTTCAAGGGTGGCAAGGCGACACACGGCCAGTCCGACCGCACCCGTCATCCCGGGGCCATAGGTGCTACCACCTCTCCGGGCCGGGTGCTGAAGAACTTGCGCATGGCCGGGCACATGGGCACGCAGCAGGTGACGGTGTGTGACCTGGAAGTTATGTTAGCTGACCCAGAGCGCAACCTTTTAGTGGTTAGTGGCGCTGTCCCCGGCGCGGCGCAGGGGCTACTCATGATAAAGAAGTCACGGAAAAGGAAATAGGGTATGCAAGTCCCAGTTTATAACCTTGCCGGGGAAACGGTCAGCCAGATAGAGGTCAGTGACCACGTTTTCAACCAGCCCTTTAATGAAGCGGTAGTGCACCAGGTAATGGTGGGACAGCTGGCCAATGCCCGGCAGGGCACAGCCAGCACCAAGACCCGTGGTATGGTCGCTGGCAGCACCCGCAAGCTTTACCGGCAAAAAGGCACGGGCGAGGCGCGGGCCGGCAGTATTAAATCACCACTGCGCCGTGGAGGCGGCACCGTTTTTGGCCCACACCCGCGGAGCTATCATCAGGACACACCGAAGAAGATGCGCCGCCTGGCCCTGAGGTGCGTTCTTTCGGCAAAGGCCGCCGATGGTGACTTGCTGGTCCTGGAGGAGCTTAAGTTCGCCGAGCCAAAGACGCAGCAGGTGGTACACCTGCTGGACGCACTGAAAGTGGATGCTTCCGCGCTCATCGCTGATGGGGCGCCGGACGAGAACCTGGTGAAATCGGCTCGCAACCTGGCTGACGTTAAGACCACGCCGGCCAGCCTGCTCAATGTTGTAGATATGCTCAAATATCAGAAACTCTTGCTGACGGTGTCTGCCGTGCGTAAGGCAGAGGAGTTGTGGGGAGAGAAGACCCATGCACCTGTATGATGTATTGCGCCGCCCCTTGATTACGGAGAAGAGCACCACCCTCCAGGAGAAGGGCAAGTATGCCTTTCTGGTGGCAAATGAAGCCAACAAGGTGCAAATTAAGCAGGCGGTAGAATTGGCCTTTAAGGTCAAGGTCACGGCTGTCAATGTAATAAACGTCCCCGGCAAGCGGCGCCGCGTAGGCCGGCGCGAGATAGTCACCGAGCCGAAGAAGAAAGCCATCGTAACCCTGCGCGCCGGTGACAAAATCCAGTTCTTTGAAGGGGTCTAGGAGAAGGAGACTCAGGTGGCACTGAAGATATTTAAGCCCACCTCACCAGGTAGACGCGGTGCGAGCGGCTCTACCTTTGAGGAGATAACAAGGAATAGACCGGAGAAGTCACTCGTGGTCTCGGTCAAAAAGAATGCCGGCCGGAATTTTCGTGGCGTTATCACCTGCCGCCACCGTGGTGGCGGCAGCAGGCAGCTTATCCGGATTATTGACTTCAAGCGGGACAAAACAGATGTGCCCGGTAAAGTGGCGACTATTGAGTATGACCCTAACCGGACGGCGAATATCGCCCTGATTCACTACGCTGACGGCGAAAAGCGCTACATTCTGGCACCGCTGGGGCTTAAGGTGGGTGATACCATAGTATCCGGCGAAAACGCTGAAATCAGGCCGGGCAACACCCTGCCCTTAAAGCTGATCCCCACCGGCACCATGATTCACAATATTGAGTTGGTCAGGGGGCGGGGTGGCCAGATAGTCCGCAGTGCCGGGGTCGCTGCCCAGCTAATGGTGCGGGAAGGGGAATACACACTGCTGCGGTTGCCTTCCGGCGAGATGCGGCGGGTCCCCAGCGTCTGCTACGCCACCATCGGGCAGGTGGGCAATATTGACTACAACACCATCAAGCTGGGCAAGGCAGGACGCCGGCGGCTCAAGGGCTGGCGGCCCGATGTCAGAGGCTCGGCGATGACGCCCAGGGACCATCCGCACGGCGGCGGCGAGGGCAAATCTCCTATCGGTCTGCCCGGGCCAAAATCACCCTGGGGGAAGCCGACCCTGGGCTATAAAACCAGGCGGCGCACGGTTAGCGATAAGCTCATTGTTAAACGGCGAGGTGGGTAAGGCCAATGTCAAGGTCAACCAAGAAAGGGCCATTTGTGGACCCCAAGCTATTGAAAAAGGTGAATGTGTTAGTCCGCTCCGGTCAGAAGGCGGTCATCAAGACCTGGTCACGCTCTTCGGTTATTGTGCCGGAGATTGTGGGGCTAACTATCGGTGTGCATGACGGACGGCGGCACGTGCCCATCTACATTACGGAAAACATGGTCGGGCATCATCTGGGCGAGTTTGCCATAACCCGCACCTTCCGCGGGCACGCCGCCAAAGCCGTAGAGAAGGTGACCCAGGTCCAGAAGGCTCCTGAAGAGGAGCAGAAGTAGAACATGGAAACGAGAGCGACAGCCAGAAATATCGGGGTATCAGCCCGCAAGGTGCGCCTTGTGGTTGACATGGTGCGTGGCAAGAAAGTAGAGGAGGCACTGAAAATCCTGAAATTCGCCCCAACGCCAACGGCCAAGGCCGTGGCCAAGGTGGTAAAGTCCGCCGCGGCCAACGCGGAGAACAACTTCCAGATGTCCCCCAACCTGCGGATTACTCACATCGTGGCTGACCAGGCACGGATGATGAAGCGTTTCAAGGCCCGCTCGCGCGGCAGAGTGAGCCCCGTTATCAGGCATTCCAGCCATATAACGGTTACGGTTGCTGAGGAGGAGAGTTAATGGGACACAAGGTTCACCCGACCGGCTTCAGGATTGGGGTCATCCGCGAGTGGCAGTCAAAGTGGTATGCGGACAAGCAGTATGCCGAGTTTCTGCATGAGGACATCAAGCTCCGCAACGCCATTCGCGCCCGGTATCCTGATGCCGCTATCTCGCTGGTTGAGATAGACCGCCAGGCCAACCGGATAGCCGTAACCATTCACACGGCGCGCCCGGGCATCGTCATCGGGCGAGGTGGCCAGCGTGTCGAGGAGATGCGGCAATACCTGGAAAGCACCGTGAAGAAACGCATACAGCTAAACATTAAGGAGGTGCAGCAGCCGGAGCTGGATGCCTATCTGGTAGCCCGCACCGTTGCCGAGCAGATGGAGCGGCACGCTGCTTACCGGCGGGCGATGAAACAGGCCATCTTCCGGACGATGCAGGCTGGTGGCAAAGGTGTCAGGATTGCCTGTGCCGGCCGGCTGGGCGGGGCGGAGATAGCCCGGCGGCAGATTATGCATGAGGGGCGTGTGCCCCTGCATACGCTGCGTGCGGATATTGACTACGGTTTTACCGAGGCAGTTACTAACATGGGACGTATCGGCGTCAAGGTATGGATATATAAGGGTGATGTCCTACCCGAGACTGAGGAGATAAGGGCAGAGCAGGCGAAACCGGAAGCGGCCGCGGTTGAGGCAGCGGCGCCGGAAGCGCGCCAGAAACCCGCTGAAGTGGTGATGCCTGCGGCCACGGAAACAGAGGCAAAGGATGCAGCAGCCTAGTCGTGTAAAATACCGTAAAATGCAGTCCGGTCACCCGGGCCTGGCCGGTCAGGCGGGCACGGGCAACAAGCTAAGCTTTGGCGATTTTGGTCTCCAGGCGCTGGAATCGGCCTATATTACGGCCCGGCAAATAGAAGCGGCACGGCGGGCCATCACGCACGAACTCCGTCGCGGCGGCGATGTGTGGGTGCGGATTTTTCCGGACAAACCGGTAAGCAAGAAACCGCAGGAGACCCGCATGGGCAGCGGCAAGGCACCTGTGGACCACTGGGTAGCCATAGTCAAACGGGGCCGGATGATGTTTGAAGTAGGGGGTGTTTCCGAGGAGCAGGCTAAGTCAGCCATGCGCCTGGCGGCCCACAAGCTACCCATTGATGTGAAGTTTGTCGCCCGGAGCAACGGCGAAATTCATGAAGCCAAACTGTGAGGAGTAACCCTTGAAGATAAAGGAACTTCGAGCCATAAGTTCAGAGGATCTGGCCAAGCAACTGGATGCAGCCCACCAGGAGCTCTTCAACCTGCGCTTTCGCCTGGCCACGAAGCAGCTGGTCAACCACCGTGAAATTCCAAAGGTAAGGGAGAAGATCGCCCAGATAAATACTATCCTTCGGGAAAGGGAACTGGGCATTGGTTAGGCAGGTATATGGAAAAGAAACATAGGACAAGGGTCGGCGTCGTCATCAGCAACAAGATGGACAAGACAGTCGTGGTTGCGGTAGAAACACCGAAGCGCCACCCGCTATACAAGAAGGTCATCAAGAGGATGGTCAAATATAAAGCGCACTGTGAGAAAAATGACTGCAAGGAAGGGGACAAGGTCATGATTGTCGAGGCGCGTCCCCTCTCGCGACAGAAGCGGTGGCGTGTGGCTGAAATAGTCACCAAAAGTGAGGCCGTTACGGTCAAACCCACAGAAATAACCTGATTAGTCTCTTCCAAGTGAAAGCTTGCGCAGGATGGAGA
>JACQTX010000007.1 GCA_016210585.1 Chloroflexota bacterium
ATGACCTCGTTGCCCTGCTCATCATCGTAGTACTTATCGAAGACAAGCTCCATATCCATGCCTATTTTCAGATCTTTTTCGGGGTCGCAGTCCACGATGACCCCGGCCACCCTGATGCCTTCCGGAAACTCCACCTCACCGACACCGAAGGGTTTGAAGTCTTTAGGGGCTTTATACGGGGGCGGCAGCGGGTAGTAGTTAATGGTGTAGCTCCAGAGCTTCCCCTTTTTGGACAGCTCCACTTTCTCCACCTCTTCACCGCGACAGGCCGGGTCCATGCACCGGAAGCTGGCAGGGAAGAAGACGGTGCCGCACTTCCTGCACCTGCTGCCAATCAGGCGCGGGTCTGCTGACGGCCAGGTGAAAATACCCTCCATGACCGGGACTTGCTTCTTCTCTGCGGCGGCAGTCATAAGCACCTCCTAAGTTATCAGCGTTCAGCTACACCAATTCCAGATTTAGGATTTAAGATTTAAGATTTATGAAATACCCTATTATTCTTAAATCATATCTCATAAATCTTAGCTCTTCTAATAGGCTGGCTGCTGAACGCTGACGGCTGATTGCTGATTTCATAGTCCCATCTGCTGGGCGATCAGCTCACGGCAGTAATCGGCGTTGCCAAAGGTCGCACTGGCGGCCTTGGTGCGCCGGGTATAGTAGTGCAGGTCATGGTCCATGGTCATGCCGATGGCCCCGAAAATCTGGTGGGCCTGTGCCGTGATACGCTCGGTGGCCTCGCTCAGCCAGGCCTTGGCGATGGCGGCTTCACGAGTGCAGAGCAGCCCTTCGCTCAGGCGCCAGGCGGCTTGATAGGTGGCAAAGCGGGCGCCGTCCACGTCCGTCGCCATCATAGCACAGTAGTGCTGGATAGCCTGGAAGCTGCCAATGGGCCGGTCAAACTGCTTTCTCTCTTTGGCATAGTCCACGGTCATGTCCAGCGCCTGCTGCAGAGCGCCGACCATCTCGCAACATTTCGCCACAGCCGCCCGTTCCATAATTCTCTGCACCAGTCCCCAGCCCCGCTCCAGCTGCCCCAGGATGTTCTCGCCAGGCACTCTGACCTTGTCAAAGACTACCTCACAGAGCTTGTCACGAGCCATGGTCTGGAGCACGGTATGGCCTAGTCCCGGGCTTTTGGCATCCACAATAAAGATGGTTATGCCGTCCTCGGCTTTTGCCGCGTTGCTCGTGCGAGCGACACAGAGAAGATAGTCGGCGATATGGGCATCGGAGACAAAGAGCTTGGTGCCACTGATACTATAGCTATCTCCGTCTCTGGTCGCTTTCGCGCGTATGGAATCTGCTTCATAGCTGCCGTCAGCCTCGGCCAGGGCCAGCGTAAAGATGGTCTTGCCGATGGCTATGCCGGGCAGGTATTTCTGCTGCTGGGCCTCGGTGCCGGCTTCCAGGACTGACAGGCCGCCCAGGATAACGCTGGCAAAGAAAGGGCCGGGCAGGCAGGCACGTCCCATCTCCTCGAGGAGGACGGCCATGTCCAGGAAAGTCATCCCACCGCCCCCGAACTTCTCCGGCAGGACCAGCCCCATCCAGCCCAGGTCAGCCATCTCCTGCCATAGCTGCGGCGAGTAGCCCTTTTCATCAGCCTCAAGCTGCCGCACCACGGTCTTGGGGCATTTCTCGGTCAAGAAGTCACGCGCCATCTTTTTGAGCATTTCCTGCTCTTCGGAAAAGGCCAGGTTCATACCGTCTTCTCCTTCGTCTATACTAATTGGCAGGTTTCAAGAACTACCACACACAAACAACAGCGCTAGATTTACGGATGTGTTCATCTTTTGTCACTAACGAAGCTCCAAAAGATATTGCCGTAGCCACGATAACTCGGTCATGAAGCTCATAAGTCTTCAAAGAAGTCATAAGAAGTATTACCGCCAGGTCAAGAGAGACAATACCAAAGCTAGCAGCCTGCTGGAGACTGGCAATGGTTTCTTCGATACCGATTGGTATTCTTTTCCTATCTGAGAGATGTATAATCTCAGCAAGCACAATAGTTGGTACTATACCCAAAGCATTGCCATGCTCAATTTCGTCAAAAGCATGTCTTGCTAACGGGGACAGCTTTGGACTGTCCTCAAGGTACCATACGAGCGGATGGGTATCAATAACATAGAGAGAAGTTGTTTCCACCACGCTATTCCTTTACCCAGGAACGCTTGGCTTCTTCTATCTCTTCGTCAGAAAAATCGATACCTCGCCATATGCCACGAAGGACCGCAGGTTGTACCAGGCCCTTTCTTAGGATAGTCCTTTTGAGACGTTCCAGTTCTTCCTGCATCATTTCAATGCGTTTCACGAGATACGTTTCTGAAGTCATGTCTTTCTCCTGACACTCCCTCTTACTCAGCTCTTACTCAGATATGGTAACAAAACCGATGGTAGATGCCCTTTTTTACTGTGCCGGTAGCCTCAGTCCCCTCTGGGCAATGATGTTCCGCAGGATCTCGGTGGTGCCGGCCTGCAGGCTATAGCCCTTCGAGCCGAGGAAGGAGTGCGGGGCCATGCCCTGCATGGGGACGAATTTTGAGCCGGCGACAAGCCCGCCATAAAGGCCCAGGATGTCCATGGCCGTGCTGGCCAGGTGTTGCTCAAAGGTAGTGCTGTAGGCTTTGGCCATGGCCGCCTCGAAGTTAGGGGCCTTGCCCGCCTCCATTACCATGGCCACCCGGTAGATAAGCAGGCGGCCGATTTCAAACTCGACCTCAAGCTGGGCGAGCCTTTGCCGGGTCAGCGTATCCTGTGACAGCGGCTTGCCGTTGCGTTTTGTCGGTTTGCAGTACTTGATGAGGGCATCGAATAGAGGATAATTGCCCATCAGGCGCTCCATGCCGCTCCGCTCGAAATCGAGCTGCTCCATTATCTGGTAGAAGCCGCGATTCTTCTGGCCGATAAGACAGTTCTTGGGCACCTTCACACCGTCATAGAAGACCTCGCTCCAGGCCTCGCTGCCGGTGATGTCTATGGTGGGCACAATGGTGATGCCGGGCAGGTGGGCATCAATAATAAACTCGCTGATACCGCGGTGCTTGGGGGCCTCCGGGTCCGTGCGAGCGACCAGGTAGATATAGTTCATGTAGCGGGCGGCGCTCGTCCACATCTTCTGGCCGTCTATGACATAGTAGTCGCCGCTCTCCGTGGCTCTGGTCTGCAGCGAGGCAAGGTCGGAGCCAGCCTGCGGCTCGCTCATGCCGAGGCCGACATAGACCTCACCGCGGACAATACGTGGCAGGTAGTCCCGTTTTTGCTCTTCTGTGCCATAGGCGAGTATGGCACGGCCGATTTGCCGGTCAGTAAACCAGTGGCAGCCGCAGGGGGCCCCGTAGCGCAGCATCTCTTCAGTAAGAATAAGGCGGTCAATGTGGCTCCGCCCCTGGCCGCCATACTCTTTGGGCCAGGTGAGACCTATCCAGCCTTTTTGTGCTACACGTTTGGTGAAGTCCGGCGAGCATCCCTGTATCCAGGCATCGCACGCCGGTGTCCAGTAGCCCTGCCTGATTTCACCTTCCAGAAAAGAACGGACCTCTTGGCGGAACTGCTCTTGCTCGGCGCTAAACTTAAAATCCATACCCTTCCTTTCTTCTGGTCGTGCTGGACTCCTTCAGGGCCGGGCTTGGTTATATCGCCAGACAGGTCACGGTGCGAGAGATACCGGGGATAGGGTGTATTCTGCTGGTCACCAGGTCACCGATTTCATTCAGGTTCTTGCCTTCTATCACCGCGATAATGTCATAAGGGCCGGTTACCGGGTCAACCGATTTTACGCCAGGAAGCTGCTGCAGGGCAGCCGCAACCTCCCTGGTCCGTCCCACTGCCACCTCCACCAGGACAAAGGCCTTAGCTGTAGCCACCGGATTACCTCCTTTCTGTTAGTAATGGGCGCGCTCAGGCGCGCTTTCCTATCTAGCTGGACAACTGAACGAAGACTAGCGGACAATCAAGCTTAGTGTAGATTATCGCTCTGGCGCTGTCAACACCTGCTAGGGTCGCTCAGTAGCAGGATAGTCAAAGCTTTGTGTGCCATGGGGTAATTAATGCCGTCAAACGACGCCTATCATTGCCTCATAGCTACAAAAGCTGTTACTTCTTTGATGCCCAATAGTGTATCTGGAAAGCCGTTTCGGGGTAATCAGCCATGCCCATTTACATGGGCACCACGAAGGA
>JACQTX010000035.1 GCA_016210585.1 Chloroflexota bacterium
ATTTAGTGCTTAGAATTTGGCATCTCGTTCGGATTAGAGCTGGCTATCTATAAGCTTATGATTACTCTCAAAGAAGCCTTGGATATCAGCCCCGGTGAGGTAATTAGCCTGGTGGGGGGTGGTGGCAAGACCACGCTGATGTTCGCTTTGGCCCGGGAGCTGGCGGAGAGCGGCCTGGTGGTGACCACCACGACGACCAGGATTGTTAAACCCACCCCCGAAGAGACGCCATTGCTTCTGGTGGAGCCAGACGAGGCGAAGCTGGTAAGGCTCATCCAGCATAACGCGACCAGATACAGACATATCACAGTGGCCGCTGAGATACGGGACGGGAGCAAGCTGAAGGGCATCAGCCCGAAGGCGGTGGTCAGCATGGCGAGTCTGAAGGAAATAGTTTACATAATCAGTGAAGCCGATGGCTCCAAGCGCCGTCCGCTTAAGGCCCCCAACGCCACGGAGCCGGTCATTTCACCGAATACGTCTCTGGTCATTGTTGTGCTGGGTATGGATGCCGTGGACTGTCCCCTCACTGAAGAGAAGGTCTTCCGCCCCGAGATTGCCGCCGGACTGCTGGGCCTGTCCATGGGCGCTACCGTGACTGCGGAGTCTATCGCCCGTCTCGTGACTCATCCGGCAGGCATCGCCAAGGGCAGCCCGCCCCATGCCCGTATTATTCCTTTCTTGAACAAGGTGGATCTTGACCATGGCCTCGCAAAGGGCCGGGAGCTGGCCCGCCAGATTCTTGCCCTCAGACACCCACAGATTAATAAGGTTGTCTTGGGACAGGTCCAGCATGCCGAGCCGGTGGCGGAAGTTATACAGGAGGCTAGCTAGCGGCGAACGATGGGATGCTATGCACCAGTATTACCAATGGTCTCATAATAGTCTAGACTCAAAAGCATTGCAAAATCCGAAATCCGAATCTTGTCCTGAGCTTGTCGAAGGCACGAAACAAATTCAAATTACAGAAGCATTAAGGTTCAAAACATTAATGGCCCACTCTGAACGAGGCCGAAGGGTTCACAACGTTTTGGTCATTCCAGATTTTGAATTTTGATATTGTTTCGGACTTAGGAACTAGTGCTTAGGATTTAGTGCCATAGGGTGCGGAAACTTTTGAGACGCTGTCGTGTAGATGAAGTGTGCCTTACATCCTGATATTGAGACCAGCCTGAGCTGCGGCAAATGCGGCACGCCTATTTGTCCCCGGTGCATGGTGCAGACACCGGTGGGGGCCCGCTGCCGCGCCTGTGCTCGCCTATACCGGATACCCACCTACAATGTCAAGCTTTCCCATTACCTGAGAGCAGCCGGGGCTGGGCTGGGTATGGCCCTGGCTGGTGGTGCGGCCTGGGGCTTTGTCATCAGCCTGCTCCGGGGCTTCCTGCCCCTCTACCTCAACCTGCTCATCGCCCCGCTTGTTGGCTATCTCATCGGCGAGGTCATAGGGCTGGCCACCAACCGCAAGCGCGGCATTGGCCTAGCCGTCCTGGGCGGTGTCAGCCTGCTGCTGGCCTACCTCGTCGCCCTCCTGGTACCCTGGGGTCTGCGCTTCTTCATGCTGGACATACTGGCTTTCGCTCTGGGCGTATTTGTTGCCGTGTCCCGTTTACGTTAGAATGAGGTTGAGCCCACAGAAGGAGGTTTGCGGTTTATGTCGGCTACCAGCATCACCTATGGTTTTGTCCCGGGCTATGTGTTGTTTTGGGGGGTATCTATCCTGGCGCTGGGGTTATTCCTGCGGCGGATGACCCAGCTCGGGCGCTACATGTTCCTGGGACAGAGGGAGTGGGGGCTGCGTGATTGGCTGAAGCGGGTGGTTACCACAGCCGGCTATGTCCTGGGACAGTGGTGCCAGCTCAAGAACATGACCCGGACGGACAAGGCCAGCCTGGGCCACGCCTTTATGGCCTGGGGCTTCTTCACCTTTTCTCTGTTCTACTTCATCTTCATCATCATCGGCGCCGGCTTTGGCGTCTCGGAGACGCTGGAGCACACCAAGTTCTTCTATTACTACGTCTGGGTCATGGATTTCCTGGCTGCCCTGGTGGTCATCGGCGCCGGCTGGGGCATTATCCGCCGGTTTGTTATCAGGCCGTCCCGCCTGCAGGGGGAGCAAACGGCAGAGGCAGCCCTCATCCTGGGCAGCGTCTTTGTCCATCCCCTGACCCACCTCTTCAAGGAAGCCACGGGCATCGCCCTCGGCCACCCGCCGGTCGGCCTGGGCACAGCCCTCCCGCCGATAAGCTCCGCGCTGAGCAACATCTTCAATGGCGTGGCTGTCAGCAGCGTGGAGACAGCCAGCATCGCCTTCTTCTGGGCACACTGGCTCACCGTGCTCTTCGTTCTGGTCCTCATCGCTTACTCCCGCTACTTGCATATGCTTGTTTCCATCTTCAATGGCCTGTTCAAGTCACAGCTGCCGACCGGTGCCCTCAAGCCCATTGATCTGGAGAAGGCGATGGAGAGCGGGAAGCTCGGCACCTCCAAAATCACCGACCTCACCTGGAAGCAAGTCCTCGACCTCTACTCCTGCGTGGTCTGCGGCAACTGCCAGATACGGTGCCCGGCTTTCGCCACCGACAAGCCGCTCAATCCCAAGAAGGTAATCCAGGACCTCAAGAAGCACCTGCTGGAGGTGGGACCGGAGCTGGTCAAGGTCAAGGGCGACTACGAAGCCCTACCGTCTAACCCGGGCAAGAAGAAGCTGATTGGCGAGGTTATCCTGGAAGATGAAATCTGGGCCTGCACCACCTGCCGTCACTGTGACGAGGTGTGCCCGGTCTGGGTGGACCACATTGACAAAATCGTGGACATGAGACGGAACCTGGTTATGGAGCAGGCGAGCATCCCGGAGACGGCGGAAGGCGCCCTGACCAGCATCGAGCAGAGAGGCCATCCGTGGCGCGGCACCATGCTCACCCGCACTAGCTGGGCGGAGGGTCTGGACATAAAGACCCTGGCCGAGGATAGCAACGTGGACATCCTCTACTGGGTCGGCTGCACCGAGGCCCTGGAAGAGAAAAGCACGAAGATAGCCCAGTCCGTGGGCCGGCTGCTCAAACAGGCGGGCGTCAATTTCGGCATCCTGGGCACGGAGGAAAGCTGCTGCGGTGACCCGGCGCGACGTCTCGGCAACGAGTACCTCTTCCAGATGCAGGCCCAAAAGAACATCGAGGTCTTAAAGGGCTATAACGTCAAGAGGATAATGACCGCCTGCCCTCACTGCTACAATATGCTGAAAAAGGAATATCCACAGTTCGGCGGCAACTACGAGGTCGTCCACCATACCGAATTCATCGCTGACCTGCTCAAAGAGGGCAAGCTGAAGCTGGATAACGGTCTCAGTGGCGTGGTGACCCTGCACGACTCCTGCTACCTGGGCCGCTACAACGGTATCTACCAGGCCCCACGGCAGATTCTAAGGAGCATTCCGGGCCTCATCCCTGTGGAGATGGCCAAGAACAGGCGGGAGAGCTTCTGCTGCGGTGGTGGCGGCGGGCGGATGTGGCTGGAAGAGCGTGGGCAGCGCATCAGCGAGATGCGCATCGGCCACGCCCTGGAGACGGGGGCACAGACCATCGTCAGTGCCTGTCCCTTCTGCCTCCAGATGTTTGACGATGCCATCAAGGCGAAAGCCGCCGAAGAGAAGCTCAGGGTCATGGACATCGCTGAGCTGGTCCTGAAATCAGCAGCGGTGAAAGAGCCGGTGGGCAAGAGCCACTAATAGTCTCCTATTCTCGCA
>JACQTX010000043.1 GCA_016210585.1 Chloroflexota bacterium
AGATTCTTCGTCGCGGAGTTCACACTGAGCGAAGCGAATGTGCTCCTCAGCATGACATTTTGGGCGCAGAATGGCTCGCCATGACGGTAATCACTTTTGTTTCATATTGTTGTGTTGATATTGTCAGGTCAGCTTACGCGGTACCAGTAGTAGCCCTCATCCTGGGTCCACTTGGCGGGCTCATTCTCCCGGCTCAAGGTGACCAGGGCATCCGGCGGCCCCCAGAGCTGGACATCGGCTGTAAAGCGGAACTCCGGGCGCTCGCACTCCATGGTGAGGGCTTCTACCGGGCAAATATCCACGCATTTCAAGCAGCCTTTGCAGTATTGCAAGTTGGGGCCTTTGAGCACCTGCGCCGGCTGTCCCTTGCGGTCTAAACCTTGCTCCCAGACAAAGACGTAGTCCGGGCAGGTCATGGTGCATAGACCGCAGTCAATACAGCGGTCACGGTGGAAGAGCGGAAATATGCCCTGCCGTGAGGCGCTCAGGTCTTTATGTGCGGTGTTACCCGGGTTCAAAATAGCGCCGCCCACCGGGGCGTTCGCGTAGCCGAGCATATGCATGTAGGCTGGGTGGGGCTCCGGGGAGGGGAAGCTGAACCGGCTGTCCGGACCAAACTCCTTGAGCTTGACCCCCTCATAGGCCTGCGTAAAGGCAGCCAGATTGGCGCGCACCAGCTGGGGGTACCTCTCCTGGAAGGCATCTACAATGGCCTTCTTCACCGCTTCAGGGTCAATAAACCCGGCGGCACGGACGATGGCCCCGAGCATGGCCGTGTTAGTCCGGGTGCCGTTTCTGACGGCGATGGCCAGGGCGTCCACTATGCCTACCGTCCCTGACACCAGTCTGGCCCGGTAACGCACTTCATCGGCTGAGTCCGTGCTATTGACCAGCACAATGCTGTCCGGATACAGCCCGGCGGTAGTCCCATCTACCTTGAGCAGGCACTGGTGAAATACCGCCAAAAGGTGCGGCTTTTCCACGGGACTGCTGGTGCGTACCTCCCTGTCCGGAGCGCACAGACGGACGTAGGACTTGACCGGCGAACCCTTCTTCTCTGACCCGTAGGATGAGAAGTGAGCGCCATTAAAATGGCCGCCGCGGACGGTTGCCTGTGCCAATATCTGTCCCGTCAGGTTGGCCCCCAGACCGCCAACTGACTCCAGGCGCATTTCGTAGAAGCCAAGCTCGTTAGTTCGTGGCAGGGTCGCTTCCATTTTTCACCTCACCCGGAGCATGTCTGACTCACTTTGATGGGGCGGTTGTCAAGCCGCTTTTGGCTAAATAGCCGGAAAGCAGAGCTTAAGAAGCGGGTTATTTTGATTTGATTTGCACCTTAGCCGGTGTGGCTTCCTTCACCTTGGGCAAAGTGATTTCCAGGACGCCGTTCTCATAGGTCGCTTCAATCTTCTCGGTGTCAACGGCGGTGGGCAGGGTGAGCGAGCGCGAGAACTTGCCGTAGCAAATCTCGGTGCACTGGTACTCCTGCTCCTTTATGCCTTCCGGTGGCTTGCGCTCGCCCTTCATCGTCAGGGTGTCCCCCATGACGGTGATTTCTACGTCTTCTTTCTTCACCCCGGGGAGCTCTGCCCGCACGATGAAGCTATCTTCTTTCTCATACATGTCAATAGCGGGTGTCCAGCCCATGCCGTCCCTGGGACGGGTATACCACACGGTGCGGAAGGGCCTCTCCGATTCGAGAAGCCGTTCCGCCTCCTCCAGTAGCTGGAAAGGTCGCGCCATTGCTCCTGGTCGCCATAGGTCTAGTACCATACTCTCCTCCTTCTACTTATTTTTCCTGAAACCAGTTGCTCTGCTTCCCGGCAACTTCAGCTTTAGCGTCCGCCGACTACCTCCCAGTTGATGTTCTTAAAGAAGGCCGTAATATAGTCAGCCCGTTTCAGACCGTAGTCAATCATAAAAGCGTGCTCGAAGACATCCATGACCAGGATGGGCTTGCAGCCGGTGAAGTGGCCCACCTCATGCTCGTTAATCCACTGGTTGAAAAGCCAGCCGGTGGCCGTATCCTCATAGAGAACGGTCCAACCGATGCCGCGCATGGCACCGGTGGCCTTGAAGTCCTGCTCCCAGGCCTCGTAGCTGCCGAAGGCATTGGCGAGCTTCTTCGCCAGGGGCCCGGCCTTGTCCAGGGGCTTCTTACCGCCCATGTTTTCAAAATAATACTCATGCAGACGCATGCCGTTGAACTCAAAGCCCATGCGCCGCTTCAACTCGGCGAACTCCGGCGTGGCCTGTTTGCCCTCGCGTGCCAGTTGGGCCAGTATGTCTGCCAGCTTGTTGGTGTTGGTGACATACCCCTGGTAGAGTGTGAAATGGTTATTGAGCAGTGTGGCGCTGAACCCCTCCATCCCGACGAGGCTGCTGTAGTCCTTGGGCGAATACTTCATTAATACTCTCCTTTCAAAATTTTGGCATTATCATAACATCTGTTGGCTACAGCGAATATGACTTTAGTCTCGTATCTAGCACTTCCTCAGCTGGCGATGACACTGAGCGTGGGGCAATGACGGCGCCCTGAGGGACCGTCCGCGATGTAAAGTCAGCACAGGTCACATTGGGCAACACCTTTGATTTGCAGCCGATAGCGGTATGCGGCGGTATAGCCACGCTCCGGCCCAGAACACTGACATCGCCATTGGGGACAGGGCTGGCGCCAAACCCGAGAAAACAGAACTTGCCGATGTTGACACCCTCGTCCAGAACACAGCTATTTACCACGCTGTGGTAGCCGACAAAGACATTGCTCATCAGGACGGAGTTCTTCACTATGGCCTCTTCTTCAATGCAGACGCCAGGGGAGAGGACCGAGTTCTCCACGTGCCCCTTGATGACACACCCCGGGCTGACAATGCTGTTCTTGACGATGGCGTGGGCTGATTTACGCGAAGGCAGCCAGCTATTGTCTTCCGTGAGCACCGGCCAGCTACCATCCAGGCTGAAAGCAGGTGTCTCCCGGGCAAGGTCCATGTTGGCCTTATAGTAGGACTCCGGAGTACCGATGTCCTGCCAGTAGTCCTTGAACTCATAGGCAAAGACCCTGTCCTCTCTGACCATCCGGGGCAGGATGGCGTAGCCGAAGTCGTGTGGTGAGTTTGGCTGAGGCGCGTCCGCAATAAGGCGTTTGGCCAGCACGTCCCGGCTAAAGAGGTAGATGCCCATGGAGACCAGGTTGCTCTGCGGCAGCCTGGGTTTTTCGACAAAGTCAACGATTCTCTTTTCTGGACCCACACTGAGACAGCCAAAACGGTGCGCCTGGGTAATGGGCACTGAGACTACCCCAACCGTGACGTCGGCTTTTACCCTCCGGTGGAAAGTCAGCATTTTGCGGTAGTCCATCTTATACACATGGTCGCCAGCCAGGACCAGAAGGCTATCCGTCCCGTGTCTCTCCAGATAGTCCAGGTTCTCATAGACCGCATCCGCGGTGCCCTTATAGGAGCTATTTTTCGGCTCCAGTATATGGAAGTTCTTGGGGCTATTGTTGACCAGGTGCCACCGTCTGAGGTAGTTAGCGATGTTGGAACGCTGGTAGTCGGTCAGGACGGCGATGTTGTCAATCTGGGAGTGGTAACAGTTGCTCAAGCTGAAATCAATGACCCGGAACTTACCGGCAAAAGGTAAAGCTGGTTTTGGTCTGCCCTGGCAAAGGATCTCCATCCGTGTCCCCCGTCCCCCAGCGAGAATCATAGCCAACACCCTCTCCATGGTTTGTCTCCCCTGTTACATATTTTTTCGGGCCGGTGCCCGTATACTGTCCGGTCCTATCTCGTGGCGGCATAGGCTGGTTCGGGGTGTTCCCCCTTGACAAAGCGTGGCAGCAGGCGGCAAGGCTCTTTCGCACCGCAATCGTGATAGACGAGGTTGTCCACCTGATGGAACTTCCGGGTCTGCACCAGGCCATTATCGGTGAACCAGACCGTCTCGAATGTCTTGCAGTGCCGGCAGTAGACCACGTACTCCCATGCCTTCAGTGCGAGGCCTTGCTGGGCCTTTTGGGGTTTCGGGCGGGCTAAGGCTGTGGTAGTCATCGGCGTCTCCTTCCAACATATTGTGGGTGTCGTTATGACAGTAATAAGTATCACATAATTTCTAAGAGTGACACATCCGTAAATCTACGCGAAAACCCGCGCCAAACCCCGTAATTTTTTTCTCGGAGGGCAAGCTGAGATAAGATAAGGGTCGCTTTGCGTAACTAAAGGGTATTTTCCCATTCCCCGCTTACGCGGGGCACCACGAAGCATGAAACTACACAATGTAACCATACCGATGGAAGTCGGTATCAAGGCAGAGTTCTTGCCTAGATTCCGGCTTTCGCCGGAATGGAAA
>JACQTX010000037.1 GCA_016210585.1 Chloroflexota bacterium
CTGTATGTACTGTGGGCTGTGTGTGGAGGCCTGTCCATACGATGCGCTGCACATGGGCAGCAAGTTCGAGCGGGCCCGTTTCCGCCGCCAGGACCTGGTCATCCCTGTGGACGAGCTGCGCCAGGCGCCCAAGCGCCCCAGCACCTGGTTCCGCCCACAACTGGAAAAGAAGGGGTACAACCCTCACCGGGACCAGCCCCTGCCGTGGAACGAGGTGGGCCGCCGTGATGCGCCTGATGACGCGCAGATGAGAGCCCGCTGGGTGGAGGAGCGATGACTCCGACCGGCCTGGAGGTCTCTCCGTTCTTCACGCTGGTGTGGTGGGTGACCGCCATCGGCATTGTGGTGGCAGCGTGGTCGGTGGTGTTCCTCCGGGATGTGCTGAAAGCAGCGCTGGCCCTCATCGGTTCCTTTCTGGGCGTCGCAGGGATGTTCGTAATGCTCAACGCGGAGTTCCTGGCCGCCATCCAGGTGCTCCTGTACGCCGGCGCTATCTCCATCCTCATCATCTTTGCTGTGCTGCTGACCAGGGATGTGTTCCGGGGCAACCCATCGAACCGCTTCGAACGGCTGGCGTTCTTCCTGGCCGGGGCCCTCATGTTCTTTCTGACCTTTGTCATCATCGCTACGCCGTGGGGCCAGTTGAAAGATGCTCAGCTCTCCCCGGAGGCCCAGGCTGGCGTGGCCCAGGTGTTCAGCAACACGACGCCGATTATTGGGCAACTGCTGGTGCAGGAGTATGTGCTGCCCTTTGAGGTGGCCTCGGTGCTGCTGCTGGCGGCCATCCTGGGCGCCATCGTTCTGGTGAGGGAAGAGTGAGATGCTAGCCCCTATTGGGTTGGAGCACTTTCTGGTCCTGTCGGGGGCCCTGTTCAGCATAGGGCTCTACGGCGCCCTTGCGAAAAAGAACGCCGTGGTGGTGCTCATGTCCATCGAGCTGATGTTCAACGCTGTGAACGTGGCGGTGGTCGCTTTTTCCCGCTACATTGCCCCCGCTACAACGGCGCAGCTCCCCGACACGGCCCGCTTCTTGCTGACTGGGCAGGTGTTCGCGGTGTTCGTCATCACCGTGGCCGCGGCCGAGGTGGCCCTGGGCCTGGCCCTGGTGTTGGCTATCTACCGCCTGCGGGCTACGGTCCACGTCACCGAGATGAACCTGATGAAGCAGTAGGTGGAGCATGGCCTGGGTGCCCGTCAAGCGTGTGCCGAGCCTGATGGTGGCCGAGATGTGGGAGGACCTCTTCGAGAGTGAAGGCCTCTCCGCCAAGGTCCTGCCAGAGGGGGAGATCACCACATGGGGGGAGCGGGTCACCTTTGTGGTCTACGTGCCCAAGGGGCGGGAACACGTTGCTGAGGAGATCCTGAGGAAGCTATAGTATGAGCGAAGCTGCCGCCTGGCTGGTCCTCTTCCTGCCGTTGGCCTCGTTCCTCATTATTAGCCTGGTCATCCGACCCTTCTTCAACCGCTACAGCCAGTGGGCGGGGTACCTCACCATCCTGGCCATTGGGGGGGCCCTCGTCCTCTCCCTCATGGCGCTCAAGGCTACTACTGGGCACGAAGGGCCAATTGGATGGGACCCCCACTCGTGGATTACTGTAGGTAGCTTCAATCTGCGGCTGGGCATCTACATGAACTCCCTCACGGCCATCATGCTGGTGGTGGTCAGTGGGGTCAGCCTCATGGTGCAGGTGTACTCCCAGGGCTACATGAAGGGTGACCCCGGCTACGCCCGCTACTTCGCCTTCATGTCCCTGTTCACCGCCTCTATGCTGGGGCTGGTGCTGGCCTCCAACGTCGTGATGCTCTACGCCTTCTGGGAGCTGGTGGGCCTCTGCTCTTATCTGCTCATCGGGTTCTGGTACCACCGGCCGGCAGCGGCCGCCGCGGCCAAGAAGGCCTTCATCGTGACCCGCCTGGGAGACTTCGGGTTCTTGTTGGCTATCCTGTACCTCTTCTTCCACCAGGGGGCCATTGCGGGCCAGGGCCTCAACTCGCTGGAGATCCCCGACATCTACCGCGCTGTCCAGACGGGGCTGCTGGGGACAGCGGTGCTGACCTGGCTGGGGCTGGGCATCTTCGCCGGAGCCGTTGGCAAGTCGGCCCAGTTCCCCCTCCACGTCTGGCTGCCTGATGCCATGGAGGGACCCACGCCCGTCAGTGCCCTCATCCATGCTGCCACCATGGTGGCGGCCGGCGTATTCCTGGTGGCGCGGTTCTTCCCCATCTTTGAAGCCGCCCCAGCCACCCTGAGACTGGTGGCTGTCATCGGCGGTGCCACGGCGGTCTTCGCGGCTACGATGGGCATGGTGATGAACGACATCAAGCGGGTGGTGGCCTACTCCACCATCAGCCAGCTTGGCTACATGATGCTGGGCCTGGGCGTGGCCGGCCTGGCGGTGGCCAGGGAGGGTCACGTCACTGCCGAGGTAGCGAGGGCAGCGGTGGCCATCGGCATTTTCCACCTCTTTAACCACGCCTTCTTCAAGGCTTTGCTCTTCCTCGGCTCGGGCAGCGTGAACCACGCCACCGGCACCGTCGATATGCGGCTGATGGGCGGCCTGCGCAAGGTCATGCCGTGGACCTACATCACCTTCGTTATCGCAGGGCTGAGCCTGGCCGGCGTCTGGCCCTTGGCCGGCTTCTGGAGCAAGGATGAAATCCTGGCCGTGGCCCTTAAGGAGCAGCCGGTGCTCTTCGCGCTGGCGCTGCTTACAGTATTTATGACGGCCTTCTATATTTTCCGCGTCGTTTTCCTCACCTTCTGCGGTGAGTATCGCGGCGGTGCCCCCGGTGAGCATGGTCACGATGCCCATGCCCACGGCAAGCCCCACGAGTCGCCGCCGGTGATGGTGGTGCCTATGGTCATCCTGTCCGTCCTGGCCGTTATCTCCGGCTTCTGGAACGTGAACGGGGCCTTCAGCGTCTTCATGGGAGAGGGCCAGACCAAGGGCTTTTTTGAGGGCTTCTTCGGCATCCTGGCACACCCATTGCCCTGGATAGCCATGATTGTCGCCGGGCTGGGCATCTTCCTGGCCTACCTTATGTATGGGAGCAAACGGATTTCCGCAGAGCGGATGGGCGAGCGTTTCAAGCCAATCTATACCCTGTTCTATCGCAAATACTACTTCGATGAGCTTTATGAAAATCTGTTTGTGCGCCGCTCCCTGGTGAACGGCCTGTTTGCCGGTTTCCAGAAGTTCGATACTAATGTGGTGGATGGGGCGGTCAACGGATTAGCTAACGTCACCGTCGCCACTGGTAAAGGTGTCCGCCGGTGGCAGACGGGGCAGCTACAGCTTTACGGGCTATTCATGGGCATCGGCATTGTGGTCATAGTCCTGGTCCTACTATTCGCAGGGTAGAGGTATATGAGCTTTAGCTATTTGTCCACTATCGTGTTTCTACCCGTCATCGGGGCCATTATCATTGCCTTTGTGCCCGGCCTGCGGGACAGGGCCATCAAGAGCATCGCGGTCATCTTTACGGCTGTCCCGCTCGCCCTGGCCATTTTCCTCTTCGTCGCCTTCGACCGGTCGCTGGTAGCCGCCGGGACATTCCAGTTCGAGGAGAAGGTTGCCTGGATTCCGGGCATCAATGCCTTCTACCACCTGGGCGTGGACGGCATCAGCCTGCCTATGGTAGTGCTGACGGCACTCCTGGGCTTCCTGGCCGTGCCCATCTCGTGGAAAATCCACGAGCGCCCACGGGAGTATTTCGCCTGGCTACTGCTGCTGGAGACGAGCATCCTGGGTGTCTTCACATCTCTTGACCTGCTGCTCTTCTTCCTCTTCTGGGAGGTCGAGATTATCCCGATGTATTTCCTCATCTCCATCTGGGGGACAGGCCGCCGGGAATACTCGGCCATTAAGTATGTTGTTTATACCCTCTTCGGCAGCGCCCTGATGCTGGCCGGTATCCTTAGCCTCTATTTTACTACCGGCAGCCTCAGCATAACGGATATTGCCGTGACAGGGCTGGGGGAGTATACGGCTGTTATCCCGGTAGCGGCTATCTTCTTCCTGCTCCTCGCCGGCTTCGCCGTCAAACTGCCGGTTTTCCCTGTTCATACCTGGCTGCCGGATGCCCATACGGATGCCCCGACGGCTGTCAGCGTAATGCTGGCCGGCACCCTCATCAAGATGGGCGGCTATGGCATGATACGCTTGAACGTAACGCTTTTCCCGGACGTGGCGCAGCAATACGCCCCGATTCTAGTCATCCTCGCCGTTATCAGTGTGCTTTACGGGGCCGCCGTCACCCTGCGCCAGACCGACCTGAAGCGGCTGATTGCCTACAGCAGCATCTCCCATATGGGCTACGTGCTGCTGGGTATCTTCGCCCTGACCCCTATCAGCCTGACCGGGGCGACCTTGCAGATGTTCAGCCATGGTGTGGTCACCGGCCTGCTCTTTGCCATGGCCGGGCTGGTCATGCACAACGCCCATGAGCGCAACCTGGCCAAGCTGGGCGGTCTAGCACGGCAGATGCCCGTTATCGCTGTTGTTTTCTCTGTCGCTGCCCTTGGCTCGCTGGGACTGCCCTCCACGAGCGGCTTCGCCGCCGAGTTCCTGGTCTTCGTGGGCAGCTATGCCAGCACGCTGGTAGCGGGTATCCAGGTCTATACCATACTGGCCGTCCTGGGCGTGGTGCTGGCGGCGGGCTACATCCTGTGGATGCTGCAGCGTGTCTTCTATGGCCCGGTGCTGGACCAGTTTAACGGCTCGCCTGACGCCGATGGCCTGGAGAAGGCCTATATCTTTACCCTGGTTGCGGTGATTATGCTGGTGGGTATCTACCCCGCCATTTTGACGGACGTCATCAAAATTGGCGTCTCACCGATTGCGGGGCTGCTGGTTACGCCGGGGTAAAGCAAATTCTAAATACTAAATCCTAAACCCTAAACAAATACAAATGACCGAAGCAAGAAATTCAAAACCATATGACTTAGAAGAGAGAACGCTACGGTTTGCCAAAGAGGTAATAGCGTTTGTGGGTATTCTTCCGAAGACAATGGCGAACATTGAAATAGCGAAGCAGGTTATCAGGTCTTCAGGCTCAGTAGGAGCTAATTATATTGAAGCCAATGAGGCCATAAGCAAAAAGGATTTTGCATTAAGAGTCAAGATTTGCCGCAAGGAAGTTAAGGAGAGCAGATATTGGTTGAGCCTCTTGGAGGTAAAAGGGGAAGAAGCGGAGAAGAGAAGGCAATCATTAACTGAGGAAGCTACGGAGCTTATGAGAATCTTCGGTTCTATAGTAGAAAAGGTAAAATAAGTTTTGGTCTTTTGGATTTAGATATTGTTTAGGATTTCGTGTTTAGTATTTAGGATTTTAGTGGTTACGGGCACTACTTCAGGGGGAAAGGAGTAGAGGCTTTGGACTTCCTGGCACTTACACCGGAATGGAGCCTGGCGGCTTTTGCTATCGCCGTCATTCTGCTGAGCCTTTTTGTTCGGGACCGGCTCGTCCTGGCGCTGTTCAGCCTGGCCGGGGTTATTGTCTCGGCCGCTGTCGCCATAGGCTTTGCCACCTGGCTCAGCGGCAGCGCGATGGTCGTTTTTGGCAACATGCTCGTAGTGGACAGCTTCGCCCTGTTCTTCAAGCTGCTGTTTCTGGGTATTGCCGCCCTGCTCATCCTCGCCTCGCTGGACTACGCCCCGAAGTTTGCCGAGTCCCAGGGCGAGTACTTTGCCCTGGTGCTGCTGTCCACGCTGGGCATGATGCTGATGGCCGCCACCACCGAGCTGATTGCTATCTACGTCGCTCTGGAGCTGACGAGTATCTCGCTTTACGTGCTTGTCGGCTTCCTGAAAGAGCCGAAGGCCAGTGAGGCAGCCCTGAAGTATCTTCTGCTCGGAGCGGTGGCTTCTGCCGTCCTGCTCTTCGGCATGGCGATGGTCTTTGGCTTCACCGGCCAGACGAAGCTGGGCGATATTGTCCTGGCTATCCTGAGGCTGGCGCCGGACAATAGCGGCGCCAGCCCGGCCCTTATCTTCGGCGTGGTGCTGCTGGTGGCCGGTTTTGGCTTCAAGATCGCCTCGGTCCCCTTCCAGATGTGGGTGCCGGATGTCTATGAAGGGGCACCGACACCGGTTACCGGCTACCTTTCCGTGGCGAGCAAGGCGGCCGGCTTCGCCGTTGTCCTGCGCGTCTTCTACTCCGCCTTTATTGTGCCGGACTGGGTGGCCGTGGACTGGGGTATGCTCTTCGCCGTGCTCGCGGCCATCAGCATGACGGTGGGTAACGTGGTGGCCCTTCCCCAGACCAATATCAAGCGTATGCTGGGGTACTCGAGCATTGCCCAGGCCGGCTACCTCATGGTGGGCGTGGCCACGGTGGGACTGGCCCCGGCGACCGATATCGTCGGGCGGAGCAGCATCCTCTTCTTCCTGGCCGGCTATGCCCTGGCCAACCTCGGCGCCTTCATCGCCATTATCGCTGTCTCCAACCAGACCAATAGCGACCTGATAGCTGACTACTCCGGGATGGGCAAGCGGGCGCCGCTCCTGTCGCTGGCGTTGACGCTGAGCCTTGTCTCTCTCATTGGTATGCCGCCAGCTGCCGGGTTCATCGGCAAGTTCTATATCTTCAGCGGCGCCGTCCAGCACGGCCTGCTCTGGCTGGTCATCATCGCCGTCATCAACAGCGTGGTCTCCGCCTACTACTATATGCGGGTGGTGAAGGTGATGTGGTTCGGCGAGCCCGCTTCGGCAGAGAAGGTGCCTTCTTCCGCAGCACTAAAATTGGCCTTGACGCTCACCACGCTGGGCGTCCTCTTCATCGGCATCGTCCCCGGCTACCTCATGCGCCTGGCGCAGGCCGCGTCCAACATCTTCGTGTTCTAAGACAAGCCGTTTCCCTGCCCCCCCGTGCCTGCGGTCACATATCCCGCACGACGCCGTATCCAGCCCGGCGACTATGCGTTCCACCCCGATGATGTGTGTGCGTTTGTTTTGGGCCGCAACCCTTAGCCTCTTGACAATTTCGCACACGAAGACTAAACTATCGCTGCAAGATGTTCCCGCTATGGCATAGCTAATTTCCAATTTTATTATACCTTCAGCAGGTCGGTTGGCCCAGGAGACGGCGATGAAACGACGGCTCAGAGAAACTGGGATTAAGGTGCTGGGTGCTGTCCCATGGGGAACGCACGTCTGCCTCTTCTATGATGCGCAACGTGACCTGCTGGAGACCCTGGTTCCGTACTTCAAAGCTGGCCTGAGTGGCAACGAGCTTTGCCTGTGGGTGCTCTCAGAATCCCTCAGTGAACAAGAAAGCAAAAGAGCACTCAAGAAGGTCATACCCGATTTTGCACACTATCAGGCGAAAAAACAGATAGAGCTTGTCCCATTCGAAGAGTGGTACGTGAAAAACGGCGTATTTGATGCTGACAAGGTCATCGCCGGCTGGTCAGAGAAAGTCGAGAAAGCGTTGGCGGAGGGCTATGATGGGCTGAGGGTAACCGGCGATTTGTTCTGGCATGGTGGCATAGACAAGAAGAGATTCGCTGAGTATGAGGCCAAAGCAGACAGCATAATTGCGAAATACAGCATGCTAAGCCTCTGCACTTATAGCGTTGGCTACTACACGGCGGGCGAAGTGCTGGATGTGATATTGGCCCATCGGCTCACGCTTTTCCGGCAGGGGAACACCCTGGTGCTAAGGGATGTGGCAGAGCAGAGGGGAATTGCCCCCCCCGCCGCGGAGACTCTCTTGAGCGTGGTGCAGAAGCGATTTGTTGCCTCAGGCTTCAAGGGACTTGATGACAGAGACGCTATCGAGCTGGTGCTGAGCTTATGTCTCCCTCCGGAGGAATCCAGGAGTCGAGCACAGGCATGTCTTGAGCAGTTTCACACTCTGAGGGATTTCCTGTCCGCCTCTCAACGTGAGCTTAAGCGGACAGGAATCCCACCCCGGTGCATGTTCTTTGTGGAGCTGCTGCGCCAGTTGCCAGCCGAGCTCCTGAAGCAGCAAATCATTGCCAAGCCGGCATACCCATCCTCGCGTGAGGTTTTCGACTATCTCTACTACTCAATGCGAGACCTCAAGAAGGAAATCTTCAAGGTTATCTACCTGGATAATCGCAATCGTATTATCGAGGTTGCTGACCTCTTTATCGGGTCAGTGGATAGGGCGCCCGTTCATCCCCGCGAGATTATAGAGAGCGCCATCAACACCAATGCGGTAAGTCTTATTTTTGTCCATAACCATCCTTCGGGCGACCCTACGCCCAGCCGTGTGGATAAACGGCTTAGCCGGGACCTGGTGTTTATGGGCATGCTTATGCAGATTAAGGTTTTGGACCATATCATAGTTGGCGCCAATAAATACTTTAGCTTCGCCGACGAGGGACTAATTCAGAAGTATGAGGACGATTTCTTAAACCTTCAAATACGGCTGCCTCTGGGCGCAGAGAGGTAAGAGGTAATAGTGATGACTTGGCCGCAAGGCTTGCTTGTTTGCCTTACGCGACTTTCAAAACAGCCGCCCCGGCGATTTTCCCCTGCTTGAGCAAATTCAAGGCCGTATTAGCTTCCTGAAGGGGAAACTCCCGGAACTCGGGCATAATGGGGATTTCTGCGGCTAGGGGCAGGAACTTCAGCACGTCCTGCCTGGTCACGTTGGCCACGCTCTTGACCTCTTTCTCATACCAGAGCTGCTGCGGATAGCTGAACGGCTTTTCCTGCCGCGCCGCCATAGCAATAGCATTGAGGACCAGTCTTTGTCCCTTGTCCAGGGCTTCCAGTGCCCAGAGGACAACATCCTCGGAAGGAGCGAAGGTTATGGCGGCGTCCAGTTTGCGCGGCGGGCGGGCCTCGATAGACCCGGTCCAGTCGGCGCCCAGGGTTTCCGCCAGCTTGCGGGCGCTTTCCTTTCGGTCAAAGGCATAGACCCGGCAGCCCCAGTATCTGGCCACCTGAAGAACAATATGGGCAGAGGCCCCGAAGCCGTAAAGACCGATGGTCTGGCCGGGCTGGACGCCGGACAGTCTCAGGGAGCGGTAGCCGATGACCCCGGCACACAGGAGGGGAGCCGCCTGGGAATCGGAAAACCTATCGGGAATCAGGTAGGCGAAGCCCTGGTCAACCACTACATACTCGGCGTAGCCGCCCGGCACATCCCAGCCAGTGAACCTGGCGCTATCGCAGAGGTTTTCGTTTCCCCTCTGGCAGTAGGCACAGGTGCCGCATGCGGAGTAAATCCAGACAATGCCTACCCGGTCACCCACCTTGAATTTGGATGCGCCTTCCCCGATGCCAGCCACCCGCCCGATAATCTGGTGGCCGGGAATCGTGGGGGAGTACTTCTGTGGCAGGTCGCCTTCAATCTGATGTCGGTCGGTCAGACAGATGCCGCAGGCCGCTATCTTGACCAGGACATGTCCGGGCCGCGGAACAGGAACCGGGACTTCCATAAGCTGCAAAGGACTTTCTTCAACCGGGGCTGTACTGGTGAATCCCATCGCTTTCATCGGCTTCACCCACCGCCGCTCAGCAGTGCGCCCCTCTCGAGGAGCCAGAGGATGCCCGGGACCCTGAGGTCGAGCCTGGTGTTTTCGGGGAGGTTCATCAGGAAGTGGCCGAGCCGCTCCAGCGGGACGGTGATGACCTCGCTTTTGATGGGGTCGGTGTCTTCACTGCTTTTCCCCACAAACTCCACATCAGGGGCGAAAAAATGGACAGCCTCGATGGGCGAAAGCTCCGGGACCAGCGGCAGCGCCGCAATCGGGATAAGCTCTTTAGCCAGGTAGCCCGTCTCCTCCAGCAGCTCTCTCCGGGCAGTTTCCTCTTCGCTCTCACCTTTCCGGTCGGTAAGGCCGGCAGGGAACTGGATGACACCGCACTCAAGGGGGACGCGCCAATTCCTTTCCAGGATGACCTCCCTTTGCTTTGTCAGGGCGATAATCACCACGGCGCCGCGCTCATAGGTATTTACCATCTCCACCGTTTCCCAGACGCCTTCCTGCCCTGAATCCGTCTCGAAGTGCTTCCTCACGAGCCTGAGATGGTCCCCTTCGAATGCCGGTTCCCTTCGCTTTACTCTCATGTCAGCCCCCCTGTCTCGTAACAAACAGCTCAGTGGGTAGCTCGGTGCCAATGCCCAGTTGCCGAGCTTTTTGATAGATGACGGCCCCGATGGCGGCGAACTGGATGCCCATGCCGATGTTATTGTAATGCACCGTAATTTCCGCCTCGCTGGTGCGGCCGGCGTATTTGCCTGTGATAAGCTCAACGACCTCATGCAGGTCAGCCCAGCTCAGGGCACCCTCTTCAATCAACGGCAGCAGCCCGGCCGCACCGTCAATCTTGACCTGCTCTCTGGAGTTGACGACAATGCCCCCCGCCCGCCGCGCGGTGATGTCATCTGTCTCGCCGTGGGCCATATACGGGTCGCCGGTGCCGCGAATGGAGATAACGTGCATCCCCGGCGCCAGCCACTCGCCCCGGAAGACCGGCTCGTTAGCGCTGGTCGCCGCTACCAGCAGGTCAGACCCCTCCACCGCCTCGCGTGGGTCGTTGACTGCCCGCACCTCTTTCCCCAGTCGGGCACTCATCTCCCGGGCAAGGGCCTCCCGGTGCTCGCGGCTGGGGCTAAACACCTTGATAAGCTTGAGGGGGCGGACCTCGCACAAGGCGAGGGCATGTGCCCTGGCCTGGCCACCACTGCCGAGTAGGCCCATCACCGCCACGTCCGGGCGGGCCAGGTACTTGGCTACCAGCGCACTGGTCGCCGCCACCCGTGCCGGAGAGAGAAAGTGGTCGTGCAAAATAGCCTTCAGTTCATTGGTCTCGATATCGAACAGCATGATAAGTCCGACATGGTTACCCGGAAGCTCCTGCCGCACCGCCCCCGCTTTCTCGGTCACTCGCAGTGTGCGGGAGTTCAAACGAAGCACCGCTGTGTTCAGGGCAGGCACCGCCGCGGCCATGTGGTAAAAGAAATGGTGCGCCCCAGGCATGGTCTTTTTCGGGGATACCGTGTGGCGCCGGGGAATCAGTTGGACTCGCCCCGCGCCCAGCTCCTGGTAGGCCGTCTCAATCGCCGCAATGGCCTCCTTCATATTTACAAGGTCTCTCGTTTGCTGGCTATCCAGCACAAGCACACCAGTCATCACACATCAACTCCCTTTTTGTTTTGCCCCGGGGTATTACCAAACAGCAGGACACAGGCTTATCCTGCGGCGGGCCAGATTGACCTCGGTTATCAGCCTGCCGTCCCTGCTATGAAGCAGAATAGCAAGTGGGCAAACACCATGTCAATGGCGTGGCTGCTTCATCGGCGAATTATTTGACAAATCCGCGCTGTTTCCCTATTATTGGCCAGTATAGACGCTATCTGGCTGCGCAAAGGAGGCGGCAATGGCGGATACCTATCCCAAGTTTACAGTGGCGGCGGTGCAGGCGGCCTCGGTGATGTTCGACCGTGACCGGACTATTGACAAGGCGGTCCGCCTTATCGAGGAGGCGGCGGACAGGCACGCCGTCATCATCGGCTTTCCGGAGCTTTTCGTCTGCGGGCATCCCGCGAACTGGTATAGCGTAAAGGACTCCAACCCTCTGGCGAAGCAAGCAGTGCTTTTTAAGGAACTGGTGAAGAACGCGGTGAAGGTGCCCAGCCCGGCTACTGACCGGCTTTGCACCGCGGCCAAGAAGGCCCGTGCCTATGTTGTCATCGGCATCAGTGAGCTGGATGTCCTGTATCCCGGTACGCTTTATCTCTCCCAGCTTGTCATCTCTGACGAAGGTGAAATCATGGGTGTGCACCGGAAGATGGCCCCCACCTCTATGGAGAAGCTGGTCTATAGCAATGGTGACGGCAGCTACCTGAATGTCTATGATAGCCGTTACGGGAAACTTTCGGCGATGAACTGCGGTGAACATGCCCATGACCTTTACAAATACGCCCTGCTGGCGATGGGCACGCAGATACACGTGGCCTCCTGGCCCTCTTTTCCGGCCAATCTCTGGAGCCAGTTCCAGCGTGACTCGGTGGACTTCCGCGTGCGCCAGTTCGCCCACGAGGGCAAGATTTTCATACTCAGTAGCTGTGCCGTTACCGACCAGCAGAACATAGAGGCCTGCTGTGATACTGAAGCAGAGAAAGCGAAGCTTGTCCCGGGCAGCGGCGGGGGCAGTGCTATCATCGGCCCTGAAGGGCAATACCTGGCCGGGCCTGTCCCAGAAGGAGAGGCCATTGTGACCGCGGAGATTTCACTGGAAGACGCCCTCCCCGGCAAACAGGTCCATGACGTGCTGGGCAACTATACCCGCTGGGACGTCCTTTCCCTCCATTTTAACCGGGAGAGGCTGGCCCCCTTCAAGCCACCTGTAGAAAGCAATGCGGGTCTAGCCGCCCAGGTGAGTGAGCTAAGGCGGGAAATCCAGGGGCTGAAGCAGGCAGTCGAACGGATAGCCGGTGAACAATGGGTCTCAGACTAGCCTGGCCACTGGCTGCCAAGAATATGAAGAAAGGAGTCTTGCCATGACCGACCGGTTGCGGGTCCGGCCACTCACGGGAGAAGAGGTAGCCGACATCTATGAGCGATGCGTGACGTTCCTTTCCACCAAGGGGGTGCGGGTTGACCACCAGAGATGCCTGGAGATGATGCACAAGGCCGGGGCGCAGGTGGACTTCACCACGAACCAGCTGCGCTTCCCCAGGGACATCATCGAGGCTGCCATACGCGCGGCGCCACGCAGCTACATCTTTGCAGCCCGGGGCGGGCGTCCTGACATGGTGCTCCCCCACCCGAAGGGGCTGTTCTACAGCCGCACCGGCACCGGGGGCCGGAGCTACATCGAGCCGGCCACGAATACCTACCGGGATGTCAGCCTGGCCGATGTGGCAGAGGTGGCCCAGCTCATTGATGTCCTGGATGGGCTTGATATCTGTGCCTACCCCACGCCCAGGGACATGCCGGAGGCCACCGCCGATATACACGCCCTGAAAGTCCTCTTTGAGAATACCGCCAAGCACATCATGCTCCAGAACTACTCCGGCGAGAGCCTGGAGTACCAGCTGGAGCTGGCCGTAGTGATGGCCGGGAGCAAAGAGGCCCTGGCCAGGCGGCCCATAGTCCACACGCTTACCGGCTGCCTGACACCCCTGGTGCTCCAGGACGTTTTCGCCGAGACAATCATCAAGACCTGCGAGTACGGCGTGCCGATGGGCCTTTCTTCACTGCCCAGCGCCGGCGGCACCAGCCCGGTGACGATTGCCGGCACCGTCTTCATCGCCGCCATTGAGATTTTGACTACGCTGGTAATAACCCAACTGATAAAGCCTGGCCTGCCGGTGTATGGTTTTCCCATCACTTTCGCCATTGACATGATGACCGGGCGGAACCGCCAGTCAAGTGCTGAGTCCATTCTTATGGCCGCGTCGGCCATCCAGTTCGTCAAGGAGGCCCTCAAGCTGCCGGCTCATACCTACGGCTTTGGCACCGATGGCTATATTCCCGATGCACAGGCGGCTATTGAAGCCACCCTCAGGGGGGCGATGATATCGTCTGCCGGTGCCGATATCCTGGGCGGGGCAGGCCAGCTAAACGTGGCTACGGCCATCAGCCCAATCCAGCTAGTCATTGATGACACTATCGCGCCGGTCCTGAGACGGATTACTGGGGGCGTGAAAGTGGATGAGGATACCCTGGCCGTCAAAGACATCTGGGACACCGTCCCGGGCAGCCACTTCCTGGAGCGGACTCATACCCTGAAGCACTGCCGTGAGGTCCTGCGCACTGACCTCTTAAGCACGCAATCGCGAGAGGTCTGGACGGCGGAGGGCAGCAAGGACTTGTTCACCAGGGCACGGGAGAAGTACCAGGAGCTGAAGAAGACGAAGATGCGTCCCCAACCCGTGCCGGACGAGGTGCGTCGGGAAATGGAGAAGATAGTCAAACATGCCGATGCGCATATGGTAAAATAGGCAGAAATATCAAGCAAAATTCAGATAGGAGGTCGGCGTTCATGGCTTCATATGAGGAGCTACAGCAGGGTGTGATAACCGCCGATGAGGGTAAGGTTGAGGATCTGGTGCGCCAGCTGCTGGCGGCCGGCAACAACCCCCTTGACATCATTGCCAGGGGTCTTACCGCCGGCATGGCCATAGTGGGCCAGAAGATGAAGACCGGCGAGATGTTCATCCCGGAGGTGCTGGCTTCCGCCCATGTTATGGCCAAGGGCATGGACATCCTCAAGCCGCTGGTAGGGGACAAGCTGTCCTCGATATATATCGGGAAGGTGGTCTTCGGCACCGTGCAGGGTGATATACATAATATCGGGAAGAAGATTGTCTCGATGCTACTGGAGAGTGGCGGCTTCGTGGTGATAGACATAGGCGTTGATGTGCCGGCGGCCAAGTTTATCGAGGCGGTGAAGCGGGAGCAGCCTGATATCCTGGCCCTGTCCGCCCTGCTGACCACGACCATCCCGCGCATGAAGGAGGTCATCCAGGCACTGAGCAGTGCTAACCTGAGGGACAGGGTGCGGGTGATGGTAGGTGGTGCGCCGGTGACCCAGAGCTTTGCTGACTCGATTGGTGCTGACGGGTATGCCCCGGACGCTGTGCTGGCCCTGGAGCGGGCCAAGCAGTTGCTGGACTGACCTCTCTTTGAAGTCTCTATCTGGAGAAAATAGCTGCCATGATAATCGTGGGTGAGCTTATCAACACGAGCCGTAAGCCTATTCTGGAAAGCGTTGCGCGCCGGGATGCCGAATATATTGCCAGCATAGCCAGGAGGCAGGCGGAAGCCGGGGCCAGCTACCTGGATGTGAACTGCAGCAGCATTCTGGACAAAGAGGCCGAGGTAATGGCCTGGCTTGTCGAAAACATCCAGAAGGCGGTGGACATCCCTCTTTGTATTGATACCCCCAACCCTGCCGCCATGGCGGCAGGGATCTCCCTCGCCCGGAAGGGCCGCCCGCTGGCCAACTCCATTACCGGGGAGAAAGACCGCTTTGCGGCTATGTTGCCTTTGCTCCTGCAGTATCACGCCAGAGTAACCGGCCTCTGCACGGACGATCAAGGCATCCCCGAGACGGCGGCAGACCGCTTGCGTGTGGCCCGTGACTTGGTGCACCGGCTAACCGATGCCGGGATAGATATTGATGACATATACCTCGACCCGGTATTAACGTCACTCAGCACCAATAACACCGCCGGTGTGGAGGTCCTGACTGCTATCCGTCTCATCAAGGAGGAGTTCCCGAAGGTTCATCTCATCTGCGGGCTGAGCAATGTCTCCTATGGTCTGCCCTCCCGAAAGGTGCTGAACCAGGCTTTTATGATCCAGACGATGGCCGCGGGGATGGACGCCTATATCCTTGACCCGCTCGATAGGACGATGATGGGATTCCTCTACGCCTCCCAGGCTTTGCTTGGCCAGGACCAGTACTGCCGCAATTACTTGTCGGCTTACCGGCGCGGACTCTATAATGAGGAACAAAGGCAACAGAAGTAGTACTGCTAGACATATGGTGCGGGCATGACCACAACGGGGACAGTCGAAGTAGTCATTGACCAGAGCGAGGTGGTAAGGCGCCTGGGGTATAAAGGGCGGGAGCCATCATCCTCCTCCGCCTCGCTGATTCGCGCCTGTATCGAGAAGACCAGCCAACTCATCCACCCGGCCTATATCTATGAACTAAGAATGGTCGAGCGGACTACGGAGCAGGAGGCATTTCTGGAAGGCTCACTGTGCTTTTCCAGCCGGATAGTGAGCTATGTGCTCAGCCGGTGCGAGCGTGCGGCGCTCTTTGTGGCCACCATCGGCGGTGCCCTGGACGAAGAGATGTCCCGCTTGCTGGAGAAGGGACAGTTGCTGGAGGCCACACTTCTCGATGCCGCCGGCACGGAAGCAGTGGCGCAGACCCTGTTCCGATTACGTGAAAATATCAACCGGCTAGCCATAGCTGAGGGCTGCCGGGCTACCGTGCAGTTCTCTCCGGGCTACTGTGACTGGGACCTGTCCCAGCAAAAGGTCCTCTTCCAGGCTGTAGATGGCAAGGCTCTCGGCATCCGCCTGACGGATGCCTGCTGGATGATGCCGCGCAAGTCTGTCTCCGGCGTCATTGGCATCGGGCATCTGGGGCCGGGCACGCCGCCTCCCTGCCTGGCCGTGTGCACTAAAAGGGAGTCCTGCCACCACAAGAGAGTCGGCTGGGACCCGGAGAAGCAGCCTTTGCTCTAATTGTCGCGCCAAACGGACCGACAAACCGACATATCTATACTCCTGGGAAAAGAACATTCACATTTGGGATAGTTGTTGAATCAAACAGATAGAAACTCAGGCAGGTGAAGGGGAGAAAGATGACTCACGGATGGGCGGGCACTCAGCTAGCGATTGACCTGACGCAGGGGGAAATCGAAAAACGACCGATAGACCCCGGTCTATATGAGACGTACCTGGGCGGCATGGGCATAGGCGCTAAAATCTTATGGGATAGAGTCCCGCCCGAGGTCGCCCCCTTTTCCCCGGACAATCTGCTGGTCTTCGCCGCTGGTGTCCTTATCGGCACCACCGCGCCGACGGCTGCCCATGGCTGCGTCAGCTTCAAGTCCCCCTTGACCAATTTGACCACCTATTCCCACATGGGCGGCTTCTGGGCATCCGAGCTAAAACACGCCGGCTACGATACGCTCATAATTTCCGGCAAGTCACCCTCCCCGGTCTATCTGTGGCTGAACGGTGACAGGGTTGAGATACGGGATGCCAGCCACCTTCTTGGCAAGGATACTGCCGAAACACAAAGGGCTATTCGCAAAGAGCTAAGAAACCAGAAGGCCCAGGTCATATGCATTGGCCCGGCCGGTGAAAACAAGGCCTACCTGGCCACCATCGAGCAGCCGGGGACGGGCAGCAGCAGCAGCCGCACGGGGCCTGGGGCCATCATGGGGGATAAGAACCTGAAGGCCATTGCTATCTACGGGAAAAAGGACATTGGCATCGCCCGGCCTGCCGAGTTTAACGAGCTATGCCAGTACATTCTTGACCGGTCAGAGCCAATACGGAAGCTCTTCACACCGGAGGTCTGGTGCCGGACCATGAGTCCGGCCTGGGATACGGCCTGGTATGGTAATGCCGATGAGATGCCCGCCGGCGTAGGCTTTGAGAGCTACAAAGAGGCCAATGAGGCGTTCCTGAAGAAATACCTGGTAAGGGAGACCAGTTGCAATAACTGCCCGGCCAAGTGCCAGGCGTGGGTATCCCTCCCTGACGGGATAGGCTATTTCATGAGATGCGAGTCCTTTTGCTTCTCCCTCACCTGCAAGATACCGGACATCGCCTTTAGCCTGAAGTGTGCCAACCTGTGCATCAAATACGGGCTGGACACGAAGGGCACCGGCCGAACGCTGGGCTACGCTATCGACCTCTATCAGAGGGGTATCCTGACGAAAGAAGACACTGGCGGCATGGCCCTGGAATTCGGCAAGCCCGAGGTAGCCTACTGGCTCCTCGAGCAAATGGCCTATCGCCGGGGGATTGGAAAAGTACTGGCGGACGGCACGGCAGAAATAGCTCGCGTCATCGGCAAGGGCGCCGAAAAATACGCCCACCTGGTGAAGAAGGTAGAGAAGTCGCCGGACTTCTGCACCATTGACCCGACCAGTGCTCTGACCTATGCCACCAACGATTCCTTCGAAACGCACGCCGGTCCCTTGCTGGCCACCACCCCCTGGTACTGGGGCGAGGAACGCGACAAATACATCAGGGATGGCTGGTGGCTTTACCCCACCGAGTGGCGGAAATACCTGGATGTTGACTACTCCGTTGACTATGATGGCGTGGCCGAGCTCACTTACTATAGCGAGAATGCCCGGACACTCGCCAACTTGACCGGCCTTTGCTGGTGGTGGGCAGGCTTCATGAGCCATACCGTCATAAAGATTGACACGATGACAGACCTCATCTCCCATGCCACCGGGATGGAGCTGGACAAAGCGAGAACGCAGGAGATATTGCAAAGAGTAAGGACTCTTGTCCAGGCCAATAATGTCAGGTTAGGGCTGCGGCGCCAGCACGATGCCATCCCGAAGAAGATGTTCGGCCGGAAGCCTACACTACTGGAAAAAGAGCTGGGCCTCGTCCAGCTAGAGCACGATAAGTTTGAGAAGCAGCGTGACCGGTATTACGCCATGCGCGGCTGGAATAGCGATGCCGTCCCCACCGGGGAAAGTCTGGACAAGCTGGGCCTGGACTTTGTCCGCGAAGACCTGACGGCAAGAGGCATCCTGGCAAGACCCTGAGAGCAATCAGATGTGAAGCGTAGCAATACCCGTCTCCCGAATTGTCCTCATCACATCATATAGTTCTGTTGAGATTGCCACATCGTGCGACAGGGGCGGCACAGGTGTATTGAGAATCCATGGATCACGGGGGCGTCTCTTCATTTGCTGCCTCGGCTTACCGAGGGCCTCTTACAATGCTTTCATCAGCTTCCGCAGCCTGTGTAAATCAGCCTCAAACTTGGCACGGGCACGGGGAAACCGCATGGCTGCTGTAGGGTGGTAGGTCTCGACATACTCGACGCCTTCGGCACGGGGAATCTCCTGGGCCACCTTCCCCATCAAAACGATAATGCGCGGCCTTATCCTTTCTATCTCCACCAAAAGAGAGGGCCGCCATTTCTCGATCTCCTGAGGGGTCGGTCTGCGATTGCCGGGGGTCTTCTGCCAGACCGCGTTGGTGATATATAAATCACTACGCGCAATACTGTTTTTTCTCAGGACTTCATCAAGGTATCTGCCCGACCTGCCGACGAAGGGCCGCCCCGCTTGTGCCTCAGCCCTCCCCGGGTTCTGGCCAATCAGCATGACCCTGGCTTGGCGAGGCCCCTCGCCTGCAACGATGACGTCTTCCAGTGGCGAGGTCCGCTTTCCAGCCTTCTGCTCCAATCCAGGACGTCCCTGGCCAACCTTGCCGGTCTCTTGCGCGTGGCGCATGACGACCGCATCACGCCCGCTGTTGCTGCCTGAAGTCAAGGTAGGAGTTAATGAACTCCTTTTCCGCCTTGCAAAACCGGCACACGCCGCGGCTATTCGCACCATTGGGTGTTTCGATTACCCAGTAATGACAACAGTCGCTTTTGGTCTCGGCCTCCGGGGCTGCAACGCTGCCAAGAGCTGGCGGTCTGCCCGGCATATGTGCAAGTCTGGTTGTCATCTTGCCCCTCCCGCAAACTTCCTCAAAGCAACTCCCTCACTGTGACCAGTATGCTGGTAACCTTCGAGCAATACCATTAGTAAATATACGGAATTTATTGGTAAAACATACGGAATTTCGCGTGTCAGAAAGACCGATTGGTACAACTAAGGCGTCAGCAGAGACACCGGCAATTCCTCCGGCACAAATCGGAAGGCTGCCCCCCATACGCTACTTCACCGGCGGAAACGTGGCATCATACTGGGCCTTAGCGCCATAGCCGTGCTCGGCGGCCATAGGCGAAGCCCGTCCCGGTGGTCTGCCAACCGGCGGCTCCCCCCTCACTGCTTTAAGCAGCGCCAGGGCTTGTTCTATCTGCGCGGCACTGCCTTCCAGAGACAGCACAACTGTCCCCTCAGAACCGGCGACACCGCCCGAGGCGACGTGCCGTGCCCTTACACCGGCCAGCACAGCAAAGGCCTGGACCTCGGTTACTACCAGTGCGTTGGGCAAGGGGATAAGCCCCACCGGGACACCGGTGGAGTATTTGAAATGGTAAAGACCACAGGCGCGGCTGGCCTCAGCCACCGCAGGGACCAGCTTCTCCAGCCCTACGGGCACAATGAGGTAGCTATTACGGGCCTGCACAACCGGCTGGAACTCCCCTACCGTGCCGGAGCGGTCACTGGCCACCAGTACACCGGCATTGCCCTCAGGATCAATGCAGTTGGCCCCTTTGATATACACATCTGATTCGGTGAACTCCGCTAGAGCATCAGCCGGGGCCATTTTGACTGGTTCGCCTCGGCGAAGGACGATGGGCTGCATCCTGACGCCCTGGGGCACCAAGGTCAGCTCGCCATCGAGGATGATGCCGGCCGCGTAGAGGGACTTGTTCGCTATTTCCTTCCCGGTCAGCTCCTCGACAACAAAGGCGTCGGTAACCCCGCGCGCGATGCATATCGTGCCATTCTGCAGGGCCCATTTCACCTCGGGCAGAGCAGCTACACCTTTGGCAATAAGCCGCCTGGACTCGGCTGGTGTCAGGCAGAACAGGGCATGGACGGGGGTCTCCACCTTCTTCTGGTCTTCATCAGGCTGGTGATAAAACATATTATTCTCCTTGTGCTCGGGCCGACCAAACAGCCCCCCTGGCGTAAGAGGCCATCATATTCTACCATATCTGCCAGTCTATTAATAGCAAAAATGGTGAAGCTGCCGCGAAACTCGTTTCTGGGTATTACTAATAGTTTCATATTAGCATGGACTCGCAAAATAGCTTCTCCCTTTTGTAAAGGGAGATTAAGAGGGATTTTGAATGGAAATCCCCCTTATTCCCCATATTTGCCTTCAAACAATTATGAAACGATTGGTAAGATAAGCAAGACGCTACGGGTTATTTTTTCCCAGGCACATTAAGCATAGGCCATCTGCTGTCGGTTGACCTATCCCCGACCTCTTGCCCTGCACATGGAAAGGGAAGAGTCTTGGAGAGCGGGTAGCAGGTGAGGTTGGACCTTATCCACATTGTAGCAAATGCAAGGCCCGTAACCGGGTATTGTAGATCGCTTCGCCTTGGTAGTGCGACCATATTCTGGACCTGTGGAGCGGGAGACGGGACTCGAACCCGCGACAACCTGCTTGGAAGGCAGGGACTCTGCCAACTGAGTTACTCCCGCTCAGCCATAATGATTGCGAGCAGCTCACAGAAGAGCTTCGCGATAAGTTTATCAAATCCTGACTATCAGGGACAAGTCCGCGTATTTGCCCGCCAATTATCCCTGAATAACGAGGACGTAATATGCCACGCGTTGACAAGTGACAGTCGGGGATATAATCTTAGTAGTCAAGAGGACAATGCCGCATGGAACGCAGGTACTATAACCGTGAGCTTGAATCAATGACGCGTGCCGAGCTTGAGGCTTACCAGTGGTATCATCTGAAAAGGCAGGTGGCACATACCTACGCCGTGAGCGGCCTCTGCCAGCGCCAATTCAAACAGGCGAAGATAACCCCCGATGACATAAAGTCGATGGCAGACTTCCGTAACAAGGTCCCCTTTACCACTAAGCGGGAACTAATAGCCGACCAGGAAGCCTGCCCACCGTGGGGCACACGCCTTGGCGTACCGGAGAAGGAGGTCTTTTACACCTTCGTCACCAGCGGCACCTCCGGCAAAGGCCAGGAGGTCCATGCCGAGACCAGGAGCGATTACGACCGCCACATTGACCGCGGCTGCACCAACTATGCCTGGTCAGGCTGGGAAAAAGGCGACAAGGTAATGCTACCCTTACCATTGAGCATGACGGCGGCGGCGCCCACACACTTCCTGGCACTGCAAAAGCTGGGCTGTAACGTCTTCAACCTCGGCATGTATGATACCCAGACAAAGCTGCAATGGCTCAGGCGCTTCCAGATCGTGGGTATGTTCTCCAACCCGGCCTATCTCGATACATTGACTACAGAGGCTGAGCAAATGGGTATTGACCCGGCGCGGGACCTGGCTGTCCGCAAGATACTGATGGCCCTTTCTGCTTATCCGATATCCTTCGTGGAGAAAATGGAGGCGAAGTGGAACGCCAAGATCTATGACTACTATGGCGGCACCCAGGGAGCGGATAGCGCGACCTGTGAGAAGGGTGCGGTGTGGCAGGGGAAGCGGGGCTTCTACCACCTGTTTGAGCACATGACGCTCCATGAGGTCATTGACCCGGAGACCGTCCAGCCGGTTGGCCCCGGCGAGGTGGGGGAAATGGTGGTGACGCCGCTTATCCGGGAGGCGTCACCCTTCCTGCGTTTCCGCATGGCAGACCGGGTACGGTGGTTCCCCTACGATGCCTGTGACTGCGGGCGCCCTTTTAACGCGGTGGAGGCAGGAACGGTCAGCCGCTATGATGACATGATGAAAATCAAGGGGGTGAATATTTGGCCGGAGATGATTGATGAAATCATACTGACCAAGGACGAAGCCTCTGAGTACCAGGGCCGGCTCTACATCTCCGCTGATAGCCGGGAGACCGCCGAAGTAGCTATCGAGTTCAAGGCTGGTGTGCCGCTTGACGTCAAGCAAAATCTGCTGACGCGGCTGTCACAGGAGCTGCGAGATAGGACTGGCGTGGGCTTCAATGTCAAAGAGGCAGCGCAGCCGCTGCCGCACGCCGTGTTCAAGATAAGGCGCTGGACTGATGACAGGGTGAAGGGACTGGAGAAGTAAGCGGCACCGGCGGCCCGAATAGAGAATCTACATATTATGAGCCAGTTTGCTACTTGACAAATGCGCAGCCGCCGCCTAAAGTATTTCTGTGCTGAGCATTACTCGTCTGGCCAGCGCCGACGCGTGACATTCCGGAATCGCAGCGCCTGACACAATTCGCTCGGGGGAAAGGACAAGATAAATGAGAATTAGCAAGCTATGGCGCATTACCGGCATTATTTTGCCTCTGGGAATACTGCTTGTCGTATCCTGTGCACGTCCTGAAACACCATCGCCTACCGCAGCGCCGTCACCCGCGCCTGCCGTAACGACAACGCCCGCGTCCACGCCAAAGCCAAAGTCCTACTCGGCACCGCCACCTATGACTATTAATCGGGAGAAGCAATACACCGCGATAATGGAGACTAACAAGGGGAAGCTGGTCCTTGAGCTCTTTGCCCGCGATGTCCCGGTGACCGTGAACAACTTTGTCTTCCTCTCCCGCGAGGGTTTCTACGATGGCACTGTCTTTCACCGGGTAATCAAGGACCCACCCTTTGTCGTCCAAGGTGGTGACCCGACAGGGACAGGCAGCGGCGGTCCCGGCTACAAGTTCGCCGATGAGATCACCGAGCACAAGCACGGCACCGGTACCCTGTCAATGGCCAATAGCGGCGCCAATACCAATGGCAGCCAGTTCTTCATTACCTACGCTCCGCAGCCCCATCTTGATGGCAAGCACTCCGTGTTCGGGAAGCTAGTCCAGGGGATGGATGTCCTCCAGAAGATAGAGCAGGGCGATAAAATAATCAAGGTTACCATCGAGGAGAAGTAAGCGCAGCCAGGCGGACCCGACAATCATCGCAAAAGCAACGAGCTTGGCAGCATTGACATCCTGGTGAACAACACCGGCACCTTCGCCAGCGGCCCCATTCTTGACCTGGCGGAAGATGAGTGGAACAGGGTTATGGATACTGACCTCAAAAGCTGCTATCTCTGCTGCCAGGCCGTGGGCAAAAGGATGGTCGAACAGAAAAGGGGGGACATCATCAACATTGCCTCCACGCACGCCATCAAGATAGCCGCCGAGAGGGGCGCCTATGCCATTGCCAAGGCGGGGGTGATGGTGCTCACCCGGGTGCTGGCCAGGGAACTGGCGAAATACAACATACGGGTCAATGCTATTGCCCCCGGCCTGGCCCGGACGAGAATGATCGAGTTCCTCTGGCGTAACCCCGAACTGCTGAAGTTCTGGGAGGCCCAGATACCCCTGGGCCGGCTGGGAGAGACCAGCGACATCGCCAAGGTGGCCCTGTTCCTGGCCTCCGACCTTGCCGGCTATGTCACCGGCCAGACGATTGCCGTAGACGGCGAATTCGTGGCATAGTGTCAAACGACTGTCATCATCTCCCCCAGCCCCAGCTCAGTCAGGTTTCCTTTGGTGGGCAGGCCGGTCTTGATGTCCCAACCCCGCTCGTCGTAGTAGTCATCGAGCATTCTGACCATGTCCGCTTTGGTAAGGCGCTGCCCGAACCAGTCGCAGAGATAGCGGTCGCCCTCGCGTGCCTTGAGTGGTATTTTGGTATTCTGGATATACAGGTCAGGTATCTTGTCGTCCCAGCGGTCAAAGCCCTCCCTGGCATTGAGCAGCCTTTCTAAATTCCAGACCCTTTCGCCGGCTCGCAAAAGCTCACGCGGAGTAATGGGCAGGCCGGTAGCCAGCGTGTAGGCCTGTGCCAGGAAAGGGACGTCACGGGTGGCGTCATAGCACCAGTGCACCGCCGTATCGCAGATGCCCAGGCAGTTATAGACCGTCTCCGCATCATCCACGAACCGCTCCAGCCGGCCGGTATTGAACCTGCTTTCGGTGAAGACCCTCGCCTTCTCTGTCTCGGTAGCACCCATCTTCTCGAAGTCCTTGACGACCTCGGCGAAGCTCATCTCCTGGTGCGACCAGTAGGTGGCGGCGTGGGTGTGCTTGGTCTTGGCATGGACAATAGGGCCTAAACCGACACCGGGACCGAAGCCCGATGCGGGCTGGTAGAGCGAAGGCCAGACCCGGTTGTCCACCAGCAGGTCAACGCCCTTGATGATAGGGGCACCGTTCTCCCAGTCCGCCGCCGGGTCCACGCCGAAGGCGCGGGCCAATGTATACCAGCCTTCGCCCATGATAGCCCCGATATCCTCCCGGCTAGCCACCTTCTCCGCCAGCGTCAGGCAGGTGTCCAGATTGGCCTCGAGAGCCAGGCCGCCGGTATCCTTCTTGGTGATTATGCCCCGCTGGTAGAGAGCGGTCACGAAACGCATCATCCGGGTAACAGTCAGCTCGCACAGGCCGAGCCGGTTAAGCTCGCCCAGCAGCTTGTAGCTTTCCCAGTGGTCCTTCACCCCAAGTCGGGTAATGACCTCGCGTGCCTCTGGAAAGAAGATGCCCCCGAAGAGCTCGCCCTTGTGCTGGCCCTCCTTTATCTCGTGGATGCTCTTGCAGGCGTCAATGCCGTCACAGCACGCCTTGGCTCCAATCATGGTGTCCCTGAAGATAGTGCCCCACTTGCTCGTGCCCGCCGGCGCTACAACACTGTAGCTGGGGAGACACTTGATTTCCCGGCGCTGAGTTTCCGCCAGTTGGAGAAAGCCTTCCTTGTCGGCCATTTGTATATCACCTTCGCCCAGCGTGACGATGGCCTTCAGGTTCTTCGACCCCATGACAGCGCCGGCGTAGCGGCCCGCCGTGTGCCAGTCATCAACATGAATACCGGCCAGCCTAACAAGGTTTTCCCCGGCACGCCCAATGACTGCCGTGCCGCAGTTCCGCCGCGCGGTGCGGTGCCGCTGCCGCAGGATTTTGCCGGTCTCTTCGATGTTCTTGCCCCACAGGTCACCGGCGTCACAGATTTCAACATCTTTATCGGTCACTTTAAGGTAGGATGGTCCAGGCGCTTGGCCGGTAATAACAATATGGTCATAGCCCGCCTTCTTCATCATGAGGGCAAAGGCGTTACCGCCGGACATCGAGGCGGACACAAAGTATTTCGCCTTGTCTGGCGCCGCTGGAATAGCATATTTCGTTGCCATGTAGCATTTGCTGGCGCTGGCCAGGGGCAGGCCCAGCAGCGGCCCGGCACCGAAAATCATGACGTTCTCCGGCGACAGCGGGTCAACGCCAGGTTTCAGCAGGTCGTAGAGTAGCCGGAAACCAATCCCTGGCCCGCCGATGAATTTCTCCGCCAACCGGCTGTCCAGCCGCCGCTTTTCGATGCGGCCCGTGCTCAAATCAACATAGAGAATGCCGCCTACGTGCCCGTAATACGCCATTTCACACCCCTCCGACCAACTCAAGTCTCAAAGCCCAAAACTTGGACGATACGCATTCGACAACTCTTAACCGTAAGTTAGTGCCATTGCTTCGGCTCCGCCTGCGGCGGATGCTCTCGCAATGACGTCTTCTTTTGATTTTCGGACAGCCACTCCTCGCAATCCATCATGACGGTTGTCACCGTCACCAACAAAGTATGAAAATCCTCTCTCCCCAGGTGGGAGAGAGTTAGAGTGAGGGGGAATTCAACACCCTCACCCATGCCTCTCC
>JACQTX010000038.1 GCA_016210585.1 Chloroflexota bacterium
ATTTACATGGGCACCACGAAGGACGAAAATGGGGCTGTCATTCTTGAGCCCTTCATGTTATTCAGGATAAACTCCGCGAAGAATCTGGGGTGGGGAGGATTGAAGATTGCCTCCCTCCTCCGCCAGATTCTTCGTCGTCCTTCTGCGAAGGACTCCTCCAGAATGACATCTATTTTCGCGGGACACTTCCGGAAAGGTGCACCTGACAAGTGTCACGGCGAGGAAAGCCTTCTTTTGGAAGGACGAAACGAAGCAATGATGCTCCGAATTGCTAAATTCTCACGCAGCGGTTTTGACCTTGTGCCTTTTCAAAAAGGCAAAGAGGCGCCACCGTCGTCCCGATAGCTCATGCCCGGTCTGTGCCGCCAGCAGCTCCGCCACAGCCTGCCGCGGCTCAAGTCCATTGTAGAGTATCTGGTACATCTTCTCAGTGATGGGCATTTCCAGGCCCAGTTGCCTAGCCAGCTTCCATGCTGCCAGGGTGGTGCTCACCCCTTCCGCAACACCGGTCATGGTGCTGGTTATCTCTTCGAGGGACCGCCCCTTGGCCAGCTCAACGCCGACATAGTGATTACGACTAAGGGGACTGGCACAGGTGGCAATAAGGTCGCCCAGCCCGGCGAGGCCAGAAATGGTAAGCGGGTTAGCCCCCAGGGCAACAGCCAGGGCGTTTATCTCGGTGAGACCACGCGTGATGAAGGCGGCCTTGGCATTGTCGCCGTAGTCCAGCCCATCGGCAATGCCCGCCCCCAGGGCGATGATGTTCTTGAGGGCCCCGCCCAACTCCACCCCGATAACATCCGTGTTGGTATAGAGACACAGGCTGGGGGTGGCCAGCAGCTTCTGGGCGCTCCTGGCCGTGGCTTCATCTTCAGCCGCGATCACGCTGGCGGCGGGCAGCCCCCGCAGTATCTCCTGGGAGAGGTTTGGGCCGGAAAGCACGCAAACGTTAGGCTTGAAACGCGGGGCTATTTCCTCAATGATGACCTGAGACATGCGTTTGAGGCTGTCAATCTCGATGCCCTTGGCGGCGCTGATGATTAGCCTTGAGCTTTTGAGAAAGGGGGCGATGAGCTTAATGTTCTGCCGCATGGTCTGTGACGGCACTACCAGAAGCACTGCCCTGACATCAGATAGTGCTTCCTTTAATGAGGTGGTAATAGAGAGATTGGGCGGGAAGAGGATATCGGCTAACTCCGGGCTTGGCCCGCTAGCCTTTAGCGCCGCGGACTCCGCTTCTGTCCGTGCCCATAGCCTGACCTGCTGTTTCTCCCGTGCCAGGATGACGCCTAGCGTTACGCCCCAACTCGTGGTGCCAATGATTGCTATCTTGGGCATGGGCCTTACCCCGGTCACTTTGACTGGGAGGAGCTGTCTTTATGAAGCCTATCCCACAGCTTGCGTTCCTTGCCGGCCAGCAGACGGGCGATATTGTCACGGTGCATGACGATAATAAGAATTGTCCCGATGAGGGAATAGACCAGCAGAAGGATAGGGTAGCCATTGATAATGGTCAGAGGGATGAGTATGGCGTAAGAGCCGACCGCGCCGACAAGTGAGCCAACGGAGGCAAACCCGGTTAGCCCCGCCCCGATGATAATAAGCTGGCCACCAAACAGGGCAGCGATGGGATATAAGGCCATGAGGCCGCCGAAGAAAGTGGCTACGCCCCTGCCGCCGCGGAAGCGGCAAAACACGGGCCAGATATGACCGGCTACCGCCGCCAGAGCGGCCATGACCGGTGCAATCAGTATGCCCACTCCCAGCCGGTCCACGATGAGATAGTCATTTCGCACAATTAGACCGGCGAAAACGACCGCCAAGACACCTTTGGCCACATCGAGAAGACAGACCAGCAAAGCTGCCTTCTTGCCCGCCGTGCGCAGGACATTGGTGGCCCCCATTTTACCGCTGCCGTAGTTTCGGACATCAACCCCGGCCTGCCTCCGCGCAATCAGCACCCCGAAGGGGATAGAACCTAAGAGATAGCCAAGAATTATTGCTGATAAAAACTTGAGAATTTCAATCATGCTTCACCTCGTGGCTTGAAAACTAATGACACGGGCGTGCCGGCAAAGCCAAAAGCCCGGCGCAGCCTGTTCTCCAGGTAGCGCTTATAGGAAAAATGGACCAGGCTAGCGTCATTGACGCGCAAGGTAAAGGTGGGGGGATTTACCCCGGTCTGGCTTGCCTTGAAAATCTTGAGCTGTCGGCCACCCCGACGCGGTGGACTGTGGGCGGCAACAGCCTGCTGGATGGTATCGTTAACGGCCTCAGGAGATAGCTGCTTGTGTCTCTCCCGATAGACCTCCAGGGCCTTAGGTAGGATCTTGGCTATGGCCTGCCTTGTCTTGGCGGAGACAAAGAGGACCGCAGCGTAAGCCAAGAACCGCAATCGTGTCATAACGTATCTAGTATATTCTGTTTCGTTCTTGTCTGCAAGTAGGTCCCATTTATTCACCACAATTATGACCCCTTTGCCAGACTGCTGTATATACCCGGCAATATGCGTATCCTGGGCACTGAGCGGCTGGGCAGCATCAATCACCAATAAAGCTACGTCTGCCCGTTCAATCGCCTGCAATGCCCGCATGACACTGTATTGCTCAATCCCCCTTTCCACCCTCCCGCGTCGTCTAATACCAGCAGTGTCTATGATTACCATATTTTGCCCCTGAAAGTCAAGTGGCGTATCCAGGGCGTCCCGAGTTGTCCCCGGCAGTTCGGCGACGATGGCCCGCTCTTCACCCAGCAGGGCGTTCAAAAGCATGGACTTACCCACATTGGGTTTGCCCACAATGGCGATTTTTATAACCTCGCCACCGGTTTCTGTTTCCGATGACGCTCCTGGCAGCAGTCCGGCAATCCGGTCCAGAAGCTGGGCCATGCCGCGCTTGTGGTAGGCGGAGATTATCTCCGGCTCTCCTAGCCCTAGCTGGTAAAACTCGGCGGCCTGGGCTTCCAGGCGGGCGTTGTCCGCTTTATTTGCCACCAACACCACCGGCTTGCTTGCCCGGCGCATGGTTTCGGCTATCTCCAGGTCAGCGGGCACCAGGCCGTCCTTGACGTCAACAAGAAACAGGATAACGTCTGCCTCGGCCATGGCCCGCTCGGCCTGTATCTTGACCTCCTCAGAAAGGGCAGTTGCGGGCTTCGGCTCAATGCCCCCGGTGTCCAGCAGGATGAACTCATGCCCCTCCCATGTCACGCTGGCCATGAGGCGGTCACGCGTGGTGCCGGGCAGGTCCTCCACAATGGCCACCGGCCTGCCTACGATACGGTTGAACAGCGTGGACGTGCCCACATTCTGTCGTCCCACAATGGCTACGATTGGTTTAGTGGTCATGTTTTAGTTCGTTTCGGATTTCATGTTTATGAGCAATAGGTGTCAATCTTTGGACAAGCTTTCAGCAGTCAGCTATCAGCTTATTGCTATTGCTAATTTCCTCATAACAATCTGATACGTGCCCTGAGGCTGTCCGAAAAATGTCATTCCCGACCCCGTATCAAGTACGGGGCAGGCTCTGATCGGGAATCCAGG
>JACQTX010000045.1 GCA_016210585.1 Chloroflexota bacterium
ACCTGGTAGCCAAGCTCATGGCCTTTGTCGACAAGTTCAACCGGGAAGGCAAATGCTTTCACTGGACCAAAACTCCGGAATCAATATTAATGTCACTTGAACAACTGTCAGGACACTAGATGGCAGAGTTAATGCCCAGGACATTAGCAAAACAGAGAGAATAGTAGCTCGGCTAGACTAAACTCAAAAACGCCGAGGGCTATCATAGTAGGCTGCTCACGGAGTCCTGACCTACCGTCTACGCCGGACATGAGGTAGGCATTACTCCAACCTTGCCGATGGGGAAGCTTCGGTTGCGCCGATAGCCGGGCGATTTGCCTCATGGCGCGGTATCCGCGCAGCTCTTGTCCCGCAATTTCTTCGCCTACGGCACTCTACGATGCCCCCAATTGGGTTGGTGCCTTCGCTCACGACCTATCTCATTTTCCTTATGGTATTTGTCTGTGCTACAATTAAGGTATATTTGAGACGGAGTCTTATAGGTGGTGGGGAGATGGAAAAGGGTCTGGTCACAGCTCAGCTAGTTGCGGAGCGCATCGTAAACAATGTCGAACGGGTCATTCTGGGAAAGCCACAGGTTGTCGAACTAGCGGTCATCGCCCTCGTCAGCGGCGGTCATCTGCTGATTGAGGACGCACCCGGGGTGGGCAAGACGATGCTCGCCCGCAGCCTCGCCAAATCAGTAAACTGCTCCTTCAAGCGCATCCAGTTCACGCCGGATATGCTCCCCGGTGATCTCACCGGTGTCTCCATTTACAACCAGAAAACCAGTGACTTCGAGTACCGTCCCGGCCCGATAATGGCACAGATCATCCTGGCCGATGAGATTAACCGTGCCACACCCAAGGTGCAATCCGCCCTGCTCGAGTGCATGGAGGAGCGGCAGGCGACAGTGGACGGGACAACCCATGCTATGCCCGCGCCGTTCCATGTCCTGGCGACGGAGAACCCGCTTGAATATGAAGGGACTTTTCCTTTGCCGGAGACCCAGCTTGACCGGTTTGTCATGCGTATCAACCTCGGCTATCCCTCGCTGTCTGATGAGATGCTCATCATGGAAAGGCAGCAGTTCTCCCATCCCATTGAGCAGCTCACCGCCGTGGCCAGTGCGGCTGATCTCCTCATGCTTCAGGAGGCAGCCAGGAAGGTCTATGTGGATAGCCTCATCAGGGAGTATATCGCCAGCCTGGCTCAGGCGACGCGCCAGCATCCCGCTATCTACCTGGGGTGTTCCCCAAGAGGGTCGCTAGCCCTCTTCCACACTGCCCAGGCCCGTGCCTTGGTGCGGGGCTATGACTTTGTCACACCTGACGATGTCAAGGCGGTGGCCGAGCCGGTGCTTTCACATCGGCTCATCCTGCATCCGACGAACGGCTCCCGGAACCGGGGTAGCAAGTCGGTAATAGCTGAGCTACTTGAGACAGTGCGGGTGCCTGGGGCAATGGCGTAGCCTGTCGGCTACGCTACGGGCGGGGATGTGCTGAGCGATGAAGAAGCGGATACTTATCTCATTGGCCCTGGTTGTCCTGCTGGTCATTGCCCTGACCTCGAGCTTCGTGCTGCTATGGCGTCTCTGGCTCGTCTTCGCTGCCATGGTCCTGACTGGTCTGCTGTGGGCGCTGCTGAGCGCCCGCGGTATCCGCCTGGAGACGGGGCCATGGCCCAAACGGTGCCAGATGGGCGATTCCTTCGATGAAGAGCTGACTCTCGTCAATACCAGTAGCCTGCCCAAGCCCTTTCTGCATCTAGAGGCCGCCACGCCATGGCCAGGGCGACAGAGTGGTATATCTCTGGGCCTCATGCCTAGAGGCACTCATACGTGGCGTGCCCGGGTGGACTGCCAGCGCCGCGGAGAGTTCAGCCTGGGACAGTTCACACTCACCGCCCGTGACCCTTTCGGCCTGTTCTCCAGCAAGCGTCAGCTTGGCGAGCCTCAGTCCGTGACAGTGTGCCCGAAGACCGTTGAGCTGCCTTGCTTCGAAGTGGCGCCACTGGCGAATGCGAAGTATGGCCCGGCCCAGTGGCTGACCGAGCTAGATGGCACTAGCATCGGCGGCGTGCGTGAGTACACCAGCGGCGATAGCCTGCGGCACATCCACTGGCGCAGCACGGCCCGCACCGGCCGCTTGCAGGTCAAGGTCTTCGATGCTGACCGCCCGCGCTACCCTATCAAGAATGCCTGGCTGCTTATTGACATGTGCGGTGCCGCTTACCAGGGAGACAAGGACGGAAAGATAGCGGACCTGGCCGTAACGGCCGCGGCCTCCGTGTCCAAGCGTTGTGTGGACATCGGTTGTCGCGTGGGCCTGGTCGCACAAGGCGACCGTCCTTATTTGCTGGCCCCGGAGGCCGGCGAGCAGCACCTGTGGCAGGTACTGACCACTCTAGCGGTTATGAAGCCGGAAGGCGGTGAGCCGGTTGACCATGTGGTCCTGAATGAGCTGGGCCGTTTCGCTGACGAGTCTGCCATTGTCATTGTTACCCCATCCATAAACGAGCATCTAGCAACCGCGCTGCGGCAGCTAGGTAAGCGCCAGCGGCTGGTGAGTATAGTCCAGGTGTCTGCCGAAGACACTTCAGGCGACATTTCGCCGGCAGTTCGCACCATGGCCGTTAGCGGCGTCCACACCTATACCGTCCATTCCGAGGAGCATCTGCCATCCGCTCTGGACAGCAGCATCGCATCCCTGGGTATGGCCAGGCGAGACACGTGGCAAAACCAGATGCCTGCGACGCCGGAAGTCTCAAGAAAGGGTACTGCTGACAAGCCGCCGGATAGGACCTCATTACGACAACGTCTGTGGCCCGGCGCCTGGCCACAGTGGGTCAGCTTGCTCCTGCTGCTGTTCACCCTCGGCATCGCCATTCACAGCATCGAGCAGTCGGGCTGGGTGGCCCCGCAGCCGTCATTGAAGGCTGTCCTGGCCATCGCCGTCCTGTTGAACACCGCTCTGCTCTACGGCCGTCTCCCTACGGCGGTGGCGCTTTTGCCTAACCTGGCGGTGGGCCTGGTGGTCACAATATGGCAGATGTCGCCATGGCTGATTGTGCCAGAGACGGCAGGCCTGTCATCACGTCTACTCGCTACATGGCATGCCTTCTCGCAGTTCGTTATCTCCGCCATGTCCAATCAAGACGCGACCTACTTTGCCCTGTTCCTTGTCGTGACGGCATGGCTCGTAGGAAGCGTTGCCACCTGGTCTCTCCTGCGCCGGCGTAATCCCTGGGTGCCGGCCTTGCTTGGCGTCATCGCCCTCCTGATAAACATCAGGTACAATACCGATGGGTATTATATTTACTTCCCACTTTATATATTCACAGCTATGCTTCTCATTAGTGTGGCCAGCCTGCGGTCACGAGTCGGCGTGTTGGCACAAAGGGTGGGGGAACGTTCTCCGGCGATGGGAACGCTTCACGCCGTCACTTCCACACTGGTTATTGCCGTTTTGATAGTCGGCGGGAGCTGGTTCAGCCCAGAAATGCCGGCCGGGCGGCTGGCGACGGCCCTTGCGGAGAGGCTGCCCTGGGGCGATAGTATCCAGGCCTCGGCTTTGAACGTCTTCGCCGCTGTGGAGCCCAAGCAGCCTACGATGTGGGCGGGGGAGCAAACAAGGCTCGGCTTCAACGGTGTCAATGCGAGGAGAACAGAGGTCCAGTTTGTCATAACGGTGCCTCAGGAACCGGCTTACTGGTGGATAAGGCGTTATGATAACTACCAGCCGTGGGGCTGGACCAGTGAACCCACCGGCGAGCGTACGCTGGGACGCGGCACACTGGCAAATGGGGACAGCACTTCAACATCTCAGGGCACCGAGTTGACATTTACTGTGGTGAACAAGATGAATACGGAGGTCGTTATCAACATCGGTGAGCTCTCGACGGCGAATACCTCTGTGCTCTTGAAGCTGATGGGTGGCGATAGTGATGTTGTGGCGGTGACCACACCGCGTATGCTTAGCTATGGGGAGCAGTACACGGTCACAGCTCGCATTCCCTCAGCTACGCCAGAAGAGCTGGCCCAGACCGGGCAGGACTATCCTCGCCTAATAGCTACCCGCTATCTGCAGTTGCCACCGTCTCTCCCCAAGCGGGTAAGGCAGCTTGCCCGTATCGTGACGGCAAATCAGCCCACGCCGTATGAAAAGGCAGAGGCAGTCAGGTCATACCTGGCGACTATGCCTTACAGGGAGACTGGCTCGGCCCCGCCGGAAGGCATTGACGGTGTGGACTACTTCCTGTTCACCGATAAGACGGGTAACTGCTTCAACTTCGCCTCGGCTATGGCTGTCATGCTCCGCGCCTTAGGTGTGCCGGCCCGGATTTCCAGTGGCTACCTGCCGCGCGAGACGAACACAACCGACGGGACGGTGAACATCAGGGCGAGCGACTACCATGCCCGGACCGAGGCATATTTCCCGGAGTATGGATGGATTGAGTTCGAGGCCACACCTGGCTTCCGGCGCGCCGACGGAGTCGCTATTCCTGAAGACAGCCCGCCCGAGGCCACTACCACCGAGCAATCGCCCGCGGCGCCTATTGACCTGACCGCCATAGGCGCGATTCTCGATGAAGCTGACCTGGCCCTGCTGGAAGATATTTTGCCTGGCGAGGCGCCGCCCCCGGCGGCGTCCCTTGATGAGGCTATTCCATCTCCCGAAGAATTTGCAGAGGCTAAAACTTACAGCGATGGCTCCCGAATTCTCGCTACTGTGCAGAAATGGGGCAAACCGCTCTTTGTCCTGCTGGTCTCGGCGCTAGTTCTCTTCCTGACGTTGCCGAGGGCTATCGCTGTCATCAGGCAGCGGACTGCCCGCAGGTCCAGGGACCTGTCTTGCCGCCTGTACGGCCGGATGTCCTTCTGGGCCTTGCTGGCCGGACTAGGGCCGCTGCCCAGCCAGACCCCGGCGGAGTACGGCGCCAGGCTGGCGATCGCCTTACCCTCTCAGACAGAAGCCATTCACATGGTGACCGAGGCCTTTGTGCAGACGCGATATGGCCGGCATAAAGGGCAGACCTTCCCGGAGGCTGACCTGCGCCGCTCTTGGGCGGGCCTCTTCCGTGCCCTCCTGAAGCGCCTGGCCCGTTTTCCCCGAAAGCGGCGACAGATATCCTGAAGCGGCACTACTGCTTAAGCTTGCGAGTGCCAGCCCAGGTAGAGGGATCTTGCCCCGTCCGCGCGGACACCTTCCTGTTCTGAGTGTTTAATGTGTGTGGTCCCGTCATTGCGGGCCATTCCGCCCTGGGCTTGTCGAAGGGCGGGCAGTGAAGGACTCCTCGTCATGACGGTAAAGCTGTTAAACCCCCCAGCCATCTCAATTTACACCACTGCTTTTTAGTGCTATATTTAGAAATACGACATTAGTAGTAGCCATTCTTCATCAGGACTGCTATTTTGGAGGGGAAATAAAGCTTAGAGGTCATGATATGAAGAAAGTCTATTTCGATAATGCTGCTACTACGCCCCTTGACCCCCAGGTCCGTGAGGCGATGCTCCCCTACCTCGGTGAGCTGTTCGGGAACCCTTCATCGCTGCATGACTGGGGTGATATGGCGCGACAGTCCGTTGACGATGCCCGTGAGCAGGTGGCCGGTCTCATCGGGGCACAGGCCGAGGAGATAATATTCACCGGCAGTGGCACGGAAAGCAACAACTTCGCCCTCAAAGGCCTGGCCCTGGCCCAGCAGGCCAAAGGCAAGCATATCATCATCTCGGAAATCGAGCATTTCTCTGTGCTGCACTCGGCACGCACGCTGGAGAAGTGGGGCTTTGATGTGACGCTCATCCCCGTAGATAGATACGGCGTGGTTGACCCCCAGGACGTCCACAAGAGCATCCGCAAGGATACCATACTGGTGTCTATCATGCATGCTAACGGTGAGGTGGGCACCCTTGAGCCGATAAAAGAGATTAGCCGCATTACCCTTGAGCACAACATTATCTTTCACACGGACGCCGTAGCCACTGTGGGGAATATCCCTGTCAACGTGAAAGAGTTGGGGGTTGATGCCCTCAGCCTTGCTGGTAACCAGTTCTACGGTCCCAAGGGCGTCGGCGCCTTATGGGTAAGGAAAGGTGTGCGTATTATCCCACTGCTGGATGGTGGTATTCAGGAAGGTGGCCGGCGTGCCGGGACAGAGAACGTGCCCGCCATTGTTGGCCTGGGCAAAGCCGCTGAGCTGGCTGCCGGGGATATCCCGGCGAAAATGACGAAGTTTGCCCACCTGCGTGACCGCCTGCTGCGGGAGCTGCCGGCGAGGATCGACCGGAGCGTGGTGACAGGGCACCCGCAGGGCCGGCTGCCGGGCAATGCCAGCTTCTGCATCGAGTTCATCGAAGGCGAGTCCATGCTCATGATGCTGAATATGAAGGGAGTGGCCGTGTCCAGCGGCTCGGCCTGCACATCGAAAGCCCTCAAGGCTTCCCATGTGCTCATTGCCATGGGTATCAGCCATGAAGTAGCCCAGGGTTCCCTTCTCTTTACCTTCGGCAAGGACAACACTGATGAGGACATAGACTACGTCCTGGAGGTCCTGCCACCGATTGTGGACAGGCTGCGTCAGATGTCACCGCTCTATTCCAAATTCGTCAAGGCAAGCAAAGGAGGCAGTTAGCATGCCAATTTATAGCCAGAAGGTGATGGATCACTTCACAAACCCGCGTAACGTGGGCGAGATTGAGAACGCCGACGGTATCGGGGAGGAGGGCAATCCGGTCTGCGGGGACATGATGACCTTCTATATCAAGGTGAAGGAGAACCGGCTGGATGATATTAAGTTCAAGACCTTTGGTTGCGGGGCCGCCATTGCCGTTTCCAGCATAGTCAGCGAGATGGCCATGGGAAAGACTCTCGAAGAAGCTATGAAAATCACGCCACGGACAGTTGCCGATGAGTTGGAAGGGCTGCCGAAGAACAAATTCCACTGCTCCAACCTTGGTGCCCAGGCCTTGCACAAAGCGATAGATGACTACAAGAAGAAGCAGAAAAAAGCGGAAGGAGGGAAGCAGTGATGAACGCTGAGCATAAAATCGAGAGGGAATGCTGTCGCTGCCCCTACTGTGATGCGGAAATCGGCGAAGCCTCATTTCCCTTTTGCGAGGCTTGTGAGGTAATGGTGCTTTCCTGTCCCAAGTGCCATAAACCGGTGACGCGCGAGGATAAAGTCTGTCCCAGCTGTGGTGCCGAGCTTAAGGGTGAGGAAGCCTGAGGGAGTGCCATATGGCTGAGAAAGAAAAGCTGACCATGGTTGTCTTTAGCGGCGACCTGGACAGGGCCTTAGCCGCCTTCATTCTGGCCACTACGGCCGCCAGTATGGACATGGAAGTCAGCATGTTCTTCACCTTCTGGGGGCTGAACGTCATCAAGAAAAACGAGGGCAAGATTGAGAGCAAGGGACTGATGCGGAAGATGATGAACATGATGAACCGGGGCGGCTCCCGCCGGCTCAAGCTGTCCAAGTTCCATATGATGGGGCTGGGCACCGGCATGATGAAGAAGTTCATGAAGGAGAGCCACGTCCCAACGATAGACGAGTTCATCACCATGGCTCATGCTATGGGGGTAAAGATGATTGCCTGCACCACCACGTGTGGTGTCATGGGCCTGCCCGAGGACGCTTTCCGGCCGGAGGTGACCATGCTGGCCGGTGCCGCCTATTTCCTGGGCGAGGCTAAAGAGTCCAAGGCAACCCTTTTTATCTAAGGAGAAGTCCTTATGAAAGCTGACCAGACCCTTGATTGCGTCGGGCTTTACTGCCCGATGCCCATTGTCAAGACAGCCGAGAGAATGAAGCAGCTCAAGCCAGGACAGGTCTTGGAGGTGATTGCGGATGACAAAGGCATCAAGCAGGACATGCCGGCCTGGTGCAAGGCGACAGGTAACGAGTTCCTGGGCATTGAGGAAGACAAGGAAACCAGGGTCTATGTCCGCAAGAAAAGCGGCTAGATGAAAATCGCTGGTAGTCATCAGTTTTCTGTTATCCTGTCCTGAGAGTAAATTCAGGGAAGAAGGAGGCAACAGCTATGACCAGGACCATCAATCTTTCAGTGAATGACGTCCCGGTTGACCTTGACTACTTTGTCCAGGGGTTCATTGACCACACCGTTAATGGCATGGTCTCAGGGCTGGAGGGCGTGCATGAGGTGAAAAGCGTGGAGATTACCCTGGACGGCAACAAGCTGGCGGTCAACATAAACAACGCGCCTCTGTCTCTAAACGAGTTCGTCAGCAAGGTTGTCCGGAACACGCTTGTAGGGATGGTCTCTTCTCTAAAGGGGGTCACTGAGGTCAAGAAGCTGAAGATTGCCATCAGTGGCACACAGTCACCTAAGCACCACGCGCGTTAGTGTCGTGTATCAGCTTAATTGGTGCATCTTTGCAGCCACACTCCGCCAAAGCAGGACCTGGCACACTTGCCACATCCGTCAAGTGCCGCTATATGAGGGATGATCTCATTCCCTTCGGCTTTGCTTAGGACAAGCTCTTTTATCCCCTTCTCCTACTTATGAGAAGGGGAAGAGATTTACATAACTCCCCTTTCCCCCAGGGAAGGGGGTCAGGGGATGGGCATACCTGTAGATGACCCGTAAATGTTAAGACGGTTAGAGCACTACGTTCATAGTAATCTTCTGTGCTGGCGACAAACCAGCACCGGAAAACGAAAATACACATAACCATACCGACGAAACTTGTTCCCGTACTTGATACGGGAGTCGGTATCCAGGTAAACATCATCCCGCCGCAAGCGCGCCGCTGAATTAACCCATTTTGTTCTCCCCATTGGCAAAGTTACGTGTGTTTGGCGTTTTAATTAAGTAATATTACGGATACCTCTTGCGGCAGCCGTATGCCAGACTTATCTAAGGGTGCTAAATGGAATGCAGTTCCCCGCAGTCTGCTGGTTACGGATACGGCCTGACAGGTCCTATCAGAGAATAGGCCCGCTGAATAGAACGGAGGTGAAGGGTGAGCATTGGGTTGTTCCGGGATGTCATTATCATCGTCTTTGGCATTGTTGGAACAGTTACACTTGTCATGCTTGCCATAATAATAGCTTCCCTCTTTCGCCGGATGAGGACCACCCAGGAGCTTATCCAGAGCACCCTGGCGACACTCCAGTCGAGCAGTGAGGTGGTCAAACCTGTGTTGGAGGTCGTGGCCCTCATCCAGGGCATACGCAAGGGCATTGATATTGTAAACTCATTCTTTGAGAGTAGAGAGAACAGAGAAAGGAGGTAACAGAAATGGGCAAGGATTCAGCAACCGGTTTTGGGATTGGCCTTCTTGTTGGCGCCGCTATTGGTGTGGCCGTTGGTTTCCTTTACGCGCCCCGCGCCGGACGGGAGACCAGGGCACAAATCAAGGAAAGGGCCTCTGACATCATGGAGAAGACCAGGGGGAAGGTTGCCGATGTCCGGCATACCGTAGGCGAGAAAGTTGCCGATGTCCGCCATACGGTAGGCGAGAAAATTGCCGGTGGTAACACGACGGAGTAGAGGCAGCTTTCCCGGTAAGCGGGCCATTGGGGGTTGCCTTTTGCAAAAGGCAACCCCCAATGGCCTGTTCCATCTAGTCAATATTAGACCTCACCTCGCCGGATAACGGATGGCAAGAAGACTTGGATGTTGCGGCACATTTTTGTCAAACATTGGCCACTTATTGCTCTCACGGCAGTAGTAATCCTGTTTTTCTGGATTCTCTATCTGCTGCGCAGCTTGCTGCTGCCCTTCATCCTCGGCTTCATCCTGGCCTATCTGCTCAAGCCGGTAGTTTCCTGGCTAGAGCGCCGGCTGCCCCGGCCAGAGCGCTATCTGCAGGCCAAACGGGTCACGCTGCTGGCCTCTTTCTACCTGGTGGTGCTGGGTGTGGTGGGCACGGCGGCTTTTTACGGTTTTACCATGGCGGTGCAGTCAACGGCTACTGTCGTCCATAACGCCTATGACTACATCTCTTCGGCCATAGCCGCTCTGCAGCAGTGGACCGATTCCTTTCGCCAGGTCTGGCCACCGGAAATCCGCGACCAGATAGACCAGATTGTCCAGCAAGCCGGGACAGCCATAAGTAACGCGTTCCACTCAGTCCTATCGCAAGGTATTTCGGCCGTCCCCTCGACCATGAGCCTGGTCTTTGGCTTCCTGATGATGCCTCTTTTCCTTTTCTATCTGCTGAAAGACTGGGAGAAACTGGGGACGGGCTTCTTCAGGTTCATTCCATCCTGGGCCGATAAGCATACCCGCAGCGTTCTCGCCATTATTGAAGATGTTTTCGGGCGCTTCATGCGCGCTCAGCTTGTGCTGGGCCTTGTGGTGGGCATTCTTACTTTGATTGGCCTGCTGGTCCTGGGAGTCCCCTTTGCTGTGCCACTGGCCGTTATCGCCGCGGTAGCTGAGCTTGTGCCTACCATCGGTCCATGGATAAGCGGCGCTATCGCTGTCATTGTCACCCTGGGCACAGCCCCGGAGAAAGCACTGTGGGTGCTGGGACTTTTTGTGGTGGTGCAGCTACTGGAGAATAATCTTCTTGTGCCCAGGATTCAGGGCGGCTACTTGCGTATCCACCCGGCGGTAGCGCTTCTTCTGCTGGTGCTCGGCGCCAAGTTCGCGGGCTTCTGGGGTCTTATTCTCATCTTACCGCTAACCGCGACCTTGGCCCAGCTCTACAAATACGTGGACGAGTCGGCCTGTCACGCGGATGGCGGGGGCACCTGCTGGCAAGAAGATGGCGAAACCACCCGTTGGCAGGAGCAAAAAGCTGAGTAGCGAAAGATGTCCTATTAGCGTGGTCTCGTGTCCTATTCGGCCGGCAGGTGCGCCTAGTCATTAGTGTGTAGGCCAGTTAATTAGTTATGTGTATGGACTTGGCTCTGGCCACGTTCTATTATGAATATAGAGCACTGGCACCGGTCAGGGTCTATCCCAAAATGGAGTTACAGGTCATTGCCGCGTGGCCTGTAGCAGCGAAAGTCTGTATCGCTTAATGTCAAGTCCAAAAAGGTGCCAGTGCTGCCTCTTTTTTAGGGCATTTCTTTATTAGCCGTTGTCCTCTTTGCTTCCCCTGAGCGTCACTTCTTGTTGATATTCTAGTCTATTCACTTTGCCGGATGTGTCAACCACAAAACGGCCAGGCCATCAGTGACCCGTCAAAACTAAGGGATCTTTTCGCCGAAATTACGTATTCATACGGATACTATTTCCTGGTCAGTGGTCCGATAATGCTTTTTCAGGAAAGGCTTATCCTCTTGGTGCCATTCTGGCCACAGAAAAAAGTTATTTCGCCTGATTGGTGCGGGCTAAAGGTGGTGGACTATGGCCGTTGTTCATGCTCTCCAAAGAATATCTGATACGGTGTGGGAACTTCCCGTCACCTATAAGGCAGGCATGAAGGTGCCAGCCCGAATTTTTGGCACGGAGAAGCTGATCCAGGAGATGGACGAGGCTGTCTACGACCAGATTTCAAACGTGGCCACGTTGCCGGGTATCACCAGGTATGCCATGTGCATGCCTGACGGTCACTCGGGCTATGGGTTTCCTATAGGCGGCGTTGCCGCTATGGACGTGAAAACGGGGGTAATATCTCCGGGCGGTATCGGCTTTGACATTAATTGCGGTATGCGTCTGCTGACTACTAACCTGACCTGGGAGGAAGTAAAACCACATCTTAACGAACTGGTTGATAGACTTTACCAGCGAGTGCCGGCAGGCGTTGGCAGTACAGGTTTCCTAAAACTGAACACAGCCGAGTTTCGCACCGTGCTCGAGGAAGGCGCGCGTTGGTGCGTTCGCAATGGATATGGCTGGGAAGAAGACCTGGAGCTAACCGAGGAAAGTGGCTGCATCCCGGGCGCAGATGCTTCCAAAGTAAGTCAACAGGCCATTTCCCGAGGCATAAACCAAATCGGGACGTTGGGGTCCGGCAACCATTACCTGGAAATACAAGTGGTACGCCCGGAAAACGTATTTGACAAGAAGGTCGCTGAGGCATTCGGCATAACTATTCCCAACCAGGTTGTTGTCATGTTTCACTGCGGCAGCCGTGGCTTCGGCCACCAGGTAGCCTCGGATAACCTGATGATTTTCTTAATGGTAATGGAAAACAAGTATGGGATCAAGATTCTTGACCGGGAACTGGCCAGCGCCCCGTTCGAGTCGCCTGAAGGACAACACTACTTCTCGGGTATGAAATGCGGACTAAACATGTCCTTTGCCAACCGGCAGGTGATACTGCATCGCATCCGTGAGGTCTTCTCTCAGGTCTTTGGCTGTTCGGCGGAAGACCTGGGTATGCATATGGTCTATGATGTTGCTCATAATACTGCCAAGCTAGAACGGCACCGGGTGGATGGCGAAGAGCGAGCGTTACTCGTCCACCGTAAAGGGTCAACCCGGGCCTTCGGTCCCGGGCTGCCCGGGCTTCCGGCACGCTACAAAGATATCGGTCAGCCGGTTATCATCGGTGGCAGCATGGAAACAGGGTCCTATCTGCTTGTTGGCATTCCGGAAGGTGCGCAGACCTTTTACAGCACTTCTCACGGCAGCGGCCGGACAATGAGCCGGACCAGAGCGCGCAAGCTATGGCACGGTCAGACGTTACAGAGAGAAATGGAATCGCGCGGGATTTATGTGCGCACGGCGTCATGGCCCGGTCTGGCCGAGGAAGCCGGAGGCGCCTACAAAAGCATTGATGAAGTTGTCGAGGCGACCGAAAAGGCCGGGCTGAGTCGGCGAGTAGTGCGTTTCACGCCTGTAGGGAACGTTAAGGGGTAGGAAACCCTCTTGAAGGAGAGAGCTATGGGCCATCGTTTCATCGAGGAAGAAGCTACAGCCGATATCGCCTTTGAAGCTGACGGTAAGGACATTCACGAGGTTTTTAGAAGCGCCAGCGATGCCGTGATAAATGTCATGATAGATAATCTTGAAGAGGTCCAATCGCGAGAAAGCCGCGTCATACAGCTTAGTAATGAGGCTCTTGATTTGCTGCTCCTGGAGCTGTTACAAATGCTGGTCTATTACAAGGATGCTGAGCAATTGCTCCTGCGTGTAAAAGATGTGGAAATTGAGAAATTCAACAAAGAATGGCACCTCAGAGCCATGGCCGAAGGCGAACATATTGACCGAGAGCGCCACCACCAGCATGTAGATGTTAAGGCCGTTACTCTTCATGACCTCAGACTTGAACAGACAGATGGTGGCTGGCGAGCCCATGTTGTCCTGGACATTTAGCCGAGGCCTATACTTGTGGCCGGACCAACCTGCTGTTTTCCAATGGCGGGTTACACGCGCCAATCCTCCAATTGCTACGGCAAAGATAGCCTCTTTCACCGGGTGTCCAACTCGTGCAGCCTCCGCCCGAATCGTAGTCTGGTTCCCCCTATCACGTCTGGATACCGACTGGATTACCCCGTGCACCGACACTGGGTCGGTATCGTTGGGTAAGCTGACCTGACACAAAATGCACCATGCTATGATGAAACGATTAGTATGTGCCTGCGGGAGCGAATCATCCCAACGCCAAGACTTTGCCCTCATGCTGAAGCCTTCCTTTTCTGAAGAAATGCTCTCGCAATGAGATTTTGGGACTCAGTGAATCTGTCTTCGGAACTATCGAGTGACTGATTTGAATACAATTCCACGCGTCTCGCGGGAGCCTTGCCGCGCTCCGCTCGCCACTTGCTAATATTCATGCACTATGGTTAAATTTAGCCGGACTTGAGAAAAGAGCGAAGCATGAATAGCGGTGTGTATGAAGAGTTAGCCAGTGCCCTGGACAAAGTACCTTGCGGCTATCCTAGGACACGCTCCGGCATCGAGCTAGAGATACTGCGGAGGCTTTTCTCACCGGAGGAAGCCCTGGCCGGCAGCTATTTGACAGCCACCAGTGAGCCCGTGGATATTATCGCGGAGCGGGCACATATGTCACGAGAGGAGCTTGGCCCACGCCTTGGAAAGATGTTGGGCCGTGGTCTCATCTGGGGCTCAAAAAAGGAGGGCGTGGAGAAGTTCCGACTGGCACCCATAGTTGTGGGCTTTTATGAGGAGCAGCGGGACATCATGGACCATGACTTGGCCCATCTTTTTGAGCAGTATTTCACCGAAGGCGGGCTGTCAGGCATTATGAGTCCATCTCCGGCCATATTCCGCGTCGTCCCTGCCCGGCAGGCGGTCAAGCCCGAGGTTATTCTCCCCTATGACGATGTTAAAAGCCTGCTCTTGCAGGCACGGCAGTTCACCCTGCGGGACTGCCTCTGTCGCATGCATCAGGACATGCTGGGCGAACGCAAATGCAATTTCCCGCTCCAGGTCTGCCTCAGCTTCTCCGGAACGTCCAGACCCCCTGGACCACATGACATTTCCCAGGAGGAAGCCCTCAAGGTGCTTGATAAAACAGAGGAAATCGGGCTGGTGCATACCGTCAACAACCTCATCAGAGGCGTGTATTTTGTCTGCAACTGCTGCGGTTGCTGCTGCATGGCGCTGCGGGGCATTACCCAGTTCGGCATCGCCAACTCGGTAGCCAGGGCCAACTACTATGCCGTGGTGGACGGAGCGGCATGCAACGCCTGTGGCATCTGTGCCAAACGATGTCAGGTAGGCGCTTGCACGGTTGATGACGTGGCCACCATTGACCTGACGAAATGCATCGGCTGTGGCTTGTGCGTTACTGGCTGCCCTGATGAGGCCGTAACCCTCGCATTACGCCCGGAGGCTGAGAGGGTAACACCCCCGGAGGACAACAGGACCTGGGAGAGGCTACGCCTGCGCCACCGAGGTCTGATAACATAAGACCATCGGTTACATATTCATCAAACGGGAGGCGGACACATGGGCACCAAGGGCAGAAGGAACATCAAGAAACCCAAGCAGCCAAAGCTGAAGGGGGAAGAGGGCAAGAAGAAATAAGCCAACACTTCAATGACGTGATAGCGCTAACGTTGCGCGGTGACTGTCCGCCTGCGGAGGGTGAGCGCGCAATGACACCCAACTTGACTTTGCGGCTTGGCTGGCCTCGAATTTGGCCAAATTACACTAAAGGCGAAAAAGGGGAGGACGTATGATAAAGGATGTGTTTCAAGCGCTGGCATTGCATCTGACCGGCCTGGGGATGACGCTGCCCTATAGAGAGGAAATGGCCAACCTGCTGAGGGAGAACCTCTCTCAGGTTGAAGCGGAAATCGCCCTTGCTCTGCCCACCGGTGTGATTCCCCTTCAGCCGGTGCCGGTTGATGACATTGCTGAGGATATTGACCTTCCACGTGAGACACTCGTCGCCGTGCTGGAAGGCATGGCTCGCCGGGGGTTCGTCTTTTCTGGCCTGACAAAGGACGGGCGGAAGGGCTACGCCCTGGTGCAGCGGGGCTTCGGCTTCCCGCAGACTTTCTACTGGAAGGGCGAGCGGACGCCTTATGCTAAGAAGATGGCCGAAATGGTCAGCGACTACTACCGACGCCAGGTGCTGGATGAAATCCAGCAAAAGGTAAAGACAAAGGAATACCGCTATATTCCGGTTAGTACCGCCGTAGCGGTCACGCAGCAGGGTGTCTATGACTACGAGGCCATGGCCGGTGTCATCCGGCGGGCTAAAAGCATCGCGGTGTGTCACTGCCCGTGCCGCATGCGTGCCCAGCTCATGGGGAAAGGCTGTGACCATCTCATGGAAGCCTGCCTGAAGTTTGACGATATGGCCGACTTCGTCATCGAGCGGGGGTTCGGTCGGGAGATTACAAAGGCTGAGGCACTGGACATTATCCGTAAAGCGGAAGAAGATGGCCTGGTCCATTTCGTGGACAACGCCCAGGGCGAAGTCAAACACACCTGTAGCTGCTGCGGCTGCTGCTGCTGGAATCTGAACCCCATCAGGCGCCGAAAAGTCCCCCGGGATACCATGATAGCCACCTACTTCATTGGCAAGGTGGATGAAGCCATGTGCAACGGCTGTGGCGATTGCGTTGCAGTATGCCCGGTGAACGCTATCACCATCAAGGATATGGTGGCCGTTATTGACCAGCAATGGTGTGTGGGCTGTGGTCTCTGCAATACCCGCTGCACCGTCAAGGCTACTCAGGTAGTTAGAAGGGCGGACGTCCCTTCACCCCCACCCCCCAATTTCAGGACGTTGCATCAGGCCATACTGAGTGAGGTGCAGCACAAATAGGCCCAGTCCCTTGTAGCTATCAGCACTCAGCAGTCAGCTTTCAGCTTTTGACTGTGGCCAAAGGCTAGAGCTGAATGCTGATAGTTGAAAGTCACATTAACGTAAATGCATGAGTTGTCTGTCACGCAGAGTATGCTCGATATCGTCCTGGAGCAAGCGAAACGGGCGGAGGCAAGACGGGTTGCCCGTATCAACCTCATCATCGGCGAGATGACCGGAGTGGTTGGCGATTCGGTCAGTTTTTATCTGGACATCCTCAGCAAGGGGACCATCGCCGAGGGCGCTGCCGTGAATATCAAGAGCATCCCCGCTACAGCTAAGTGCCGCAAATGCGGCAGCATATTCGAGCTGGGGGAGCATGATTGGACCTGTCCGGCCTGCCAGGGGGATAGCTTTGAAATTGTCGGCGGGCCGGAGCTATTTGTGGACAGTATCGAGGTGGAGTGATGGAAATCAAGGTCCTCAAGGACATTCTCAGCGCCAATGACCGCATCGCCCAGCGCAACCGCCAGCTACTGGACAGCCATAAGATTTTTGCCGTCAATATCATGGCCTCGCCGGGCGCCGGCAAGACCAGCCTTATCATGGAAACCACCAAGAGGCTGGAAGGCAGGGTTAAGCCCGGCGTCATTGAGGGTGACATCGCCTCCAGCATTGACGCCGAGGCGGTTGGCAAGATGGGCGTGCCGGTAGTCCAGATAAACACCGGCGGCGAGTGTCACCTGGACGCCAACATGATAAGCAATGCCCTCGGCAGCCTGCCGCTCCCTGAGATTCAGGTGCTCTTTATCGAAAACGTGGGCAACCTGGTCTGCCCGGCGGAGTTCGCTCTGGGGGAACACCTGAAAGTGCTGATTGTTCATACACCGGAGGGTGATGACAAGCCCTTCAAGTACCCCCTTATGTTCCACGCCGTTGACGCCGTTATCATCAACAAGATTGACCTGCTCCCCTACGTGAAGTTCAACCTGGAAGCCTACACGAAGACCGTGAAAAGCATCAACAGCCAGGTGGCGATTTTCCCTCTCTCCTGCACCACCGGCCAGGGCCTTGACGCCTGGGTGGCGTGGCTAGTGGAGATGGCTTCGAGTCTTACGAGATAATATCATGGAGACAGTGACGCACTTAGCTTACGCGGCTTTAGTTAAACGATAAACCCTTCGCTTGGGGCGTTTGCTCGTCAAATCATAAGCATCCTGTAGATTCATCCAGAACTGAGGTGTGGTGCCTAACGCCTGGGAAAGCAACCATGCTGTCTCCGGTGTAATTCCCCGCTTGCCCCGAACTATCTCATTTACTCTTTGCAGGGGAACTCCGATGTGTTCAGCAAGCGCTACCTGGGTAATTTCAGCTGGGTCAAGAAACTCCTCTTTCAGTATTTCGCCGGGATGTGTCGCAATTCGATTCTCCGGCAACATTTTCCTTCCTCACTCAATGATAGTCCGTCAGTGATACTTCGACTTTCGAGATAATGTTCAGCCCGTAAGTTACTAGTAGTTTCAAAATAAAACGGACTCGAAAAGCGTAACTTCTCCCTTTGGAAAAGGGAAAAGGAGAGGGATTTGAAATGTGAAATCCCCCTCAATCCCTCCTTCGGCAGGCTCAGGACAGGCTCTTTGTCAAAGGGGGAGCACGGCCAAATTGTTATGAAACCATTAGTAAATCCACTAACTGGATTATTTTAATTTGACGAGTAAATCTTCCTCAGAGTTAGGTTTTGGCCGCAGATTGATTTCCAGTTCGGCATCAAGTGCATTCGCCACTTTCTTGATGGTGGATAGAGATGGCAGCGAACCGCCGCTTTCCAACCTGGCGATGCTCTCCTGTTTCGTGTTCAGCAGCTTCGCCAACTGCTCCTGAGTTAGTCCCTTCGCCAGCCGTAGTCGAATCAAGGCAGACGCCAGTTTATATTCAGGCTCAAGCACCTCATACTCTTTCCTGAACTCAGGGTCTTTCAAAAGTCGCTTCTTATGTTCTTTCCAGTCCATATGCTCTACCTCCTCCTCGCCAAGTAATCGTCCCGCCTACTTTTCGCCATATCCATATCTGCTCTGGGCACTGTCCCTGCCTTCTTGGTAAGTCCATGCAAGAGAACAAATGTCCGCCCGATGTGCAAGAAGTAGATTATGCGATACCGGTTCCTGCCATGTCGAACTCTCAACTCCCACAGTTGCTTTTCAAGGTGCCTAGCATATGGCATGCCAAGGCTGACACCAAATTCCTCAAGCAAATCGAGGGTTCTGGCCACTTTGGCTCTTGATTTAGCATCCAGCGACTCAATGAACTCTGTAACCGGGGACTTGCCAGTTCCCGACTGATAATACTCGATAGACCACACCACATAAGTAGTATAACAATATTGTTATACGATTTCAATTGAAGCGTTAGCTAGGTTGCTTAGAAGAAGTACCGTTCTGTAGCTCAAAACGAAAACTGGGCGATACTTGATGATAGACAGAACCAAGCCGTTTGAACTGGCTTTCAGCCTTCGGTTTACCCTATCTAAAACTCTGCGAAAAAATGAGACAGTATCACCCAAGAATAGCGATTCAATCTGTAGGTCGGGTTTCCCAACCCGACCGCCGTGGCCGGGCAGGTTCGGAAACTTGCCCTATGGAGGCCAATCGTCGATTTTGGGTATCATTATGCCCTTGACAAGTCCCACATGGCTGTGTTGTAGTCTTCTTTAGACATCTTATCGTCTAAGGAGGACTGCTCTGTCCCCATCCACGCGCCTGCAGTGTTATTGACGTACTTCTTAGTATCGTTAGCAGGAACTTAGCTCCTCCCCTTACTTCTTCAGGGGCAGCTTTTCCAGCCCGTCCGGGTCAAAGGGGACTTTCTCGTCAATGAAGCCGTTCTGCAGCATGAGGTAGCTGAGCACCTCCAGGTATTCCTGCCGGGTGAGGCTGCCCGGGGCCTCCTGGGGCATGGCGATACTGATGTATTCAAAAAGGCGCTGCGCGTTTTCAAACTTTTCCAGGAAGGCATTAGACCCAATCAGGGCCGGGCCGGTAATGCCCTGTCCCTGCTCGCCATGACAGTTAGAGCAAATGGTGATGAAAACAGTCCTGCCAGACGAGGCGAACTGACCAACGGTATTGGCCGGGGCAGGACTTGGCGTAGGCGTAGGTTTTGCCCGGCAGCCATTGCTTAATAGCCCCAGAAGCAGTCCCGCTGCCGTCAGAAAACACATGAGGCGTTTGGTCATTCGTTACCCGACCACTTTTACCGGATGGGGGACAGGCGCACTGAAGAGGTAGCCAAGCTGGTTCCACTTCTGCTGGGCGAGGTCGATCTGGGGGTTGCCCTTGTCGTCCGTGGCGCGCGGGGTAATGGTCATCTCGCCCGGCTGGGCGGTGAAGGTGAACTCCCAGCGCACACCTGCCTGCTCGATGTTCGGCCCGGTAAGAGCGGCTTCCCGGAAGGTCTGGCCGCCATCGGTGCTGACCTCGACACGGGCGATTTTGCCGAAGGCGGACCAGGCATAGCCAACTATCCTCTGAGCACCGGCGCTCAGGGTGGCCGGCCAGGGCAGGGCGCAGGCGCTCTTGACCACCTGTGTGGTCAGGATAGGTCCTTTGGCCGGCGGCTGCGGCGGGTAGTCCGGGCCAATGAAGACGTAGCTACTCGTGTTCTTGTCCACAAAGATGGGTTTCTCCGAGACGGTAATCTTGCCGACCCACTTGATGCTGTTGATACCAACCCAGCCCGGAGCGATGACACGGGCAGGAAAACCGTGGTCAAGGGGGAGAATGTCCCCGTTCATGAGATAGGCCAGCAGGGTATCTTCTGCCATCGCCTTGTCCACGGGCATGGGACGCTCCACGCTGGTGCTATCCAGGCCGGTGGGCATGACATCCACTGCTGTCCTCTTGATGCCCGCCTGCCGGAGCAACTCGGCCAGGGGAACGCCTGTCCACTCGGCGATGCCGTAGGCGCCCAAGCGCCACTGCCCGCCTTCGGCGGGCTTCTTGAGCAGCGTATCGAAAAAGGAACGCCCATTCCCGGCACATTCGACAAAGCGAATTACGGTCTTGCTGGGCATCTTCAGGAGGTCGTTGTAGGTGACCTCAAGCGGGCTGGCGATGCCATCGCCTTCGATGCGCAGCTTCCACGTCTTGACATCAATCAGTGGTGTGGCCGTATGGCTGCGGACAAAGAAGAAAGAGCCGGGTGTGATATAGGCGCGGCTCGCCATGACCTCAAAGCGCATTTCAGCATTGGTGCCCAGCGGAATGAAAAAGGCATCGGGGGTCGGTTTAAGGATGGGACGGGCTGGCGTTGTGGGAGGAGGAGATGGAGGGACCGGGCTTGGAGTGGGAGTAACCTTCGGAGTGCAGGCGGCGAGGATGGCCACCGCCCCGCCACTGGCCAGCAACGCCAGAAATTTACGGCGGGGTATGCCCGCCACCTCGGCCCTGCGCCACAGGACGGATACCTGCTGGTCCCCTAAACCATGCTCCATGAATGACCTCCCTCGTAGAGCTTAGGCTGCCTATTTCCCACTATAGCCCCTCGGCTGCCGAAATTCAAGCGTTATTTAAGCGTGAAGCTCAGGAGCTACTTCAGGTCGGGTCAGGAGCCCCGACCTACAGGTGACATCGCCGGTCCCGGGCTATTCCTTTTTCTTTACATAAGTAGGGATTTTGTAGTAAGCTGAAGGCAGGAGGGCCCCGTTACCTGTTGCGGCGGCGGTTGATGGGGAATAGGAGCGCATGGCCTGGCTAGCCAATCTGACCTTACAAAGGAGGATCGCCCTGCTCGTCATTGGCGGGCTGGTCGTCAGCCTCGGTCTGTTCAGCTGGATAGGCATACAATCGGTAAATGAGAGCGTGGCACGCACCCTTGCCGAGCGCTTAACCCTTGCCCGCATGATTGCCCGCCACCTGGATGAAGACCTATCTCATGTCACGGCTGACCTCCTGAGCGTTGCCTATTTCGGGGGTGATCTGCCGGATAACAAGGAGTTCCAGTCAGAGGTAGTACCCCTCCGTGAGAGGTTAGCCGAGCTGGGCGTCTGGACAGAAAACATCCTTCTGCTCGACGGAAGCGGCAAGGTAATTTACGCTGAGCCGGAAGGGAGCATCAGTGCTAGGACTGACCTGCACGGCTACACCGAGGTGAGCGAGACGTTGGAGATGGGGGCCCTCACTATTTCCGGCCTTGTCTCAGGTCCTTTTGTCAACGGGCCTGTGGTCCTCATCAATGCCCCGGTGACGAACAGCGAAGGCGGGGTTCTGGGGGCACTGGTCAGCGTCATTGACATCGAACGCCTGGGCATAAGCCATCTCACACCAATTACCAGCGTTGGCGAGACAGACTACGTGGAGATGGTTGACCAGAACGGAGTTGTTCTGGCCCGGACCCAGCCCGGCGTGCCCCCTGCCAGCTTTGAAAGGAGCGACCACCCCGGTCGGTTTGCGGAGCTAATCGAGCAAAACAAAGCCACGGTGCGGACGTGCCATCGGTGCCATGAGACCAGGGAGAGAATCGAAAGACACCGGGATGTGCTGGCTTTCGCGCCGTTGACCACAGCTTCCTGGGGTATCGCTATCCGGCAGTCTGAGGAGGAGGCACTGGCACCCACCCGTCAGCTCCAGCAAAGGCTCCTATTCCTGGGCCTTATCATGCTGGTAGTGGCCCTTTCCATGGTCTGGGTGATGCTACGGGACGTGGTGCGACCCGTCCGCATGCTTACTGCCGCCGCCAAGCGTGTGGCCTCCGGGGATTTCAAAGCGAGCGTCCACTTCAAGCGCCGCGATGAGATTGGCCAGCTTGGGTCCGCCTTCCATTCCATGACGCAGGAGCTGGCCAGATCCCGGAACGAGCTTCTGCTGCGCAACGAGGAGCTGTCCGCTCTGAATGCCATTGCCGCTACGGTTAGCCAGTCTTTGAACCTTGAGGATGTGCTGGTCAATGCCCTGCAAAAGGTGCTGGATGTCACCAAGACGACCGTTGGCTGTGTCTTTCTCAGAGAGCCGGGTAGTGGCAAGCTGGAAATGATGGCCAGCATTGGCTCGGCCACCGCCTTCAATTGCGAGGAAAGCGGCTCCGGTGAAGCCGTCTGCGCCTGTCACCAGGTGACCCGTTATGGCCAGACCCTGATGGTCAACGATAAGACACAGTGTCCGGTGCTCGGCACAGCCATGATGACGGGCGTTGCCGGTTTTGTGAGCGTGCCACTCAAATCAAAAGACCGGACGTTGGGCATCATCAATGTAGCGTGCTCCGGGAAACGTTTCTTCACCGATAGCGATTTCGAGTTACTGGACTCCATTGGCTCGCATGTGGGCCTGGCCATCGAAAACTCGGTCCTCTACGAGGAGGCGAAGCAGAAGGAGAAGCTGCGTGGGCAGCTTCTGAACAGCGTTATGAGTGCCGAGGAAGAAGAGCGCAAAAGGATTGCCCGGGAGCTCCATGACGAGTATGGCCAGACGCTTACCGGTCTCATCATGACTATCGAGTCCCTGGAAACGGCCCTGCCGGAGAAATCGCCGCACATGGCCAAGCTGCAAAATGCAAAAGCGGTGCTGAGCCGCGCCCTCCAGGACATACGCCGGCTTACCCTTGACCTGCGCCCCGCCGCGCTCGATGACCTGGGACTGGTGGCCGCCATTCGTGGCTATATTGAGACCCACCTGAAACCGGAGGGAATAGACGTTCAGTTTGAGGCCCGCAACGTGAACCGACGTCTGCCGGCTACTATCGAGACCAATCTGTTCCGCATCATCCAGGAGGCTTGTCACAACATCCTGAAGCATGCCGAGGCCCGGCAGGTAAGGATACAGCTAAGGGTGAAAAGTGGTAAAATGGTAGCCACTGTTGCCGATGATGGACGGGGTTTTGTCATGGATGCGGTATTTCGGGCCAGGCTTGGTGTCAAGTCGCTGGGGTTGCTTGGTATGCAGGAGCGGGCTGCCCTTGTGGGCGGCACCCTCGATATAAAGACGCAGGTGGACCGGGGCACCACTATCACCGTAGAGATTCCCCTCCCCGGGGAATTGACGGAGGCCGGTGTCTCCAGAGAAGGGAAGGATGAGGCTGAGGCGACATAGTCAGGAGGAAGCATGGACAAGATACGGGTACTAATTGTAGATGACCATCAGCTCGTGCGCGAGGGACTGCGCACCATCCTGGAAGCCCAGCCCGATTTTGAAATAGTGGGCGAGGCCACCGATGGCGAGGAAGCGGTGCAAAAGACCAAGGAAATCAGGCCGGATATTGCCCTGATGGACATCACTATGCCGGGCATGGGTGGCCTGGAAGCCACGCAGGAGATAAAACAGTGCTGCCCGGAGGTCAAGGTACTGGCCTTGACCATGCACGAGAGCGATGACTACTTCTTCAAGATGCTCAGTTCCGGGGCCTCCGGCTACTTTATCAAGGGTGGCTCTTCGGCAGAGCTTATCTCCGCACTGCGCGCCGTCTCGCGCGGGGACGTCTTCCTATACCCCACCATGGCCAAGAAGCTCCTCAGTGACTACTTGCAGAGGATAAAGACCGGTAGTGACAAGGACCGCTATGATGGTCTAACGGGCCGAGAGCGTGAGATTATGAAGCTCTTCGCTGAGGGCTACACTAGCCAGGAGATTGCCGAGCGCCTTGTCCTCAGTGTGGCCACCGTGCAGACGCACCGGGCCAATATCATGTCCAAGCTCGGTCTGCACAGCCGTGCCGAACTCATTAAGTATGCCTTGCGCCACGGGTATATTACCCTGGATACTTGATTCGGATTACCCCTTTTCTACTTTGCTAGCAGGATTGGGCTGGCTAAATACATCTTTCCGTTAGCCGATTTCCCCCCGATTTAAGTATGGCCTAAACTTGCGGCACATGCTAACCTCTATTATAGAGACCACAGAATCTTGAGGAGGTTAGCCATGCAGAAGAGAAACGTCCGTGTCGTCCTGGCCACAGAATCACCCCTGGCCCGCTCTTTCCTCAGGGAGACTGTCGAAAAAGAGGACGCCGTCATCATTGGCCAGGCGGACAACGCTGTGAAGGCGCTGACCCTGACCCGGAACTTGAGACCGGATGTGGCCGTCATTGACTACTCCCTGCCGCATGTTGTGGGCCTGGACAATGTACCGCTATCACGCATCAGCGGCCTGGACGCGGCCCAGGCTATTTCCCAGGAAATACCCAACACGCGTGTCGTACTGGTCACCGGCATGGCGAAGGGGGTCTCTGAAGGAGAGGGTCTGCCGCCTGACGCCAGCGTTGTTTTTGCCAGGGAAGGCAATATTCCCTTCAAGCTCGGCGACCTCTTTGATGATTCCATTCAGCCGGGCAAGCTCATCTTTGCCAATGTCGAGGTTAGACCAAAAGGTGCTCAGGCGCCGCGCCGCGTTGATAAGGGAGACGCGGCCCTCTATGGCGGTGGTATCTGCGTTCTCGTTGGGACAGGACTGGCTGCCACAATGGCACTGGGCCAGGTGGGGATGGGAATAGCGGCGATAGGTGGCGTGGCCATGTTCTTTGGTGCGGCCGTGAAGCTGGTAGCCAGTTTGCGCCGTGAGCGCCGCTGGCGTGAGCGCGAGCGGCAGCTTGGCAAATAGAGTGTGTGTGAGTAGTGATAGCTTTGGGGGTAGGGTGCGATGTCAGTAAAACAGGTCCTAAGGCAGTGTGATGTCTTTGCCACGCTTTCCGAGGCAGAGTTGGAGCAGGTAAGCAGCTTTGCAGTGGAAAAGGAGTATGAGGCTGGCTCCATTGTTTTTCACGAAAAGGACAATGCCGAAGAGCTTCTGGTGATTGAAGATGGCCGGATAGCTTTGCAGATGACCGTGCCCGTAGAGCCGGGCGGCATAGCCCGGAAAGTGACGGTGGACGTGGCGGCCCGGGGAGATGTGGTCGGCTGGTCAGTCTTTGTGGAACCCTACACGCGTAACTTCACAGCCGTCTGCCTGCAGAACGCCAGGGTAGTGGCTATCAACGGGGCTAGCCTCAGAGCACTCTTCCGGGAAAATAACCAGGTCGGTTATAAGGTCATGAAGGAGCTTATCAAAGTGGCCGGTGCCCGGCTGGATGATACCAGGCGGGTGCTGGTGAGCGAGCGGCTCCTGACAGGCACGAGGTAAATGCGTCCAACGTTTCCTTTCTCGCCCTCTTCCTACTACGACTAGCTATGGTGAGAGCGCGGTGCAAGGGCGGCATGTGTGCGCCAGTTTGGCGCTCAGTAAGTAAGAGTAATTGAATATGTCTTCAAATACAGGCTTAAGGAGGAGCTAAAGTGAGTGCTTGGGTAATTGCCCTGATTGTCGTCGTAGTGCTATTACTGGGACCCTTCACCGTCAAGATTGTCAAGCAGTATGAGCGTGGCGTCCTGCTCCGCTTCGGCAGGCTGGTGGGGATCCGCAACCCCGGCTTCAATGTCATCATCCCCTTGGTGGACCGCATGACCAGGGTCAGCCTGCGGGTGGTGCCCTACGTCCTGGAGCCGCAGGAGGTCATCACCAGGGATAACGTCACTGTCAAGGTTGATGCCGTGGTCTATTACCAGGTCATAGAGCCGATAAAAGCTGTCATCAACGTGGAAGGCTATCGTGAGGCCATTGTCCAGCTGGCCCTGACCACGCTGCGGAGTGTTTTGGGCCAGTCCGAGCTGGATGAGCTGCTGGCGCACCGTGACCAGGTGAACATCAGGCTGCGGCAAATAATTGACGGGCAGAGTGAGGAGCCGTGGGGCGTCCGGGCGACACTGGTAGAGGTGAAGGATGTGCTCCTGCCAGAGGCCATGCAGCGGGCGATGGCGAAGCAGGCGGAAGCCGAGCGTGAGAAGCGGGCCAAGGTCATCCATGCCCAGGGTGAGCGCCAGGCAGCGGAAACGCTGACCCAGGCAGCGGCGATTATCCAGACGGAGCCGGCGGCCTTGCAGTTGCGGTATTTACAGACCTTAGTAGAGATGTCCGGTGAGAAGAACAGCACCATCATTCCGCTACCACTGGATATCATCAGTGCTTTGACCAATAAGCTGCATCAGGGACACAAGACACAGTAAATAAAGACAGTAAATAAGAGTGAATTTCGCGCGGCAGAATTCGGGGGATTGGTGTGCAGGAAAAGGAAAAGGGACTAACCAGGCGGGACTTCATTAAGTGGTCGGCGGGGGCAGCGGGGCTGGCTGCGGCCATGGCGGCGCCCGTGCCGCTGATAGGCCGGCTCAGGGCGGCGACTCCCCAAGTCCACGGTTCCACCACGGAGAAGGAGTATAAGGCCTGGTGCATGGTGATTGACCTGAAGAAGTGCGAAGGCTGTGTCACACTCGATACACCACCGCAGTGCACAATGGCCTGCATCATGGGGCATTACATTCCTAAAGGCGAGCAGTGGATAGAGGTCTTCGAAAAAGAGATGGCCGGCGGGGGCACATTCTTCATCCCGGCGCCGTGCTACCAGTGCGAGAATGCCCCCTGCGTCAATGTCTGCCCGGTAGCGGCCACCTATCACGATAAGAACGGCATTGTCCTCATTGACCACAAGCGGTGCATCGGCTGCCGGATGTGCATGGCGGCCTGCCCCTACCAGCGGCGTTTCTTCAACTGGGGTGAACCGAAGCTGCCGCCCGAGGCAGCTTTTGCCGAGTACTCGCCCTACTATCCCGTGCCTGCCGTCAGGGGCACCGTCATCAAGTGCATGTTCTGCGAGCACCTTCTGGCTGTTGGGCGTTTGCCCCTCTGCGTGGTGGGCTGTCCGATGAAGGCCATCTACATGGGTGACCTAAATGCAGACGTGGCGTCCAACGGTGCCGAGGTGGTGAAGCTGTCCAAGTTCCTCGATGAGAATAATGCCTACCGCTATAAAGAGGAGCTGGGTACCCAGCCCCGTGTGTTCTATCTGCCTGGCTACGGGCAGGAGTTCGGGCGCACGCCCAAAGACCCGCGCCGTCTCAAACCACCGGAGTGGCCCTGGGGCGGTGATGGCTTTAACCGCCGCGTTGGCGTCTGGCCATGGGGGGAGGACTTCTAGATGAGAGTGAGACGAGTCGAAAGCCCGCGCGAGCGCGCCGAGCGCCTCATCCTAAACCCCCTGTCCCGGACCAGCCCGGGCTACTATCTCCTGGTTCTGGTCCTGCTGGCGATTATCGCCTGGGGCTTCTATGCCTATATCGTCCAGTACCGCTACGGCTTGATGGCTACTGGCCTGCGTGACCGCGTTATGTGGGGCATCTACATTCTGAACTTCGTCTTCTTCCTCGGCATCGCTATGGCGGGGACAGTCATCTCAGCTATCCTGCGCATCACCCACGCTGGCTGGCGCACACCTATCACACGTATGGCTGAGGTGGTAACAGTGGCGGCGCTGCTCATTGGTGCCCTGATGCCGATAATTGACCTGGGCCGGCCAGAGCGGGCCTGGCACATCTTCGCCTACGGGCGCTTCCAATCGGCTATCCTATGGGACATTGTGGTCATCACCACCTACCTGGTGGGCAGCCTGATCTACCTCTACCTGCCGCTGATTCCTGACCTGGCTTTGATGCGAGACCGCATGGCCAGAGGGTCGTCAACTCTCAAGAGGAAGGTTATTAGCCTGCTGGCGGTGGGCTGGAATGACTCCGTGACGCAGCGCGAGCGCCTGGAGAAGGCCATCGGCTTTATGGCCCTTGGGATCATGCCTATGGCGGCCCTTACGCACACAGTGGCCTCCTTTATCTTCGCCTGGATGCTACGCCCCGGCTGGGATAGCACTATATATGGCATCTATTTCGTGGTCGGGGCTATCTTCTCCGGGATTGCCACCATCTTGATTGTCATGGCCGTCCTGCGCAAGTTCTACCACCTGGGAGAGCTGATTACCGAAAAGCATTTCCGCTATCTGAGCTACCTGCTGCTGACAATGCTTTTCATCTACCTCTACCTCGTCGTCACGGAGTATCTGACTATTGGCTATAAGCTAAAGATCGAGGAGAGGGAGCTGCTCCACCTGCTGTTCACCGGGCAGGCGGCACCATGGTTCTGGTTCTTCATCATCGGGGCCTTTGCCATTCCTTCTGTTCTCCTCATTTTCAGGGTGGGACGGACCATTCCCCGGATAATTACCGCCGCCATCTCGGTAAACCTGGCCATGTGGATGTCACGGTTCCTAATCGTGGTGCCCAGCCTCCAGGTGCCGCAGATGCCGGGCCAGATTGTCTCCTACCAGCCAACCTGGGTGGAATGGTCCATTACGGCAGCGGCCTTTGCGGCATTCGCTTTAATCTTTGCTATCGTGGTCAAGCTGGTACCAATTGTCTCGGTCTGGGAGGTTACGGAAGAGATGGAGGCCCTGCCGAAAGTGGAGCGGGAGGTGGAGCGGGTCAGATGAAGATGAAGCTGTTGCTGGCCACCTTGTTGGCAGTTGCCCTGCTTGTGGCCGCCGCGATAGCGGTGACTGCCCAGGACGAAGTACCCCCACCTTACGCCGGTCTGAAGAATCCCTTCCCGTGGGATGACGCTGCGGCCCAGGA
>JACQTX010000040.1 GCA_016210585.1 Chloroflexota bacterium
AATGTCTTCAAGGGCACGCCCAAGGACTGCTACTCCTGCCACCAGTCGAAGGACACGCACCAGGGCATTCTCGGTCAGAATTGTGCCGAGTGTCACAACACCAATGGCTGGAAGCAGGCACTGTATAACCGTCCCCATACCTTCCCGCGCAACCACGAGGGTGCCCGCACCTGCAAGCAGTGTCATACTACAAGTCTGGCAAGCTATTCCTGCTACGGGTGCCATTCACAGACCAGTGTCCAGCGGGAACATAGAGACATTTCCAACTATCAGGACTGTGTCCGCTGTCATCCAACGGGGCGTAAACCCTGATAAGTTGCCCTTTACATAGCTCACTCACAAATAGTAGAATAACAGTCAACAGATGAACATCCGCTTTGCGAGCGAGCTTGACCTGCCGACTTTCTCGGATTCGACAACTGGTTCTTGTCCCGCGCATTGGAGGCCCTGTGATTAGGATGAGAAGATTAGTAACCCGCCTGATTGTCATAGCCCTGGTCATAGGGCTAACCGGATTCGCCGCCAGCTCCAGCCCGGTGCTGGCCGTCCCAGCCATTCAGGTGACGCCGCAAACCGGCAGCCCCGGGACTTCCGTAACTATTACCGGCTCCGGCTTCTTCGCCAGCGAGACTGGCATAACCGTAACCTGGGATGGCGCCGTGGTCCAAAGCGGTATTCTGGCCGATACGCAGGGGAACTGGTTCACCATTTTCGTTATCCCGCCGGCAGCCTCCGGTATCCACACTATTGATGCTTTTGGTTCCCAAACTGGGGCCGCCGCTGTCCCGGGTGTTCCCTTTTCGGTACACGGGGCCATCTCCACCAACCGCAATACCGGGCCCACCGGCACATCGGTAACCGTTACCGGGTCGGGCTTTGGCCTCAGCGAGACCGGCATCACGGTAACCTATGATGGCACCGCCCTGACTCCCAATCTCACCGCCAGCTCACTGGGCGGCTGGAGCACGACTATTACCATTCCCGCCTCGGCCTCCGGCTCTCACACTATTGATGCCCGCGGTAATACTACCCTGGCCACCACGGTCGCCGACCAGACCTTTACGGTGACCCCGTCCATCTCAACAAGCCGGACAAGTGGCAGTCCGGGAAGCACCGCCACCATTACCGGCACCGGCTTTGCCGCTAACGAGACAGGTATCACGGTAACCTATGATGGCACCGCCCTTGCCTCAAATCTCACGGCCAATGCCCAGGGAGGTTGGAGCACTACCATTACCATTCCGCCATCAACCGCCGGCGCTCACGCTATTGATGCCTCTGGCAACATTACGTCAGCCGCTACCATTACTGGCCTAACCTTCACCACCGGGGCGAGCATCTCCGCCAGCCGCACTACTGGCCCTCCGGGGACTTCGGTAACCATCACGGGCTCTGGCTTCGGCGCCGGCGAGACGGGCATCGTGGTAACCTATGATGGCACGGCCCTGACTCCGAATCTCACGGCTAGCGCCCAGGGCGGCTGGAGCACTACCATTACCATTCCACCATCAACAGCTGGCTCTCACACTATTGATGCTGCCGGTGCCATCACAACGGCCACGGCTATCGCTGACATAACCTTCACGACCACACCTACCATCGCTATCAGCCGGACCAGTGGCACCGTGGGAAGCCCCTTGACCGTGAGCGGTTCTGGCTTTGGTGCTAACGAGACCGGCATCGTCGTCACCCTTGATGGCAGCAGCCTGGGCTCCGGCGTCTCCGCCAGTGCCCAGGGCGGTTGGAGCACTAACGTGGTCCTACCTGCCGCCGCTTCTGGCCCCCACATCATTGACGCTCGGGGCACCACCACGCTAGGAGCATCGGTCTCTGACCTGACCTTCAATGTCCTGCCTCTGGTAACCATAAACCGTGTCAGCGGCAGTCCCGGGACTTCCGTGACCGTGACCGGCTCCGGCTTTGGTGCCAGCGAGAGTGGCATCACCGTGACCTTCGATGGCACCACCGTGGCCTCCGGCATCACGGCCAACGCCCAGGGCGGCTGGACTGCCAACCTGTCCATCCCCGCCTCAATCAGCGGTCCCCACACTATTGACACCTTCGGCACCACTACTGCTGTGACCTCAGTCCAGGACGTTTCCTTCACCGTAGGACCAAGCATCGTCATCAGCCGGACAAGTGGCAGCCCAGGGAACATGGTGACTGTTACCGGCGCCGGTTTTGGGGCCAATGAGGCCGGTATCACCGTGACCTATGATGGCACCGCCGTGGCCTCGAACATCTCCACCAACGCCCAGGGTGGCTGGAGCACCACCTTTACCGTGCCAGCATCGCCCTCCGGTCCTCATACTATTGATGCCAGCGGTGCGGTTACTGCCGCCGCGGCGGTCATTGACCTGACCTTCACCACCGGTCCGACAATCGCCATTAGCCGGACGAGCGGCAACCCGGGCAGCTCTCTGACTGTTACCGGCGCCGGCTTCGGTCCCAGCGAAGCGGGTATCACGATAAGCCTGGATGGCAGCACTATAACATCCAATATCTCCGCCAACGCCCAGGGCGGCTGGAGCACCACCTTTACCATTCCGGTCGTGACCTCTGGCGCACATACTATTGACGCCTTCGGCGCCACTACCGCAGCCGCCGCTGTGCCGGACATGGCCTTTACCGTTACGCCCACCATGTCCATCAGCCGGACAAGTGGCACACCAGGGAGCTCCGCAACAGTTAGCGGCGCCGGTTTCGGTGCCAATGAAGCTGGCATTATCGTGACATGGGATGGTTCGCCCGCTGTCACGGGCATCCTGGCCAATGCCCAGGGCAGCTGGAGCACCACTCTCACCATCCCGGCCTCAGCCTCCGGTCCCCATGCCGTGAAGGCGAGCAGCTCCATTACCCAGATAGCCAGTAGTGAAGTAAGCTTCCATGTCACACCGGTTGCATCCGTAACCCCTGCTTCCGGATACGTGGGGACAACAGTCGAAATTAGCGGTTCGGGTTTCGCGGCCAATAGTCCCGTCACCATTAGCTATGACGACAAGGAAATAGCGACTGGAGCTACAGACACTTCCGGCAGCTTCAGTAAGTCAATAGTCGTGCCACAATCGCTAGCCGGGCCTCATATTTTCCGGGCCCTGGACGGGCAAAAGAACGAATCGAAGGCATCTTTTGCTATGGACAGCACGCCACCACCAGTCCCTGGCCCACGGTCCCCCGGAGACGGGATCAGGATTGGCCTTCTGGGCGGCGCCACGCCCACCTTCGGGTGGTCCAGCGTCTCTGACACCAGCGGCGTCAGCTACGTCTTTCAGATTGACACACATCCTGATTTTTCCCAGCCCATCCTGGAAAGGACAGTCCTTTCCGGCAGCCACTACACGCTGACCGCTGCGGAGGCCTTGCCACTCGGCACCTACTACTGGCGGGTAAAAGCAATTGATGGTGCCTCTAACCAGAGTGCCTGGTCACAGCCGTGGCTCGTCAAATCTGGGCTTATGCCTCTCTGGGGCCTGCTCCTGATAGTGGTGCTAGCCGCCGTCGTGGTAGGGGGAGTTGTCTATTTCATCGCTGCCCGCGTGGCCATGAGAAGGCGAAGAGCCTACGCCATTCCGGGAACGGGCGAGCCAGAGATTGGCACTGTTACCGGACAGTGGCGGCCTCTGGAGCCTGAGGCCGGCCCCGGGGAACGTCCCATCCCGTGGCGCTTAGCCTTGCCCGAAGCCAGCAAGGGGAAGCGTCCTTTCTCTACCGAAGAGCAGGCCCGCATGAAAGTCCTTCTGGACTTTGCCCGCTCTTTGCCGCTGGTAGAGCCCGGCTATAATGTCAAATGGCTGATGAACCTGGTGGAGAACGGTTTGGGCCTCGCACCATCCACCACTGTCTATGAGCAATTGCTCAATGGTGAGCTGCAGGTGCGCTATGAGCCGGCCTGGATGCACCATCCCACCTATCATGACCTCACGACCGTTCTGGAAGGGCAAAATGTCCTATACGACCTGAATGCCTTTATTGATGCCGCCAACCACTGTGTCAGTGAAGCTACCCTGCTTTTGCAGGAGATATACCGGGACGCCACGGCGGAGATTCCGTCCGGTTTTCTGGAGAGAGGCGGCTGGGAGTTCACCGCCGCCGTTTACGCTGACGCTCTGAACTGGTTCCTGGGGAAGTCCTTGCGTGACCCGTCGGAGCGGGACTACGCCATAAAACCCCGCTCCGGGCCGGGTGAAGGAAACGGGGCACTCTGGCTATACGGGGAGGAGACCACGCCTTTCGCCGGTCCCCTGGTTAAGGCTACCGATGAAAAGGAATGGGTGGGTCTGAGAGCACTTCACCTGAAGCTGCGCCGGGCCTACCGAAGCAACCAGCGGGCCCGAGAGGTCGCGGACTGGTTAACGCAGCTGGATGTGCAGCGAGGCCGCCTGCTTACCATCTTCGCCCAGCTTGGCCGGCTCAAGCCATAGTCCTTTGTTTATCCCACGGCGCGCCGCCATGCCAGCATAGCTGGTTGCCTCTGGCCCTTTAGCTTCGGCGCCGGGCACGAGTTGCGAGGGGAATAGAGGGGTGCTTGGACACTGTCCTCACATGGGGGGGACCAGTCTGGCCGGCTGTGGGACCTACAGGACCGGCCTGGGCAGCAGCTTGACCCGCTCCACGAGGGTGGGGACAATGTCTTCCCAGCCTACGGCCATGATGTGGATACCGTGGACGCCGGGGATTTCTTTCATCTGTTCGATGGTCTCCAGGGCAATCTTCAGCCCTTCCTCTTTGCCACTGGTGGCCTGCTCCATGCGGGTGACCAGTTCATTGGGCAGACTGATGCCAGGCACATTGTCGCGCATGTAGCGGGCCATACCTACGGCGCGTATGGGTATGATGCCGGCGAGGATGTGGGTCTTCTTGTCCAGCCCTCGCTCGGTGACCATCTCCATCCACCTTTTGAACTTCGGCACGTCATAGACCGCCTGGGTCTGGATGAAGTCGGCACCGGCCTCGATTTTCTTGGCCAGCCTTATGACACGGAACTCGAAGGGGTCGGCAAAGGGGTTCTCGGCGGCACCGATGAACAGGGGCACCTCTCCAGAGATATCCTCGCCATTGATAAACTTTTTCTCGTCCCGCATCCTTTTCAGAGTCTGGATTAGCTGGATGGAGTCAATATCATAGACGCCTCTTGCCGAGGGGTGATTGCCGAACTTCTGGTGGTCGCCGGTCAGGCAGAGGATATTACGGATGCCCAGGGCAATAGCGCCGAGCACATCGCTCTGGATGGCGATGCGGTTCCGGTCACGGACAACCATCTGCATGACCGGCTCAACGCCCTGCTGTTTGACAATAACGCAACCGGCCAGGCTGCACATGCGGACGATAGCGGTTTGGTTATCGGTGATATTCACGGCGTCACAGGCATTACGCAGTGTCTCTGCCTTCTTCTGGACTACGGCGGCACTCGTCCCCTTGGGTGGACCAGCCTCTGCCGTGACGGCAAAACGGCCGCTTTCCAGGACTTTCTCCAGGTTAGAACCTGCTTTCATCTCGCCTCCTAGTGCAGTTGGCTCCGGACATGCTTAGCCCGGAACTTGCTGATGGTCTCACAACAAAATGGTCTCCGAAAATATGTCTTCTCCCTTTGCAAAAGGGAGATTGAGAGGGATTTGGCATCCGAAATCCCCCTTTTGTCCCCCTTTTTCAAAGGGGGAGAGCACGTATTAGATTATTATGAGCCTACCGTATGTTAGAGTGTAACCTGCCTCTGGGTTCAGGACTTAACGGTCGTTCGCCGCGGCCCGCCGGAGAGACTGGTGCTCCAGTCACGGATAGGTGTAATCTTCTCCAGCTTCTCAAGCTGTCCCTGTTCCTTAAGCCTGTCAATGATGAGTTGCCAGGCGCAGGGCGTCTCCGGCGATACCTCGCACTTGCCGCCCACTGAGCCGCCGCAGGGCCCGTTAAGCAGGCCCTTGGCGCACCGGACTAGCGGGCAGATGCCGGCAGTCAGACCGAGAACACAGTTCCCGCACTGCAAACACGCTTCGTAGAAGCGGCCTGGCGCTTCCTCCTGACCGATAAACAGGGTATTCAAGGCCGGATAGACGGCTTTATCGGTGTAAAGGGCAACAGTCTGCACCCCGAAGGCGCAGGCCATGACCAGCAGGCAGCTGGCCGCTTTAATGGCTTCAGTGTCCTCTTTCAGGGCATCCTCGGTGAGGGTATCACAGGGGGTGGGGATGACCATCCAACCGGTGACCTTCTTGCCCGTGCTCTCCAGCTGCTCCTTCATCTTAAGGACTTCGGCCTTGCCGCCCGTGTGGCACATGGTAGCACAGGTGCCGCAGCCAACGATGTATACGTTCTCACACTTGCCCAGAAGCTGGGCGATTTCCTCGAAAGGTTTTTGACCTGTGATTGCTTTCATACCTTAACTTCCCCTCTTGCCTTGATTCGGCTCTCGTAGGCATCCTTAAAATATTGCAGGCTATCAATGACCGGGTTGGGCGCCGCCTGCCCGAGACCGCAGAGAGAGGTCAGCATCATGGTGCTGCTCAACTCTTGCAGGACTTTGACGTCTCTCTCTTCGCCCTCCCCGTGCATAAATCTCTCCAGTGTCTCGACCATGACCTCCGTGCCCTGCCGGCAGGGGACACACTTGCCGCAGGACTCCTCAGCCAGGAACTCCATGGTCCGATAGACGATGTCAATGATGTCCCGGTGGCTGTTGAAGACAGTTATAGCGCCGGCACCGAGGAGGTTTTCGAAAGCGAGCGGTGTATCGAGCATGGATTCGGGGATGAGTCTGCCCGTGGCACCGCCAATCTGGATGGCCTTGATATCGGTAGCCCCGGCCAGGTCCTGGACCAGCTCACGGAGCTTGCTGCCCAGCACCATCTCATAGACGCCTGGCCGCGGCACATCACCCGCTACGGAGAAGACCTTGGTGCCCTTGCTGCGCTCGGTGCCAATCTGGTTGAACCAGCGGGCACCATTCAGCATGATGGCCGGTATATTCATCAGCGTCTCTACATTATTGATAACGGTCGGTTTGCCGAAAAGCCCTTTCGTTGGTGGGAAGGGTGGCCGGTAGCGCACCTCGCCCCGCTTGCCCTCGATGGACTCCATCAGGGCGGACTCCTCGCCACAGACGTAGGCGCCAGCGCCCATGCGAATTTCAATATCCATGTGGGACAGAAAGCCCTTTGCCCTGGCCTGGTCTATGGCATTAGCCAACATGGGACGCAGGTAATGGTATTCCGCGCGCAGGTAGATGAAGCCCTTCTTTGCCCCGATGGCATATCCGGCGATGGCGATGGCCTCCACCAGGCTGAAGGGATCATTCTGCAAGATGTACCGGTCCTTGAAGGTGCCGACCTCGCCCTCATCGGCGTTGCAGATGAGGTATTTCTCATCGCCGGGGGACTTCCGTGTCAGCTCCCATTTCATACCGGCGGGGAAACCCGCCCCACCCCGGCCCCGCAGCCCGGAGGTCTTGACCTCCTCAATTACCTGCTCAGGCGTCAGACTTAAGGCTTTCTCCAAACCCTTGAAGCCATCATGGGCCAGATAGCTGCTCATATCCCTGGGGTCAATGACCCCGCAATTCCTTAAAACTATCCGCTTCTCTGGCACGAGCGTCTCCTATTTATACGCCTGCAAAATCTGTGGTATCCTGTCCACGGTCAGGTCGCCATGGACATCATCGTTTATCAAAATCGCCGGCGCCTTATCGCAGGCACCGATGCAGTTAGTCAGCTCAAGGGAGAAGCGTCCGTCCGGCGTGGTCTCTCCCGTTTTTATCCCCAGCGTCTTCTCCAGGCTCTCTATAATAACTGCCGCGTCCTTGTAATGGCATGGCAGGCTCTTGCACACCCGGATGACATGCCGTCCCAGGGGCTTGGTCGAAAGGAAGGAGTAGAAGGTGGCCACCCCATAGACGTCACTCAAGGACATGTCCAGGGTCCGCGCCAGGTTGGCCAGGGTCTCCTCGGAGAGGAAGCCGCATTTCTTCTGGGTCTGTGCCAGCAGAATTAGCAGGTCTTTTGTCTCTTTACTTTGTGTAATTGTCGTGTTCTCTGCCATTTCTCTATTTCTCCTGCCGCTACCCTTTGATGACCTGGACCTTGCCCCGCCGCTTTTCTTCCACCTTGCGTGGCTTGCTCAAGGCACCGACAGGGCATAGCGAGACACACACATCGCAGTCACGGCAGGCCTCGGTGTTGATCGCTTCATCGCAGTCAACGACTACTTTGCTGTCAAAGCCACGGTAGGCCATGCCAAGGACGTTCTTCTTAGCTATTTCGTTGCAGCCCCTGATGCACCGGCGGCACAGGACGCACTTGGACATATCGCGGACGAGGTAAGGGCTGACATCCTCGATCGCGAAATAGTGCTTGCGCGTCCGGAAGCGCGGCAGGCCGATGTCCAGGTCAGCAGCAATCTTGCGCAACTCGCAGATGTTGGCCTTGTCACAGACCAGACACGTATCTGGATGGCTGGCCAGCATAAGCTCCACAATCTGCCGGCGGGCCTCGATGACCCTGGGCGAATGTGTCTGGATGACCATGCCCGGTGCAATGGGGGTATGACAGGAGGCCACCAGCGTCCGGGAGCCTTCCACCTCTACCACACACAGGCGGCAGGCACCGGTGGGCAGCAAGTCTTCGACGTAGCACAGGGTCGGTATGTCAATGCCCTTTGCCCGTGCCAGGTCGAGAATAGTCATCCCTTCCGCGCCGGTTACCTTGTTGTCATTAAGCGTTACTTCAATTTCCTTTGCCAATTCCTATGCCTCTTTACGCGCAAACGTAGCCACAAGCTTAAAACGGGTATTACCTGGAAAGAGCGGTCAGCAGATGAGTGGTAAGAGCATCTTGAGAGGGATTGTGCCGATTGCCTTTGCTCTATTATCTTGCACAGTCTAGCTCATTCTGAGAGAAGTTTGCCGATATGAATGACTTACACCCCAGCCAGTGGGCTACCTTAAAAACACCTTACAACTTTATTTTAATCATATTGGCGCAAATGTCAAGGACGGCAAGGTCTCGACCCGGCCAGCACATTATGAATTGGTCAGGAGCAGCACCAGTCCCAGTGCCAGAATCGCTATGCCCAAGGCCAGCATTATATAAAGAAGCAAAAGGCTTTGCTTCCTGCCGCGTGCCGGCACATTGGGCGGCGGGCTGCCAGCCGGCGCAGGTTCTTCCGGGACTCGGGGTTCGCCATTGGTGCCTTGCTTCATCGCGCCCTCCAAAGCACCACGGGATATAGTCTGGTCACTAGATTATACAACAACAGACTAAGTTCTTCTAGGGCAACGATAAGATCCGACGACGAAGATACGGGTGAAGTGATCACATCTTCAAAAACATGAAAACCGGTCGGCAAGCGTGCATGTATAGCCAGTCTTCGCCACTCTTATCTGGGTTGGGTCACTACGTCCAGCAGGGTTGGCAGGTTGTTTTCTTTGACATACTTCACGGCACGTGCGAAAGCTGAGTGCAAGTCCTCCGGGTCTTCTATGGGCCCCTCAGCGTGAACACCGAATGAGCGTGCAATTCCGGCGTAGTCAATATGCGGATTTTCCAGCCGGGTGCCGATACGAGCGTTCTTCATGGGTCGTCCCCTGGCTCTGGCCACAGCCTGCTCATGCCCCTGGCTATTGTAGTAAGAGCGGTTATTGTACATAACGACCAGCAATGGTATCCGATGATGGGCTGCCGTCCACAGTGCGCTGCAATTGAACAGGAAATCCCCGTCCGGCTGGAAGTCCACACAGAGACGTTTCCACGGACGGTTGGCCAGTGCCGCACCGACAGATGTGCCCAGTCCGTAGCCAAGTCCAGCTCCCATGCGGCTACCCACATACTGATACGGTTTACGCCAGTCCCAGAGCCGGCGCGCCCATGAGCTGATACCATGGTGGGTAAGCACCCAGTCCTCGTCTCTAATAACTTCCCATAGTTCAGTGAACACCCTGGCTACCGATATGGGCCGTTTATCCTTTTCCTTGTCCCCCTCCTCCTGCCATACCTGACGCAACTCATCGTGCCTGGCCGCCAATTGCTCACGCCGTTCTTGGTAAAATACCCCCCTTTCCGGCGCCCTGGCCACTAGTTCACGGCATATCTGGACCAGGCTGAGGATTGCCGCGCCCGGGTCAGCGGCAACTGAAATATCTACCGGCACCAGACGGCCACAGTCCTGGACCCAAGAGCGGGTCGCAAAATGCCGTAACGAGACATCAATGATTTTGGCTTTCTGGCAAACGGGGCGGGAGCCGGCTTGCATGGTATTGGCGGAGAGGGCCTGTGCCAGGTCAAACACATTCAGAGCCATAACAAGGTCAGCCTCACTGAGGAGTTCTTTTTCAGCCCCGGTCAGGTCAAGCGAGTGTCGGTTAGGAAAACTGAACATATTGCCGCAGTCTATGACCGGTAGCGACAGGAGTTCGGCCAGTTCTATGAGGGCTTCCACTGCACCTGGCTCTCTACCGAGGTAATCCGCCAGCACTACCGGCCTGGCGGCGTTAACCAGCATCTCGGCGATTGTTTTCATCGTCGGTGGGTGACCGGCCACCGGCGCTGAGGTGGCATAGCAGCTAGTATCCGGTAAGACCACGTCTTCTATCTTGTCTTCCATCAAGCCAGCATCAAAACAAATATATACCGGTCCCCTGGGCGGTGTGTTGGCCAGCCGGTACCCCCTGATAAGGGCGTCAATGGCACTGGGCAGGCTGGTCGGCTGCTCGTCCCATTTCACGTAATCTCTGACGATGCTTCCCTGGTATGGCGAGGTATGTATCCAGTCTATCCAGTGCCGCCTTCTCTCCACATCCATAGGACCGCCGCCGCCAATAACCAGGACCGGCGTCCGGTCCACCCAGGCGTTAAAGATAGCCATGGTAGCATGCAGTAGACCAACTAGGTTATGGACAATAGCGGCCATAGGCTTGCCGGCGACCCGGGCATACCCGCTGGCAATATCCACGGCATACTCCTCGTCGCAGCACAGGATCAACTCAGGGTTCTGGTTCTGACCGTAGTTAACGATGGAGTCATGAAGCCCTCGGAAGGTAGCCCCGGGATTCAACGCGGCGTATTGAATGCCCAGCGCCTTTATGGTATCCACAATTGCGTCCGAATAGTAGCGTGCCCTATTAGACTTCACCAAAAGATGCCTCCCGCGGATTTCAGTTTACTGAACATACATGGCGTGGGACTGGGTCCTGACCTGCTGGCTGCTATTCTACCACGCGTCAAGGGACAAGGCTATATGTGCCGGTTAAGGACTGGACATGCTTTCCGTGAGCGCAATTCGGAATCAGCGATTCATTCTGTAGGTCGGGTTTCCTAACCCGACCTGAAGTGGCGGGCAAGTTGGGAAACCTGCCCTACGGTGGCCAATCGCTGATTTCGGGTGCAATTCGGAATAGTGCAAGAACAACTCGGCCATGCTACAATAGCAATGATGCTCCAGCGGCGAGGTAATCCTGTGGTCTCAAAATCAGGTGTGGAGAGGTGACCGAGTGGTTCATGGTGCCGCTCTCGAAAAGCGGTCTCCGTTACACGGAGCGTGGGTTCGAATCCCACCCTCTCCGTTTAACCCGAGCTTGCCGCAGGTTTTGTCCTGAGCGATGAAATGAGTCAAAGGACAACAATAGCCTGCCGAAGCTCTTAGAGAGGCCCACTCATGGAAACGTTGGGCAGAGGTGCGTGCATTCATTCAAAGGCAAACACGGAATACGCGCAGCGCCACCAGGAAAAAAGCCGAGCAAGTAGCACGGAAGATCGGCAGGAACTGAGAGCTGCCCCCGTATTGCTTACGCGGAGAGGTGCTGGAGTGGACTATCAGGCAC
>JACQTX010000041.1 GCA_016210585.1 Chloroflexota bacterium
GCGCGTTTCGCGGAAGGCTAAGCTTTACAAGCTCATTTGCATGCCGACCCCATTACTGTCCGCAGGTTAGCAGGAAGTCAACAACTGTCGTATCTCTGGTATCAGTCCCTTCTTCTCAAACAAGAGTCCGGGAACTGTCCCTGGTGCCACAGGGGTTTCAATATACGTTAGGCTATGATTTCGTTCAACCCTTCAATGACCTGCGCCAGTTCTTCCGGAGACAGTTTGCCGATGAGCTTGCCCATCCTGTCAGTGGAAAGTGTGCGGATTTGGCTAATCTTGGCCCATGAGTGCTTGGGCAAATCTCCGGTCTTTAGCTCAAGAGTCAAGGGGAAACCGGCCTTTTGGGGTTGGCTGGTAATGGCCATAGCTATAGCCGTCCCGGAACGTTCATTGAAGATATCGTGACTGAGAACCAATACGGGACGTAAGCCAGTCTGCTTATGACCTCGTGCCGGGCTCAGATCAGCCCAGCGGATCTCACCTCTCAATATTCGGGCCACTGTTTAGCATCCTCAGCCAATCCTTCGTCAGCAAGCGCCCTTTCAAACGCCGGTTCAAGTTTGGCGCTTTCTTCCGCCAAACGAGTCCGTTTCATACGCAGCAGTTTCTCACTGACGGCTTCTTGAATAGCCTGACTACGACTCTGGAAAATGTTTTCCTCAACCAGCCTGTCCAGTTCGCTGACGAATCGCTCATCTAACGTAATCGCTATCTTTTCTTTGCCCATGACATGACTGACCTCCTGGTATTACAGTTTATCATACTGACAAACCGACAAGCAATTGCTGTATCGTCGGAATCAACTTCCCCAAAACCTGCAAAAATCTCAAAGTGCAATTTGCCTGTAGCTGGACGGGTGTGTTATATTATTGGCGTTAAGGCGGGGGCTTGCCAGGTTCCAGTAGCATCGAAGCGGTATCAAATTATCGTCCGGTGACTGAATCCAGCCACCGGGTCTCTTTCTTTGTCGGGAACAGCCTTGACCGAACTGATATGAAGGTGGCTACCATTTGAAAGCGTTGGTCTTATCCGGGGGCAAAGGGACACGGCTCAAGCCACTGACCAATACCATGGCCAAACAGCTTGTGCCGGTGGCTAACCGTCCTGTGCTTTTTTACGCCCTCGACCAGGCGCGCGAAGCCGGCATCACCGACCTCGGCATCATCATCTCGCCGGAGACTGGCGAATGGGTGAAAGAGGCCGTCGGTGACGGGGCCAACTGGCAGGCCAGGGTTACCTTTATCCCGCAGTTGGCGCCAGCCGGGCTGGCCCACGCCGTCAAGACGGCCCAGGACTTTTTGGGGGACTCGCCTTTCCTGATGTTGCTCGGTGACAATATCATCCAGGGCGGCATCGGCCAGTTTGTCCAGGAGTTCCACCGGACAGCGCCGGCGGCCTATGTTTTGCTTAAAGAGGTGCCCGATGCGCGTCTCTTCGGTGTCGCCGAGCTGGACAGCACCGGCAGAGTAGTAAGCCTGGTAGAAAAGCCCAAAGAACCCAAGAGCAACCTGGCATTAGTCGGTGCTTACCTTTTCACGCCCAGAATCCATGACGCCATCAGCCAAATCAAGCCTTCCTGGCGGGGCGAGCTTGAAATCACCGATGCTATACAGCGGCTCCTCGATATGGGTGAGGATGTGCGCAGCCACGTTCTGGAAGGCTGGTGGCTTGATACCGGCAAAAAGGATGACCTCCTGGAAGCTAACAGAGTGGTGCTGGATGATTACCTGCGGCGCCAAATTGACGGCGAGGTGGACGCCACCAGCCAGGTAGCCGGCCGGGTGGAAATCAGGAAGGGTGCCCGCATCATCAACAGCACTATCCGCGGGCCTGTTTCCATCGCCGAAGACTGCCAGATTGTGAACTCCTTCATCGGCCCCTTTACCAGCATCGGTGCCAGGACGGTTATCGAGGACTCGGTTGTCGAGCACTCGGTCATCCTGGACGATTGCGTCATCAAACAGGTGGCGCGCCTGGCGGACAGCATCATTGGCAAGAGCGCCAAGGTTATCAGGGACGAGCAGACCTGTAAGGCTATCCGACTCTTCATCGGCGATGATGCCAGAATAGAACTTTAAGGAGAAAAAGGGTGAAAGAGTATCCCTTGCCCGGCGTCAAGGTGCGTGAGGTCAATATCACACCAGATGAGCGTGGCTTCTTTGCCGAAGCCCTGCGGCAGGACTGGGCGGACTTCCTGGATGAGCCGATTGTGCAAACCAATTTGAGCTATAGCTATCCCGGCATGGTGCGCGCCTGGCACAAGCACCTGCGCGGGCAGGTGGACTACTTCCTGGTGCTGCAGGGCGCCATGAAAATCTGTGCCTATGATGAGCAGACCAAGCGGCTGGCCGAGGTTGTTATCAGTGGCGAGAAACTGTCTATTGCCCGCATACCGGGCCACTACCTGCACGGCACCAAAACGGTGAGCAGCAGGCCATCGCTTACCGTCTATTTTGTGAACCGGCTCTATGATTACAAGAACCCGGATGAGGAACGGCGGCCCTGGAACGACCCCGGTGTCTTTCCCCATGAAATCAATGGCAACAAGAATGACCCGCGGGTCAACCGGCCCTGGGACTGGTTTTACGCGCCGCATAAATAGGAACAATGGTGAGACTGTGAGACTTCTGGTCACCGGTGGTGCCGGCTTTATCGGCAGCAACTTCATTCACTATGTCTTAAGTCATCATAGTGATTGGCAGGTTGCGAATCTAGATAAACTCACCTACGCCGGCAATCTCACCAACCTTGATGACGTTCAGAGTGATCCCCGATACCGTTTTGCAAAGGGCGACATCAATGACCGAAAACTGGTCAGCAATCTACTCAGCCAGGGTTTTGATACTATTGTCAACTTTGCTGCGGAAAGTCATGTAGACCGTAGCATTATGGATGCCTCTCCCTTCATCGAAACAAACATCGTGGGAACACAGGTACTGCTTGAAGGGGCAAGACAAAGTGGTATTAAACTGTTCCTTCAAGTGTCCACAGACGAGGTTTACGGCTCAACAGACAGTAATGCTTTTACTGAAGAAACTTGCCTTGCACCTAACAGCCCTTACGCAGCTAGCAAGGCCGCGGCCGACCTTCTCTGTCGTGCTTACTGGCGAACATACGGACTGCCGGTAATCATCACCCGCTGTTCTAATAACTATGGTCCCTACCAGTTCCCCGAGAAGCTCATTCCTCTGGTAGTTACCAATGCCCTGGAGATGAAGCAAATCCCTATCTACGGTGACGGGCTGAATGTGCGGGACTGGATTTATGTAGAGGACCACTGCCGGGCCATAGACATAGTTATTCAAAAAGGTAAACCAGGAGAGATATATAATGTGGGTGTCGGCAGCGAGCGGACTAACCTGGAACTGGTCTATAAGCTCCTGGACATCCTCGGTCGGCCCAAAAGTATGGTCACGTTTGTGGCTGATCGGCCCGGGCACGACCGGCGCTACGCTATAGATGCGACGAGGATAAGCCGTGAGTTGGGCTGGCAACCGGCATTCTCTTACGAGAGTGCCATTGGGGACACTGTTAATTGGTACATAAAGCATGAGGCATGGTGGCGCCGCGTTAAGAGCGGCGAGTACCTCGACTACTATAAACGGATGTACTCAGGAAAATGAAGGTGCTGTTAACTGGCGCCGACGGACAACTGGGCTACGACCTCTGCCGGGTCTTGCCAGCCTCCGACCTCATCCCCCTCACGATTGGTGACGTTGACATCACTGATATCGGTTCGGTCAAAAAGGTCTTCAGGCAGAACAAGCCCGATATTGTCATAAACACGGCGGCTTATGTCAGGGTAGATGATTGCGAGTCTCACCAGGACGAAGCTTACCAGGTAAATGCCCTTGGTGCTCGGAATATGGCGGTAGCAGCGCAGGAGTGCGGTGCCCGGCTCGCTCACATTAGCACCGACTATGTTTTTGGCGGCGAGGGCAGGACACAGAACACCCCATTCACAGAGTTCGATACACCCGTTCCCCTGAGTGTCTATGGCAAGTCCAAGCTGGCCGGGGAAGACCTGGTGCGGCACCTCTGCTCAAAGCACTTCATCATCCGGACCTCGGGACTCTTCGGTGTCGCCGGCGCTCTCGGCAAGGGTGGCAACTTCATCGAGACCATGCTCCGCCTGGGCAGCGAGCGGGATGAGCTGAGAGTGGTCAATGACCAGGTCTTTTCACCCACCTATACCGCAGACATAGCGCGCAAAATAGCACAGCTTGTTGACACAGAGTATTACGGCGTCTTCCATGTTACCAACAGCGGCACCTGCTCCTGGTTCGAGTTCACCAAAGAGATAATAAGACAGGCCGGACTGAAGACTAAGGTCACGCCCATAACCTCCGACCAGTACCCTCAGAAAGCAAGGAGGCCGAGCTACTCGGTGCTGGACAATTTCCATCTGAGGCTGCTGGGTATGTCTGATATGAGACCGTGGCCCGAGGCCTTGGCGGACTACTTGAAGGCGAAGGGACACGTGAAATA
>JACQTX010000042.1 GCA_016210585.1 Chloroflexota bacterium
GGATTTCGTGCTTAGAGTTTATATCTCTTGAAGGAGGTCAGCCGATGCGTGTCACCGTTACCCAGGTCAGAGAAATGAAGCAAAAAGGCGAAAAGGTTACCATGCTCACGGCCTATGACTACGGTACGGCCCGTATTGTGGACGAGGTGGGTGTGCCGCTCATCCTGGTAGGGGACAGCCTGGGGATGGTGGTGCTGGGCTACGAGTCCACCATCCCGGTAACGATGGCGGAGATGCTCCACCACACCAAGGCGGTGGTGCGGGGTGCCAAGCAGGCCATGGTGATTGGCGACATGCCCTTCATGACCTACCACCTGAGCACAGAGGATGCCCTGCGCAATGCGGCCCGCTTCATCCAGGAGGCTGGTGCCCAGGCCATTAAGCTTGAGGGCGGGGTGACAGTAGCCGAGAAGGTGAAACGGATTGTGGAATGCGGTATCCCGGTGATGGGGCACATCGGCCTGACACCGCAGTCCATTCACGCCTTCGGCGGCTTCAAGGTGCAGGGCAAAAGCCCGGAGGCGGCCAGGCGGCTGCTGCAGGATGCCCAGGCCCTGGAGCAAGCGGGCGCCTTCGCCGTGGTGCTGGAGACAGTGCCGGCACCCCTGGCGGCACTGATTACCCAGAGGATAAGCATCCCTACCATCGGCATCGGGGCCGGCATCGGCTGTGACGGCCAGGTGCAGGTCATCAATGACGTTCTCGGCTCCTTTGCCGATTTTGTGCCCAAGCATGCCAAGCAATATATCAAGTTGACCGATATTATCCGCAAAGCCGTCATCGAGTACTACGGCGAGGTCAAAGCGGGCACCTTCCCTACCGAGAAGCAGAGCTTCGCCATGGATGAGAGCATGCTGGCCGAGTTGCGGTAGGTAAATGCAGGCCCTTATGAGGGCACTTTGTCCAATTTGATAGGGCCATGCATAGGTTTAGGAATGAGGCCATGGGGGCATAGCGCTATGACTTGGAGTCCTGCGGCAGGCTCAGCTACACGTTCTTTGACACCCCTGGTGACCGATGCTATGATGACTTTGTATGCAGAGGCTCAGGGTCAAGTTCAGCCGCGGTGAAGAGGTCAAGTTTATCTCTCACCTTGACCTGATGCGCCTGTGGCAGCGGGCTTTTGTGCGGGCCAATATGCCACTGGCTTACTCGGAAGGCTTCAGCCCCCATCCCCAAATGTCTCTGGCGGCACCGCTAGCCGTGGGCGTGACCGGTGAAGCCGAGCTGATGGACGTGAACCTGGAGAGATGGGTCTCCCCCCACTCTTTTATGGCTGCGGTGAATAGCCAGCTACCGCCCGGCACACAGATATTGCAGGTGTTCCCCATTGCACCGGGGCAGCCGGCTTTGCAGGCCTCGGTCCGCTACGCGGAATACCGTGTAGCGCTGGAGACGGAGAAGAGCGCTGCGGCAATTGAATTGGCCATTGACAGGCTGCTGGCGGCGGAGCACCTGCCCTGGCAGCACCAGCGCGATACTGGCACCAGGAGCTATGACCTGAGGGCACTGGTTGACGACCTCTGGCTCATTGACTGGCGAGAGGGGCACTGCACCCTGGGCATGCGACTGCGCTGTGACAGTGCCGGCTCAGGCCGGCCCGAGCAGGTGGCCGCTGCCCTCGGCTTCGCCCAGCACCCGGCAGAGATACACCGCACCCGGCTTATCATGGCAGCGAGTGATGTCAAACATGTCCCCACCCGGTGAAGACGGGCTGGAGCCGTCCCCCGACCCGTCAAGACAGGCCGAGGCCCGCCGCTACGCCTGTGCCCACCGCCGCTTTGCCCTGGGCGACCTGCTGCTGGCAGGCACTTTGCTCACTGTCCTGGTTTTTACCGGGCTTTCCTCCGTGCTGGCGGCGCTTATTACATTGCCCGCTGTTCCGGCGGCCATCATCTATTTTGTCTTCCTGATGATTGGTTATGGCATACTGTCGGCACCGCTGGACTACTTCGGTGGCTATGTGCTCTCCCATCGCTACGGGCTGTCCACGCAGGGCCTCGGCGGCTGGCTGGGCGATGTCGCCAAGAGCACTTTGCTGGGCCTGCTGCTGGGCAGCGGCATGGTAGCCCTGACCTACTGGTCCATTACTGCTTTTCCGGCATTGTGGTGGCTACTGACCTGGGCTGCGGTCACGCTCCTGACGGTAGTCCTGACTAACCTCGCCCCGCTGGTCATCGTGCCCCTCTTCTTCAAGACGAGACCTTTAGCTGATACTGACCTCAAGCAGAGGCTGGAGCAACTGGCCGAGCGCGCCAGGACCAAGGTGAAAGGCATCTATACCATCGAGTTCAGCCGGAAGGTCACCACGGCGAATGCCGCCCTGATGGGACTGGGCAATACCCGGCGCATCATGCTCAGCGATACGCTGCTGCAAAAATACACGCCACCCGAAATTGAGGTTATCACGGCCCATGAGCTGGGCCACCATGTGCATAGTGACGTGCTACGGCTCCTGGTGACGCAATCGGCGGTATTGCTCCTCGGCTTTTATTTCGCCAACCTCGTTTTCCGGGGCAGCGTAGCCTGGCTGGGTCTCGGTGGTATCTCGGATGTCGCCGCTTTGCCCTTGCTGCTGCTCATCTTCGCCGCCTTCAGCCTGCTCGCGATGCCACTCATGAACGCCTACAGCCGGCATGTGGAGACGGCTGCCGATGGCTATGCCCTGGGGCTGACCGATGATCCGCAAGCCTTCAGCAGCGCCATGACCAAACTGACCGACCAGAACCTGGGCGAGGCCAAGCCGGCCCGGTGGGTGGAGCTGCTACTTTACGACCACCCCGCCTACTACCGGCGGGTCGAGTTGACCCGCTATTATCAGGCGCACCGGAGGGAAATTGGCCGGAAGTAAGCTCTTCGACTTCGCTCAGAACAAGCCTGCATCGCTGGAAGAAAGGGTGCTCGCCTTCATCATGCAGCACAGTCTGGTGCCGGGCGGCCAGCCACTTCTGGTGGCGGTATCCGGCGGGCCGGACTCTGTATGCCTGCTGCACGTTCTGGTGAAGCTACGCACGGAGCTTAATACTGAGATTTGTGTGGCCCACCTGGACCATGGGTTGCGGGGAGCGGAATCCGCGGCAGACGCCCGCCATGTTGCCGGCCTGGCTAAGCAGCTCGGCGTCCCGGCAATTGTAGAGCAACGCGATGTGAAGGCATACCGCGCCCGCGCCCATCTTTCGCTGGAGGAAGCTGCCCGCGTCGTGCGCTACGGCTTTTTTGCCGAGGCGGCCCGTAAGGTGGGGGCTGACCGCGTGGCGGTAGGGCACACGGCCGATGACCACGTGGAAACCCTCCTGATGCACCTGGTGCGTGGAGCGGGGACGCGCGGCCTGCGCGGGCTGCAGCCGAGCAGCCTGTGGCGCTCCCCGGAGAGCAGCTTGCTGGTAGTCCGCCCGCTCCTGCCGATAAGGCGGGAGGAGACACAAAGCTATTGCCAGGCCAATCGGCTTATGCCCCGCCTCGATACCACCAACCTATCCATGTCACCTTTGCGCAACAGGATCCGCCTGCAGCTGCTGCCTCTGCTACAGCGCTACAATCCTCGCATTGTTGATGCTTTATTGCGCCTGGCGCACATCGCCAGTGATGAAATAGCTTTTCTGGATGACGCCGTCGCTGCTTGGTGGGATAGAATTGTTCGTGCGGAAGGTAATGCCCTTGTCCTCAGTAAGAAAGAAGTCCTCCAGCTACCGGATGCCCTGAGAAGGCATTTGCTGCGAGCGGCCATCGAGAGGCTGGCGGGCGACCTCAAGGACATTGAGGCCGGCCATATCGAAGATATGATGACGGCCATGAACAAACAGGCCGGAAAGAGGATCGCCCTGCCCGGCAACTTGGTATTCGGCGTGGAATATGACAGGTATGTCCTGGCCCAGGAAGCGGCACTCTCCCCTTTGCCGCCTCTTGCCGGGGAGTTCCCGCTTAACATACCTGGAGAGACGCTCATACCGGGCTGGCGCGTCGAGACGGCTATCAATGGACCGGAGCGGGTAAGCCAGGGTGATAGCTTCACCGCGTTCTTCGATCTCGCTAAGACCGGCGAATGGCTGGTGGTGCGGACGCGGCGCCGCGGCGACCGCTTTCAGCCATTGGGCATGGCCCAGCCGAAGAAGCTGGGCGAGTTCATGATAGATAGCAAGATTCCGCAGGCCTGGCGACCCCATGTTCCCATCGTAGCTTCCCGGCAACAAATCGTCTGGGTGGTCGGCTGGCGTATTGATGAGCGAGTGAAGGTAACGGAGAGCACCAGGCAGGTCTTGCGGCTGAGATTCGAACAGCGGGGATAGCAGGCATGGTGCAGCTTCACTTGAACTCTAGAAAGGTAGCGTATCTTCTTGGTATCTCCCAGCGAATGCTAGTTGTCCGTCAAGAAAGAGATTAACCATATAATCTTGCGGGTTTGTAAACGGTATGGTAACTGTTAACTGTGTATTTGCACAATAGTTATCGTATTTCCATTTGTATATTTCGCTTTTATAAACATCTATTATTTTGAAA
>JACQTX010000004.1 GCA_016210585.1 Chloroflexota bacterium
AGAGGCATGGGTGAGGGTGTTGAATTCCCCCTCACTCTAACTCTCTCCCACCTGGGGAGAGAGGATTTTCATACTTTGTTGGTGACGGTGACAACCGTCATGATGGATTGCGAGGAGTCTTTCCTGTCGAAGGGCGACGTGGCAATCTCATGGGTTCGGATGAGATTGCTTCGCCTCCCGCCTTCGGCGGGATGGTCTCGCAATGACACTCGCTCACGAATTGCCACATAGCGTCGGAAAAGGTTTATAGAAAGCCTGAGAATAGAAAGGAGAAAAACATGGCTGAACCCTATGAAATCAGTGTGACCGTAATCTCGCAAAAGGGGCATTGTGCCGCGGAGCACAAGGTAGGTGATAGCTGGGTTGTCGGGCAGAAGTCACCGGCGGGCATTTGTCTTTCCGCCCTGAATGCTCTCATGCCGAATATACGCGTGCTGCGCTTCGGCGGCTCGTTCCCCTGGGAGAGTAACCCTGATGTTACGTCCCTGGCCTGCCCCGATGCCGCAAACCCGGTGGTCTTTGAGCTTAGACGAATACGGAAGTAGCAACCCCTTGTGAATAGCCTCATCATAATATGTATCGTCTCCTGGGCAGTAGCGCAGCTGACAAAGGTGTTCCTTGTGCTAGCAAGGGACAAACGCCTTGACCTGCGCTACCTTTTCAGCAGTGGCGGTATGCCCAGCTCACACTCGGCAACGGTTACGGCGCTGGCTACCGGTGTCGCCATTGAGCAGGGCTTAGGCTCGGTCGCTTTCGCCATCAGTGCCATCCTGGCCATCGTGGTCATGTATGATGCTGCTGGCGTGCGCCAGGCTGTGGGACGACAGGCCATAGTCCTGAACCGCATCGTGAGAGAGCTACGCGAGAAACGGACGAAGGACGAGATGGAGCGCGACCTGCGCGAGCTTGTGGGCCACACACCCTTTCAGGTCATCGCTGGCGGTATCATGGGCGCCCTCATAGCCTGGCTCTGGCTGACCGCAGCCCGCTAGAGGCTGGCCAGTCTAGGCCTTCTTTAGCTCTTTGGCCGGGTCATCAGCGGTGACGGTGACATCTGCCTCGGTAAAGCGGATGACTCGGCCGCAGCCGCGCCAGCCCCCCTTCTTATCAGACATGATGCCTGTGGCAAGGCTGACCTGGCCTTCTTTTATCGAGGCGAACTTGCCCACTGTCTCCTTGCCTGTTTTCTTGTCCACTACCTTGACGCTCATTTTTGACCTCCTGTGTAGGCTATTCCGCCAATAGCGGCTTCACCAGTATATCTCAATTTTGGTCACGATGCCCAGTGTCTGCCATCGGTAGCTGCCGAGCTGTTGGCGTATCCCTTCCAGCTCCAGCCGCAGGACCTCCAGCCCGTCATATGTTAGCTTCAATTGCGCATACTGGTCAGGATCGCTGACCAGTGTCTTGCCACCAAGGGCCCGGCCGTAGGCTGCTGTCTCTTCCTGGTAGCGCGCCATCCGGCCCTCGTAGTCCTGGCGTAGCTGCTGCCACTCTTCATAAAAGGCGTAGTCTGCGTAGGCGGCACTGCGTAAGCTTATCAGACCATACTCATTGCCCTTCGTCAAGTAGGCGATGCGGTCATACTGCGGGCTGCCGTAGCCATCGTAGGTGGTGCCGGAGATACCACCTTCACCCGTAACATCCACAAATACGAGTCCGCGGTCTGTAGTCTCGAAGGCGTTTAGGGCATGGCCTTGTCGCTCACCGGTGAAGTCAATGGCCACCCAGGCTGCCCTGATGCCATTTGCCTCAGCGCTATTGTGCAGCTCTTCCGCAAACTCGCCGCACATGAAGGCATCCTGGATGTAGGGCTTCTGATCGGTGCGGTCAGCCTCCAGGAAGGCCAATAGCTCCTGCCAGGTCGGATTGGTGGCTTTGTCATTATTGAGAAGGTTGAATCGAGCGGAACCGGACCGGGCGCTGCCGTAGGGCGGCGTCAGGCCAGCAAAACCACTGGCCCCCAGGTCTTCCGCGGTGACTTTGCTGATGTCCCTGGTTGTCCGAAGCTCTCTGCTCCTTGTTGCTTCTGTAACCTGTTCATAGACTGGCTGGGGCACAGTCGCAGGTTCATTGGGACGGGCGGCAACTACCTGAAGGGGACGCGGTGGTATCCTCACCTGAGCAGGTGGTGCGCTGGTAATGCTGGACCCAGGAAGCGCCGTGCCCTCAGTCACCCCTGAGTCGAGAGGTCTATCCCCATAGGCTATGTGCGGCGCCAAAGCCGGGAACAGGGCAAGACCTATCAGCAGAGCAACAATCTGTTTCTTCCCAACCACTCAGCGCACCCGGAGCCTAAATAACAAAAAATATGTCTTAATGTAGCATATTTCTATCATGATGGGCAAGCGCAGTTTTCAGGTTTTGGTAGTTTCCCGGCGCGTTGCGAAAAGAATCATTCGAAAGTATTACCTCGAAAATAGCAACCGAACTGTCATTCCCCGAAATCAGCGATTCATTCTGTAGGTCCGGTTTCCTAACCCGACTTGAAGTGGCGGGCAGGTTGGGAAACCTGCCCTACGGTGGCTCACGAAAATAGCAACCGAACTGTCATTCTGGAGTCCTTCTCTCCTTTACTCCCTGAAGGACGAAGAATCTGGTGGGGGGATAGCGACGATGCGGTGGGACAATCCCCTCCCCACCAGATTCTTCGCGGAGTTTATCC
>JACQTX010000008.1 GCA_016210585.1 Chloroflexota bacterium
ACTATGCGCCTCCTGGCTATTGATGCTGTCGAGGCGGCTAACTCCGGCCACCCGGGCACACCCATGGGCGCGGCCCCGATGGCCTATGTGCTGTGGGACAGGTTTCTGAAGCACAATCCCGCCCACCCGCACTGGCCGGACCGTGACCGCTTTGTCCTTTCGGCGGGACATGCCTGCGCCATGCTCTACGCCCTGCTGCACCTGACCGGCTATGACCTGCCACTTGATGAAATCAAACGCTTCCGGCAGTGGGGCAGCAGGACGCCCGGCCATTCCGAGTATGGTGTCACGCCGGGGGTAGAGGCGACTACAGGGCCGCTTGGCCAGGGGTTTGCCAACGGCGTGGGCATGGCCATCGCCGAGCGCTGGCTCGCCCAGAACTACAACCGTCCCGGCTTTGAGATTATCAACCACTACACCTATGGCATTGTCTCCGATGGCGATCTCCAGGAGGGGGTTGCCGCCGAGGCCGCTTCCCTGGCGGGCACCCTAAGACTGGGCAAGCTCATCTATCTCTATGATGACAATGATATTTCGATTGAAGGCAAGACGGACATCGCCTTCGCCGAGAACGTGGCCCAGCGCTTCCAGGCCTATGGCTGGCGTGTCTTCGGCCCCATTGACGGCATGGATACCACCGCCGTTGACTGGGCTATCCGCTCGGCCCAGTCCGAGTCAACACATCCAAACCTCATCATCTGCCGCACGGTGATTGGCTACGGCAGCCCCAATAAAGCCGGCACGGCCGTAGCCCACGGGGAGCCGCTCGGCGCGGAAGAGGTCAAGCTGACCCGGCAGAACCTGGCCTGGCCTTACGAAGCGCCTTTTACCATCCCACCGGAGGCCCTGTCCCATTTCCGGGAAGCCCTCGACCGCGGCCGGGCCTGGCAGGGGAAATGGCAGGCCCTGCTCGAGGGCTACCGCAAGGCTTACCCGGAGGACTTCCAACAGCTTCAGGAAGACCTGAGCGGCAGATTGCCGCCGGGCTGGGATGAGGGCCTTGCCGACCTCTTCAAAGGCGCTACCAAACCGATAGCGACCCGTGAGGCTTCCGGCAAGGTCATGAACACCATTAGCAATAAGGTGCACTCCTTCATGGGCGGCTCGGCGGACCTGGCTCCCTCTACCAAGACCATCCTCAAAGACCACGGCGACTACGGGTTTGACGAGTACTGCGGTCGTAACATGCACTTCGGCGTACGGGAGCACGCTATGGGGGCCATCTGCAATGGCATGGCCCTGCACAAAGGCCTCATTCCCTACGCCGCTACCTTTCTCATCTTTTCCGACTACATGCGCCCGCCCATCCGCCTGGCATCGCTCATGAAAATACGGGTAATCTTCGTCTTTACGCATGACTCTGTCGGGCTGGGGCAGGATGGCCCCACCCACCAGCCAATCGAGCAGCTTATGGGCCTGCGGGCTATCCCCGGCTTCATGGTCGTCCGCCCGGCTGATGCCACGGAAACAGCGGAGGCCTGGAAAATAGCCCTGACACGGGAACGAGGGCCAACGGCGTTGGTGCTTACCCGGCAGAACCTGCCCGTCCTGGAGCGGTCTGTGCTAGCGCCGGTAAGCGGTGTGCAAAAAGGCGGCTACATCCTCTGGGAAGCCGGCAACACACCCAGGGTCATCCTTATCGGCACTGGCTCGGAAGTGCATATCGCCCTGGAAGCTGGTAAGCTTCTGCAGACAAAGGGTATCGCTGCCAGGGTGGTCTCTCTGCCCTCGTGGGAGATGTTTGAAGCCCAGCCACCGAAATACCGCCAGAGTGTCCTGCCGCCCGGACTGCGCGCCCGGGTCTCTATAGAGGCCGGGACGCCACTCGGCTGGGAGAGGTATGTTGGCTCGGAGGGCATAGCTATAGGCATCAGCCGCTTCGGCGCCTCCGCCCCCGGCGAGGTCATCTACCAGCAGCTTGGCCTGACGCCGCAGCGACTAGTTGAGGCGGCGCTACGATTGATTTAGGATTTATGAAATAAGATTTAAGAATATGCGGTATTGTTTCATAAATCATAAATCTTCAGAATCTGATAGCTGAACGCTATAAGGAGGAACATGATTCTTCGTGTGGCCATCGGCGCGGACCATGGCGGGTTTGCCCTGAAAGCAGAGTTGCTGCCCTGGCTGAAGTCACAGGGATACGAAGTATCTGACCTGGGCGCCTTTTCTTTTGCGCCGGCTGATGACTATCCGGATTTTGCCCGGAAGGTGGCCGAGGCTCTAGCCTCGGCACAGGCCGAGCGCGGCATCATTATCTGCGGCAGCGGCGTGGGTGCCTGCATTGCCGCCAACAAGGTGCCGGGGGTGTGGGCCGGAGTCTGCCATGATACCTATTCCGCCCGCCAGGGCGTGGAGCATGATGACATGAATGTCCTGTGCCTGGGGGCGCGTGTGGTCGGCACGGAGCTGGCCAGAGAGCTGGTAGCTGCCTTTCTGAAGGCACGCTTCAGCGGCGAGGCGCGGCACCGGCGCCGCCTGGACAAGGTCATGGCTATCGAGGCAGAGTATCTGAAAAAGAACAGGTCTCAGAAAGAAGAGGGGGCAACGCCATGAACCAGATCCAGCAAACCCAGAGCCTCGGCCAGTCCGTCTGGATTGACTATATTCGGCGCGGCATGTTCCCCTCCGGGGATTTCCAGAGGCTCCTCGACCTCGGCATCACCGGAGTCACGGCTAACCCGACCATCTTTGAAAAGGCTATCGCCGGCAGCACTGACTATGACCAGGCCTTACCGGCCCTCGTCCGGGCGGGGAAGAACGCCAAAGAAATCTACGAGGCGTTGGCCATCGAAGATATCCGTGAAGCCGCCGACCGCCTGCGCCCTGCCTATGAGCGCACCGCCGGTGCTGACGGCTATGTGAGCCTGGAGTGCAATCCCTGGCTGGCCTACGATACGCAAAGCACCTTAGCGGAAGCCCGCCGACTGTTTGCCGCCCTTGACCGCCCCAACGTCCTGATTAAGGTGCCGGCCACCGCCGAAGGGATTCCCGCCATTCGCCAGCTCATCAGCGAAGGTATCAATATCAATATCACCCTCATTTTCTCCCTCGAGGTCTATCGCCAGGTCAGGGATGCCTATCTTACTGGCATGGAGAAGCGGCTGGCCATCGCCGAGGATGTCAGCCACATTGCCTCGGTAGCCTCCTTCTTCCTCAGCCGGGTGGATACGGCGGTGGACGCCCAGCTCGAGGAGCGTATCAAGCAGGGACAGGCGGGACTGAAGGCACTGTTGGGCAAAGCCGCGGTGGCCAATGCCAAGCTGGCCTACCAGGCTTTTAAGGATACCTTCGCCAGCGAGCGCTTTAAGAACCTGAGAGTGAAGGGGGCACGAGTGCAGCGTCCCCTCTGGGCCAGCACGAGCACCAAGAACCCGGCCTATCATGACCTGATGTATGTGGAGCCACTCATCGGCCCGGACACCGTTAACACCATGCCACCCGCCACCATCAATGCCTTTCTCGACCATGGTCACGCGGTGCTGACGTTGGCAGAGGGCGTCGCCGAGGCGAAGCAAACTCTGCAAGCCCTGGCACAAGCGGACATAGATATGGAAGCAGTAACCGCCAAGCTCACCGTTGATGGGGTAAGGTTGTTTGCTGAGTCCTTTGACAAGCTCTTGGCGAGCATTGGGGAGAAACAGGCCCGCCTGGCTACTCAAGCGCATATTGACACTGAGGTCAGCCTGGGGCCACACGTAGTTGCTGTGGAGAAAACGCTGGACGACCTTGAGCGGAGGGAGGTCACCAGTCGCATCTGGCGGCAGGACCATACCGTGTGGAAGCCAGAGCCGAAGGAAATCACCAACCGCCTGGGCTGGCTCACCGTCACCGAGCTTATGGCCGAGCAGGTGCCAGCCGTGACGGCCTTTGCCAGGGAGATAAAAGAGACAGGCTTTCGGCACGCGGTCCTGCTGGGCATGGGCGGCAGCAGCCTGGGGCCGGAGACGTTGCGCCAGACCTTCGGCAGTGCCCCCGGCTATCCGAAGCTAATCGTGCTGGACTCCATCCTGCCCGCCACTGTGCAGGCGGTGACGGCGAGTATTGACCTTCGGCACACCCTGTTCCTCGTCTCCTCAAAATCTGGCGCCACTATCGAAGTGACATCGCTCTACCGCTATTTTCGCAAGCTGGTGGAGCAGGCCCTGGGTAACAAGGCCGGGCAGAGTTTCGTTGCGATCACTGACTCTGGCACACCGCTGGTCAGCCTGGCGGAGAAGGACGGGTTCCGCCGTGTCTTTTTGAACCCCAGCAATATTGGCGGGCGCTACTCGGTCCTGTCCTATTTCGGCCTGGTGCCGGCGGTGCTGATGGGGGTTGATGTGTCTATGCTGCTTGACCGCGCTGAGCGCATGCGGGAGGGCTGTGCCTCTTGCGTATCCGCCCGCGAGGGCCAGGGTAGCCGCCTTGGTGCCATCATGGGAACACTGGCGAAGCAGGGCCGGGACAAGCTCACCCTCGTCCTTTCGCCCACTATCACCAGCTTTGGCCTGTGGGTGGAGCAGCTCATCGCCGAGAGCATCGGCAAAGAGGGCAAAGGCATCATCCCTGTAGCCGGAGAGCCGCTCATGTCCCCATCTGACTATGGTGATGACCGCCTGTTTGTCTATCTCCGGCTTGACGGCGATGATAACGAAGCTATTGATACGGTCATGGCGCAGGTCAAGACTGCCGGACAGCCGGTAGTGACGCTGCGGCTGGCCGACCGCTACGACCTGGGGGCCGAATTCTTCCGATGGGAGTTCGCCACCGCCGTTGCTGGGGCGGTGCTGGGCATCAATCCCTTTGACCAGCCGAATGTGCAGGAGGCCAAGGACCTGACCGGGCAGCTTCTGCAGGAGTACCGCCACTCCGGGCGCCTGCCGCCGGTGCCAACCAATGAATCTCTTAGCAGCCTGCTGGCCCAGGCCGGAACGGGGAGCTACCTGGCGATAATGGCCTACATCCGGCAGATGCCCGAGGTTGACCGGGCGCTGGCCGACCTGCGTCGCCAAGTCGCGCAGCAGCACCGGATAGCCACCACGCTGGGCTACGGGCCACGTTTCCTGCACTCCACGGGACAGCTGCATAAGGGTGGTCCGAACTCCGGCCTCTTCGTGCAGCTTACGGCGGACCACAACCAGGACGTGTCCGTTCCGGGAGAGGACTATACCCTGGGCATTTTAGCCGATGCCCAGGCCGCCGGTGACTTCCGGGCACTGGCGGCGAAGGGCCGGCCGGTCATCAGGGTGCATCTTGGTAAAGAACATAGTGCCTCTATTCTGAGACTTGCTGAGAAAACAAGGTAAGATGAGACGTTACTAAATGGTGTCATTGATTATATGAAAACGCTGCGATTCTCCTAAAATATTGGTGGTAACGAAAAATAGAAAAGGAGGAGTAATCGCAGCATGAAATATTATACAGGATGTGACGCCCATAAGAAA
>JACQTX010000049.1 GCA_016210585.1 Chloroflexota bacterium
CCTCCCGGACCTGGCGTGACGGTGACAGTCTGCATGGCAATATAACCATCCGCGTGCCAGCCGGCGACTTCGGCAACATCATGACGGCCATAGGTAACCTGTCGGTCGAGGTGGTATCTTCAACCACCTCCAGCAAGGATGTCACTGAGGAATATGTTGACCTGACTGCCCGGCTGAAGAACCTGGAAGCGACTGAAGCACAGCTGCTCCGCATCCTGGAAAAAGCGGAGAAGGTGGATGAAATCCTCAATGTCCAGCGGGAGCTATCACGGACCAGGAGTGACATCGAGCAGACCAAGGCCCGCATGCAATATCTAGAAAGGACTTCGGCTACCTCATTAATCAATGTAAGCCTGGAGCAGGCCCGGCTTAGTGTCAAATTCACCGCCAACAAGAGGTTTGTGAAGACCGGTGAGAGAGTCCAGTTTATCAGCCAGATCGCGGGCGGGTTCGCCCCCTATAGCCACGAGTGGGACTTCGGGGACGGTAAGACCAGCACCGATGCGGCACCGATTCACGCTTATAGCGTGCCGGGTAGCTATACCGTCACCCTCAAGCTGACCGATGACCGTGGTAACACCACCACGCAGACCCAAAAGGACTACATCACCATCCAGCCCGGCTGGAGTGCTGCCCGCACCCTTGATAATGCGATAGACGGCCTGACTACCTTCGGGCGCGTGCTGGCCAATGTATTCATCTGGTTGGGCATCTTCAGCCCCGTCTGGATTATCATCGGGGGCATCCTCTTCTGGCAGCTGCGCCGCCGGAAGGCAGGTCGTTCCGTCTAATACGAACATAACAAACGATGGTCAATTACGTGTCATTGCAGTGTTTCGCTAATAAGCCGGTAAAGCCACCGGGCCCGCTCGCGGGATGCCGGTGGCGGTGTCAGCGACACAGTAATCCCGTTGCCGAGGACACCCTAAGAATCCACAGAATTCGGGCATGTCGGTATTACTTGTTATAGCACCGTTTCTGGTGCTAAAATTAGTGTTTGTGCAAGTCCTTTCGGAGTGGCCATGCCCCTAGACAAAATCGTTGTCAAAGGCGCCCGCGAGCATAATCTCAAAAACATAGACGTCACCCTGCCGCGCGATAAGCTGGTAGTCATCACCGGTGTCTCCGGCTCAGGGAAAAGCTCCCTGGCTTTTGATACCATCTACGCTGAGGGGCAGCGCCGCTACATGGAGTCACTTTCCGCTTATGCCCGCCAGTTCCTCGGCCGGATGGAGAAGCCAGATGTGGACTATATCGAGGGGCTTAGCCCGGCTATCTCCATTGACCAGAAGGGTGCCAGCCGCAACCCCCGCTCCACGGTGGGCACAGTCACCGAAATCTATGACTACTTCCGCCTGCTCTTTGCCCGTGTGGGCCACCCACACTGCCCCAAGTGCGGGCGGGAAATCACCATGCAGACCGTGCAGCAGATTGTGGATGCCGTGCAGTCCCTGCCTGCCGGCACGCGCGCCCTGATCCTGGCGCCACTGGTGAGAGACCGCAAGGGCGAGTATCAGTCCGTCTTTAACGATTTGCGCAAAGAGGGCTACGTCCGCGTCCGGGTGGAAGGCAAAATCCATGACCTTTCGGAAGAGATCCAGCTGGACAAGAATAAGAAGCACAACATCGAGGCGGTGGTGGACCGCCTGGTCATCGGGCCGGACGGCAGCCAGGGCCGCATTGCCGATTCCGTAGAGACGGCTCTCAAGCTGGGGGCCGGCGTAGTGCTGGTATCCATTATTGACGGTGAGGAGCTGCTTTTCTCTGAGCATTTCGCTTGCGTGTATGACGGCATCAGCCTGGGGGAGATTGCCCCGCGCACCTTCAGCTTCAATAGCCCACACGGGGCCTGCCCGGCTTGCACCGGTCTGGGCGTCAAGTATGAGATTGACCCGGAGCTGATTATCCCGAACAAAGTCCTGTCCATATCACAGGGAGGCATTCACCCCGGCTGGTGGCTTACCTGGCACATGGGCGAGCTTGAGATGCTGGGCCGCCGCTATGGCTTCTCTCTGCATACTCCGATTAAGGAGCTGAGCAAGGAGCACCTTAACCTTGTCCTCTACGGGGAAGGCGGTGAGTCCTACCGCCATCGGACACGCTACGGACGCATTCGGGAGTATTTCACCGGCTATGAAGGGGTCATCCCATATCTGGAGCGCCTCGCCCGCGAGACACAGTCGGACAACACGCGTGCCGAGATTGAGCGCTACATGGTCTCCCGGCCCTGCCCGGTATGCGAGGGCAAAAGGCTCAAACCGGAGGCGCTGGCGGTCACCATCGGTGGACGGAACATCATGGAGGTGAGCGCCCTGCCGGTGACCCAGGTCCTGGAGTGGGTGGATACGCTCCCGGACGGCAATGGTAAGAAGCCCGTGCTCAACGAGAGGGAGCAGCTGATTGCCCACCAGATTATCAAGGAAATACGCACGCGCCTCGGCTTCCTCAAGGACATCGGCCTGGAGTACCTGACAATTGACCGCGCCTCGGCCACGCTGAGCGGCGGGGAGGCCCAGCGCATCCGCCTGGCCACGCAGATTGGCAGCGGTCTCATGGGCGTCCTCTACATCTGTGATGAGCCCACCGTTGGCCTGCACCCGGCTGATGACTACCGCCTGATTGACACGTTGAAGAAGCTGAGAGACCTGGGCAACACCATTATCGTGGTGGAGCATGATGAGGCCATGATGCGTGCCGCAGACTTCATTGTTGACCTTGGCCCCAAGGCAGGGGAGCATGGCGGCCAGATTGTGGCCACAGGCACCATTGTGGATATTATGAACAGCAAAGAGTCACTGACCGGTCAATACCTCAGCGGGGCTAAGGAGATTCCTTTGCCGGCCAAACGCCGCCGCGGCTCCGGCCAAGAGCTGGTCATCAAGGGCGCCCGTCATAATAACCTGAAAAACCTTACCGTTCGCATCCCGCTGGGCCAGTTTGTTTGCGTCACGGGTGTCTCCGGAAGTGGAAAAAGCACCCTCATCGAAGACATCTTGCACAAGAAGCTGGCCCAGGTGTTCTACGGCTCGCGGGAAAGGCCCGGCGAGTGCGATGCGATTACCGGCGTGGAGCATGTAGATAAGGTGGTTGACGTGGACCAATCGCCTATCGGGCGGACGCCGCGCAGCAACCCGGTTACCTATACCACCACCTTTACCGCCATCCGTGACCTCTTTGCCAGCGTGCCGGAGGCCAGGATGCGGGGCTACGCACCGGGTCGCTTCTCCTTCAATGTTAAGGGCGGGCGGTGTGAGGCCTGTCAGGGGGATGGGATCATCAAGATCGAGATGCAGTTCCTCCCCGACATCTATGTCCCCTGCGAGGTCTGCCATGGGGAGTGTTTTAACCGCGAGAC
>JACQTX010000044.1 GCA_016210585.1 Chloroflexota bacterium
AAGGTGAGTATAAGCGCGAATCTGTCCAGCTTCATCTTCTTCTCTGAGTCCACGGACCACGGGAGGGGGAATCGGTCTTGACAGCACATGGTATAATAGAGTCACGGCTAGCGAAGCGATATACTCCGCAGGGTTGGCCATCTATCTCAAACATAATTATGGGAGGATTTCATGAAAATAGACGTCTTCACCCACTTAGTTCCCCCCAAAGTTGCCGACTTCATGTTCCGGAAGGATATCCGGCTTCTCGAAAGGTTACGGAACTTTCCGGGGCTCTATGACCTTAGCGTGAGGTTTCGCGGCATGGCCAAGAACCCGGACGTCTTGCAAGTCCTCACTGTTCCCGGTGCCTCGGTAGATGACATGGTCGGGCCGCAGGAAGCACCTGACCTCGCCCGAAGAATGAACGATGAACTCGCCGAGCTGGTTTTCCACTATCCTGACCGGTTTGCCGCCGGGGTCGCGGTTCTTTCCTTCCGTGATATTGACACCACGCTAACAGAGATAGATAGAGCCATAAATGACCTGAAGCTCAGAGGAATACTTTTCCGCATTCCAGTTAACGGAAAGCCGGTGGACCGCCCTGAGTTCATGCCCATCTACGAAAAGATGTGCCAGCATAACCTCCCCATCTGGTGGCATCCAGCCAGCAGTCCAAAGAAAGCTGACTATGCCGACGAGACCGAGTCAAAATACATGATATGGCACCTGTGGGGCCTCATCTACGAGACCACCATATCCATGACCCGCCTGGTCTTCAGTGGTGTGCTAGAGAAATATCCAAAGCTCAAGATAATAACCCATCACTGCGGCGCCATGACGTCATTCTTTTCGGAAAGAATCGTCTCACATTACGACCAATCGGAGATGCGGGAGAAAATGGACATTAAGGCAGGACTTACCGAACCCCACATTGACTACTTCCGCCGGTTCTATAATGATACTGCCCTTTTCGGCAACACGCCGGCACTGATGTGTGCTCATAGTTTCTTTGGCACTGACCATATTCTCTTCGGCAGTGACAGTCCTTTCGATACACAGTGCGGGGAGTGGAGCACTAACCGGGCTGTAGAAGCCATACAACAGATGGCTATCCCTGACGCTGACAAGAAGAAAATATTCGAGGACAACGCCAGAAGACTACTGCGCCTGGCTGTATAGGGGTCGGGCCTTAATCGATTGAGCCCTTTGCCTTTGACCCTTTTGTCGTCACCCGGGTTGGCAAAATCCACTTCACCGCCTTCATAAGGCCTGCCCTCTTCCTCCTCATTGTTGCCGGACGCTAAACCTGATTCTTCACTTGCGTTCTCCGGCTCAGCCTGGTTGCCCCACATCGGGATCCGACAAGCAAGAAGGCCGGACTGCAGGCCCACACGGTACCATGGAGAAGAATCCGAACATTCGCCAACCAGGGCAGATTCGGGTTCCCCGCCTCGCGCTGACTCATCTGTGATCAGTTTCAGGTGATTTAGGCACATTGAACAATCTAGCGTGATGTGCAACGTAGACCTTACGATATAGCGCAGACCACTGTCAGTTGACACTCGTCATGCCGCCGGTAGGGTGACGGCCTTGCTGTTGAAAATCTTGCCGATCACCCTCATGGCTTCCGAGATTGCCTTCTGCTCCGCAAGCATGAAACTTTCGCCATCCACCACTTGCTTTGTCTTCGGCAATAGAATATTATGATGGTATTCGTTCGCAGCCGATGGTGCACCTGGATTCGGAGTAGGATGAAATGACATCTCTGTGTGGATGGTCGGGGACTATCCTGGGCATTAATCTCACTGATGGTAAAATTGAGAAGGTGCCAACCTCCTTGCAGTTCGCCCGGAAATACATTGGCGGGATTGGTTTCAACGCAGTGAGGCTTTTTGATATGACAGGGCGGGGGATAGATGCCCTAGGCCCGGAGAATGTAATTCTGTTCGGCACCGGTCCATTTACAGGCACCCTTTATCCGGGCGGTGCACGGCTTACGGTCACGGCAAAATCGCCCCTGACGGATGTATTCGGTAGCACGAACATCGGAGGACATTTCGCGGCGGAGCTGAAACTGGCTGGCTATGACCAGGTTGCCATCCTGGGCAAATCAGACAGACCGGTCTATCTATGGATAGATGATGACAAGGTAGAGCTAAGGAATAAGACATGACACCATAATAAATAAGCAAAAATGGGAAGCAAAAATGGGCTCGTGTGAGAGGCCCAAAAGGAGGTTTCAAGTGCAAAAGAAGACTCTTATCATTATCCTGTTCCTTGTCCTGTCATTGTCTATTCTCCCTCTGATAGCGGGCTGCAAGGCAAGCCCCACGCCAACGCCGAAGCCGACACCCGCGCCAACAGTAACCACTACAGCGACGGCAACCATAACCGCGCCGCCTACCACAGTAACCGCAACACCAGCACCAGCGCCAACCGTCACTGCCACTGTGACAACATCACCTTCGCCGTCGCCAGCCCAGGCCGTTGTGCTAAAGGTATTACGCGGTCTGCCTTGGACAAGTCCCAGTAACCTTGCCTTCAAGGCGTTCTGGGACAGGGTGATTGACCGGGCAGGGGGACGCCTCGTGCTCAAAGACATCGGAGGCAGCGAGGTCTATCCGACGGCAGACCAGCTAAAGATATTAAAGCTTGGTACGGTTGACATGCTTGCCACAGCCATGGGATACATTGGACGGGACTTCCCGGAGGGCGTTGCCATGGTGTATACCTTCGGGGCGACGCCGCCCCAGATATGGGACGCCGGCCTTGTAAAAATGTTTGATGATATCCTGCTCAAAGAGCATGGTCTGCGGCTGTTGGGAATTCCTTACTATGATACCGGACATATATGGTTGGCCAAGAAGACTATTAGCTCGGTTGCTGACCTCAAAGCCATGAAAATCCGGGTCAGCGAAGACTGGTACCCGCTTGTCAACGAGCTGGCCACGGCAGTCACCATACCCTTTGGCGACATCTACACAGCAATGGAGAGGGGCGTGGTTGATGGTATGGCTTTCCCCTCAGGTGCGCTTATGGCCTACGGGCTTGAAGAGGTGACAAAGTACCGAGTTGACCCGCCTTTCTGGAGCGGGGGTGCCATGGGCACTTTTATCAATGCCAAGAGCTTTAACGCTTTGCCCGCGGATCTTCAGCAACTGTTGAAAGATGTAGCCAAAGAGGTGGATGGCGAATCAGCCAAAATCATAGGCAAAGCAAGAGATGACGAGACGAAGATTCTTGGCAAGCTGGGCATTACGTCGGTCAAAGTGAGTGACCAGGATTGGGTAGAAACGCAGCGCGTTGCTTGGGAGAAGGCTGTTATCCCCACAGTGAAGAAGGTCAGCCCTACTCACGCAGACGAGGTCATTAAGGCTCTGTCAACCTTCTACCCACCCAAGCAACCTTATCCCGTCCGGCCATGGAAATAGGTCTGGGTAGGGAACGCCCTGGGAACCCTAAGAAAATAAGTTAGGGGGTTCAAAACTACGATGCCAGCGAAAAAAGCATGGACCGATGACGAAATACGTGCTGCTATCAAGGAGTGGGGCGAAAAGACAAGGCCGGAGAAGTTGAAGACCGGTGACTGGCGGGCCGAGGATTTGCCTCTATGCGACCCGCCGGGCGTGCCGCGTCTGGACCTGTGGCACAGGGTGCACTACCTAGATGAGCTAGAGCTCACCTGGGGCAAAAAGTGGGGCGCCAGCGGTCTGGGAAAGCTGCGCGAGGTTGTCGTCTCACGGCCGACCGAGCGGGACATGAATGTCTCGCCTATAATATCGGGTAGCCCGATGCACCATATCCACGCCCCGCGTGTTGGCACAACCCCCACTCTAAGGGACCTGGATGAATGGCAAAGGGAACACGATACAATGGTGCAAATTCTACGGGACAACGGAGTCACCGTCCATTACATTGAATACCCTAAAGCATATCCAGAAGGGCCTTCGGGCCCCATAGGTCCATATGGTCCCATTGGCGTACTGACGTCAATTGATTGCTGGGTAATCTGGGGTGGGGCTATTGTCGGACGTTTTGGCATACGTCCGACGGGCAGAGGCAAGGAGAGGCTGCTATCCGAATGGCTCGCCAGGATGGGATGTCCGATTCTCCTCACCATCTCTGGGAAAGGCGTGTGTGAACCGGGTGCGTTTATGAACATTGCCGATGATTGCATGTTCCTGGCGCTCGGACCGGCGGCAAACATGGAGGGTATCAATCAGGTCATACCTGTACTGGAAAGAGCGGGCATCACCACGGTACATATAGTCCAGCACGGGGGATGGGTAGAGTCCTGCGAATGGCCTATGGGGGGCAGCTACCACATGTCCCTGTTTATGAACCCCGTTGATATCGGCAAGATGTTACTTTACCCACCGCTCCTCAGCTGGCCGACTATCATGTGGATGAGGGAACGAGGTTTTGAGCTTATTGAGATACCTGCCGACGAGCAAAGGGACTTCAACCCGGGGTGTCTGATATGCCTTGAGCCGGGCAAGGTAATCATGCACGCCGAAGCCAAGGAGAGCATCCGTAGGGTCAGAAGAGCAGGGGTTGAGGTGATCGAGTGCCCCTCCATAACCAGCCGGGTGAAGATAGGTTTAGGTGGTGGGCTGAATTGCCGCTGCCGCGAGCTCGTGCGCGACCGCGGTCCGGTACTTGCGGATATTAAATGACGGCGAACTGCTGTCTGACTCGCGGAAAGAGCCAATAGTATGATATAGCCTGTTCTTGATGATACCCTCAGGGCAATGATGTCAGGCGTTTTGTTAGGGAGAGCGTAATGTTCGGGCGCGGTTTTGACCGTCTGCTGAGATACCTGTCTGTCATATTAGGCGGCCTTATCGCCTATCTTGTGCTTGGCGTGACCTATGAGGTCATTATGCGGTACGTGTTCAACCACCCCAGCCAGTGGTCGGTTGATGCCACTGAATACTCCCTTCTATTTATACTCTTCCTGGGCTCGGCGTGGGTACTGGCAGGGGAAGCACACGTTAAGGTTGATATCCTGCTGGTCATTTTGCCAAGACGGGTGCAGCACGTGATGAACGCAGTCACTTCCGCGATAGCCGCCGTTGGCTGCGCGTTATTCTTCTGGCAGAGTGTGACGCAGACTTGGACAGCTTTTGTCGGCAAAGAGTTCATCTGGAAGTCACTTATCTTACCTAAGTGGCCGAGCTGGGCAGTGATGTCCTTCGGTATGTTGCTTCTTGTCATCCAGTTTTCTCGAAGAGCCTGGCGCTTCGCAAGGGAACAGCCCGAGAAAGAGCTGGCTGAGAAGCTCCCGGATGGGGTAGGCTAACGAGTGGTTATCTTAGGATGGGAATAGTCTAAACCTATGCAGTGGGAATGGTGGGTTAGCCTGCTCGTTATCGGGGGGATACTTATTTCGTTCTTTCTCTCCGGGCTTCCGGTGGCTTTTGCCTTTCTGACCTTTAATATCATTGGATTTGTTGTCTTCATGGGAGGCGTGCAGAATCTCAGCCTTTTGGTACCTAGTGCCTTCGCCAGTGTCACCAGCTTTGCGTGGGTGCCGGCGCCGCTGTTCATTTTCATGGGTGAGATAATATTCCAGAGCGGCTTGGCCAAGATGATGGTGGATAGTGTGGCCAAATGGATTGGGCGAATCCATGGCAGCCTCAGCCTGGTCGGCATCGCTGCCGGGACCATTTTCGCCATGATGAGCGGCTCATCTCTCAGTGGCGTAGCTGTTTTTGGCTCGACCCTCGTCCCTGAAATGAAGAGGCGCGGCTATCAAAAGCCGATGATTTATGCCCCCATTCTGGCCGCGGGGGGACTGGCGACTCTGATTCCGCCCAGCGTTCTGACTGTCATTTTAGCGGCTCTGGCACAGCAGTCGCTTGGCAAGCTCCTGGTGGCCAGTTTCATACCAGGGTTCATGTTAGCCGCACTCTATGCTACGTATATTCTGGTGCGGGGCAAGCTCCAACCACATTTAGCACCTGACTTCGCCCCGCCGCGAGTCACCTGGCGTGATAGGATGAAAGCTGTGGTGCTTATCTTACCACTGGGCATCATTATCTTCCTAGTGCTGGGCGTCATCTTTGTGGGAGTGGCCACGCCAACCGAAGCGGCAGCGCTGGGCGCTGTCGGTACGGTTGTTTTGGCCGCAGCGTACCGCCGGCTAACCTGGCAGGGAATCAAAAAGGCACTCATGGAAACAGCCAAGGTGAACGTCATGGTCTTCACCATTATTATGTCGGCCACCGCCTTTAGCCAGGTACTTGCGTTTACCGGCGCCACCAGGGAACTGGCCAAGCTGGCGGTGAGCCTGCCCATTGCACCTATTCTTATCGTTGCCGCCACACAGGTGGTCATGATTGTAGCGGGAATGTTCATGGATACCCTTTCCATGATGATGATATTTATCCCCATCTTTTTTCCGGCAATTCATACCCTCGGTCTTGACCCGATATGGTATGGCATCCTCATGTTGGTAAATCTGGAGATGGCAGGCGTTTCTCCACCATTCGGATTGCTGCTGTTTACCTTGAAAGGTGTAGTCCCTGACGCGACCATGGGAGACATTTACCGGGCTGGTATCCCAGTCTGTCTATTGATAGGGACATTACTAGCACTGTTACTCTTCTTCCCATCGCTGGTAACAATCCTGCCGCAGCTCATGAAGGGCGGATAGATCAGTGCGGAAAATCATCTGCCAATCTCGGACACAATTATCAATGAAAAAGGGGGTAGAAGAATGAAAATAAAACGCTTGCTATGTGACAATGCGGCCGTGGTGAGCCTGGAGGAGGCGGAGAAGTTCTTCCGGGACGTTCTGGGGGCGAAAATCAGCCCGGAGATGCCTCACGGGAAGTACTTCGGGTTCCGCGCCAAGGGAGCATGGCTGGGGACGGAGGCGCCTTACCGCCTGGAGCTGCTGCAATCAACCAGTGATGAGCTGCCCATGGGTCGGTCGGTAAAAAGGATGGCGCCCAGGTACCGGACGGTCTCACTGGAGGTCGAGGATATAGATGCAGCCATCGCCGAGCTGCGGGCCAAGGGCATAACAGTCACTGACAAGCTGGATATGACACCGAAGGGGTTTGGCGGTATTGGCTTCGAAAGCATAACGGAGTGCGTTATACACCCGAAGGACGCCTGTGGGCTGCGTATCGAGCTGGTCGAGATAAAAGGCAAAAGGCCACCACCCGGGGAGTGGTAATCTCGCAGAGCCAAGTGTGCAGGGTAGGATGCTGTGTAACAGAGAAAGCGGCACTATGGAGAAGAGGTACTATCATCGTGAGCTGGAGACCATGCCGAGGAGCGACTTCCTGGCATGCCAGTGGCAGAAGCTCAAGGAGCAGATAGAGTACACCTATCGGAAAAGCGACCTCTGCCGACGGCAGTTCGCTCAGACTGGCTTAACCCCGGTGGACATCAAGACCAGAGAAGACTTCACCCGTAAAGTGCCTTTCACCACCAAGCAGGACTTCATCGCTGACCAGCAAATAAGCCCTCCCTACGGAACACGGCTGGCCGTCGCCGAAAATGAGGTGTTTCTTACCTATTTGACCAGCGGCACCTCCGGCCGGGGACAGGAGGTCCACGCCATGACCGAGGAGGACTATCACTTCTATGCCTCTGAAGCTATAGCCATGCTCTACACCTGGTGCGGCTGGAAGCGGGGCGATAAGGTGATGAACCCGCTGCCGCTAGGCATGCCTATTGGTGGCACGCTGCGGTATGCCGGCCTGCTGCGGCTGGGCTGTGACATATTCAACCTGGGCATGTATGACACAAAGGCCAAGCTTGAGCTAATGCAGAGGTTCAAAATAAGCGGTATCAATGCCAGTGCTGCCTACCTACAAGCCCTGACCAACCAGGCGGAAGAGATGGGCCTGGACCCGGGCCGTGACCTCTCGGTCAGGCGGATACTGATGGCCGGGCAAGCCTATCCCGCTTCGTTCGTGCCCCGGATGCAGGAGAAATGGCAGGCCAAAATTTACGACTATTATGGGGCCACGCAATACTCGGTAGGCAGCACCTGTGAGAAGGGCGCTGTCACGGAGGGTCGGCGAGGATATTACCACCTCTTTGAGCATGTGGCACTCCACGAAGTAATTGACCCGGAGACTGGTGGGCCGGTGGAGCCGGGCGAGGTCGGCGAGCTGGTGGTGACCCCACTCTTCAAGAGGGCTTCCCCGTTCCTCCGCTTCCGTATGGGCGATAAGGTGCGCTATTTCCCGCCGGAAGCCTGCGATTGCGGACGGCCCTTTCCCCTGCTGGAGGCGGGCACCATCGCCCGCTACGATGATATGATGAAGGTGAGGGGCATGAACATCTGGCCCCAGGCGGTGGATGAGGTGGTGCTGGGCAAGCCGGAGATAGCTGAATACAAGGGTAGAGTCTATATCTCCGACGAGGCAAAAGAGAAGATTGAGGTAGCCGTCGAGTTCAAGCCCGACGCCAGCCCCGAGGCCCGGCGCGCCTTGCTGGCACGAATAGGCGACGAGCTGCGTGAGAAGACCGGTGTATCCTTCATCACAAATGAAGCGGCTGAGACGTTGCCCCGGTATGTGACCAAATCGCTTTCCCTCCGCTGGGCTGATGAGCGCATCAAAGGCCTGGAGAAAAAGAGGATGGACTAGGCGCACTGTGTTCAGGAAAACACTTTCGTAAGGATAGAAAATGGTTACTGCTGAGAAGAAACAGTTCCCGGTGCTGCCAGGGGCATGGACGACCCCTTCCGCGCCCGGTGAGAAGCCGCACCTCATCGGCAGCCGGTGCCCGGCCTGCGGTGAGGTGTTCTTTCCCCGGAAGCCCAAAGGGCGCTGCACTCACTGCCAGCACGACGGCCTGGAGGAGATTAAGCTCAGCCGGCAAGGGAAAATCTTCACCTTCACCGTGGTCACGCAGCCACCCGGTGGCGGCTATTATCACGGGCCGGTGCCCTATGCCTTCGGGCTGGTCAGGCTGCCGGAAGGGGTCTACGTGGAAAGCCCGCTGGTAGCTGATGACCTGGACGCGCTTAAAGTGGGTATGGATGTAGAACTGGTTATCGGGAAGGTCTGGGGAGATAGCGAGGGTAATGAGTTGATAGGCTTCAAGTTCCGGACAGTCCAATCCGCCAGGAAGAAGGAGGCTGCCGGTGAAATCGCTAGGTGAACTGAAGGCACTGCGGGAGGTAGTGGTGGCGGGCATCGGCATTACCAGGTGGGGTGTCTATCCGGAGCAGGAGTGGTATGACCTGGGCAGTGAGGCCGTTCTTTTGGCCCTCAAGGATGCCGGCATGGAGTTCAGAGACATACAGGCCGCCTTCTGCGGCAGCTGCTACCAGGGGGTAGGCTCAGGGCACCAGGCACTCGCCGAAATCGGCAAGACCGGCATACCAATTGTCAACGTGGAAAATGCTTGCTCCAGTGGCTCATCAGCCTTCCGGCTAGCCTATCAGCAGATTGCCACAGAGCTTTACGATATCGTGCTCGCTGTGGGCTTCGAGAAGCAGCAACATAAGGGATTTATCCCCAGCACCGCCTTCCGGCCCTGGGAGAGACTACTGGGCTATAATGTCCAGCCAGCCAACTATGCCAAAGGGGTCGTGCGGTATATGGAGGACTACGGCGCGACCATAGAGGACTTTTCCTTGGTCACCGTCAAAAACCGCCGGAATGCGACCATGAACCCGAACGCCAGGTTTCAGCAAGAAGTCACTCTGGAAGAGGTGATGAGCTCTCGCATGATTGCCAAACCGCTCCGTCTGCTGCACTGCTGCCCCCTGGCTGATGGCGCGGCCGCCGCCATTCTATGTAGCCGGGACAAGCTCAAAAACAAAGATAGGGCCGTAACTGTGGCCGCTTCGGTGCTAGCTTCCGGGGTATATGGCGAGCATGAGACAGCGGGGGGCAGCATCAAGTTCCCCCCGGCGGTGGGCATGGTAGAGCTTTCCGTCCGGCAGGCCTGGGAGCTATCCGGGTATGGGCATGAGGACATGGACGTAATCCAGGTATATGACGCCATGTCACCCGGCGAGCTGTGGGACATAGAGAAGCTTGGCTTCTGCCGTCCTGGGCAGGCCCCGCGTCTACTGAGGGAAGGGGTATTCGATATCGGCAGCAGACTTCCGGTGAACACCGACGGCGGCCTGATGGGGCGTGGCCACCCGATGGGTGCCACCGCCCTGGCGCAGATAATCGAAGTTGTCACCCAGCTAAGGGGCGAGGCCGGACCGAGGCAAGTCGCCGGTGCCAGGGTCGGCCTGGCCCACAGCATGGGTGCCGGGCCTAACTCAGTGGTCACCATCCTGAAAAGGTGACCATCCACATTGCTGTCCAAAAAGGCTTTTCAAGAGAGCCTGGTTTGGATAGCGGGAAGTCTTGCCTATTGATATTCCAAGTGGAGATAGGGTAACAATAGGTAGAACTATTATTTGAAGCGTCTCAAGTGATTGCCTATGCATCATAGTAAATCCGAAGCACGAAATCCGAAATCCCTTCGGCTTCGCTCAGAGCTTGCCCTGAGCAAGGCGAATGGGGCAGGCCTGAACAAATTCAAGGCACTAACGTTCAAAATAAAGGTTTTTCATTCTTATTTTGGTAATTGGAATTTGTTTCGTGCTTCGATTCCTTAGACAAGCTCAGGACAAGATTCGGATTTCGACTTTTTCAACCTTCTGAGTCTAAACTATTATGAGACCATTAATAATCTCTGAGATTCTTCGCCGCGGGGCTCATACTAAGCGAGCGAATGTGCTCTGGAAAATGGCAATTCGATTGGTATTGAGGATGACAAGCTATGAATCTGGTGCTTTAGCTTTCGCTGGCCACAGAGGATGACGTTTCGGGATAGTCTCCAGACTAATTGCTTTGCTTCCAGCAATCGTGGAGAAAACGGGCGTTAATGGTGATGACCTTGTCGGCTACTATCCGCAGCTGCCGCGAGGTCTGCTCCTTACCAAACAGGGCAACCTCCACGTGCTTGCCGCTATCCTTCACCGCCTGCAAGGCACCGACGTAGTCATTGTCGCCGGCCACCAGAATGACAGTGTCATAGTTGTCGCGAAAGCCGTGCACCAGCATGTCTGTCGCCAGTGAGATGTCAACACCCTTCTCATAGGGCGGCGAGTTAGGCCAGTTATTATAGACCAGGCGGCCCAGCCGCAGCTCAAAATAGGGGATTTTGGTGAGGCCATTGAAGAAGGCCTGCTGATCCTTGAAGCGCTGCGGCTCTTCCTTTCGGCCGACGATGGCATTGTAATAGTAGATTCGCACCAGGCGGCGCCGTCCCAGCAGCTTCAGGCAGAACTTCCCGAAATCGAGGCTGGTCCGGCCGAAGTGCTTCTTCAGCGAATGGTACACGTTGCTGCCGTCAATGAATATCATCAATCGCTCACTACTGGGCACTTTTCACCTGCCTTTCGCAATGAGACCACGTTGACACCTATTATAGCGTCTGCGGCAAGGAATAGCCAGTAGTCGGGCGACCTCGGGTCGACCGAGGTTCCCAGAGGTCCCTATTGTGGAATAGGTGTAATTGGAGTATGATAGAACGTCAGTGAAGCTGGGGAGTTCAGGGGGAGATAGAGCAGGAAGTTCGAGACGGCAAATATGTCCAGAGAGGACCTGCTGAAGGACAATATCTGGATGGACAGGAAGATTGATCCGGTCCGGGCGGTGGGACACATGGACATCGCCCTTTACTGCCGGACCACCGATGTTTTTGAGCTTGCCATATCACAAATTTGAGAAATTGGCCATGAATTTGCGTTTACCCTATTGACATTCGTCCCAGAATAGCTTATCTTGATAGTCAAACTAAAGAAAAAGGAGGTGTGAATGCAGGGCTATTGTATGAAGTGCCGGACCAAGAGGGAAATGAATAACGCCAAAGCCATCACCATGAAGAATGGCAAGCCGGCTACCCAGGGCGTTTGTCCTACTTGCGGCACCAAGATGTTCCGAATCGGCAAGAGCTAGGTAGCTGTTAGTAATATTAGAAAGGCAGGGCAGCCTTCACTGGAAGGCTGCCCTGCCTTTTTCTGGCATCAAATCGCGCTTTTTTGCTAAAATGGAGGTAGTCCGCTCTATATTCTTGAGTGACTAGCGATGAAAATCGGTGTTTTGGCATTACAGGGCGCTTTCATTGAGCATGTAGCTGTGCTGCGAAGGCTTAATATCGAGGCACGGGAGATCAGGCTGCCGGCGGAGCTGGCGGAAATGGACGGCCTGATTATTCCCGGCGGGGAAAGCACCACCATGCTGAACCTGATGCAGAGCTACAGCTTTGTCCCGGCCCTCCAGGAGCAGATCCGGAGTGGTTTCCCGGTGCTGGGCACCTGCGCCGGCATGATTTGCCTGGCCAAGAGGGTGTCTAGCTTGACCAATGATATGAAGACCCTGGCAGCCATGGACATGGAGGTCAGCCGCAATGCCTTTGGCCGCCAGGTGGACAGCTTTGAGGCGGAGCTGGCTGTGCCTGCCCTCGGCGAGCCGCCTTTCAAAGCGGTTTTCATTCGGGCGCCTCTCATCAAGGAGGTCGGGCCTGGGGTGGACGTTCTGACCCGGCTGCCCGATGGCACACCGGTGGCTGCCCGCCAGGGCAACCTACTGGCAACTGCCTTCCACCCTGAGCTGACCGGTGACCTCAGGTTCCACGAATATTTCGTGAAAATAGTGGCCGCTCGTCAATCATAGCTGTATGTCTTTCTCCGCTCTGTCGAAAGAGATTGAGAGCAATACAGCGAAAATATGGGTGTGATTGTCCTCCAATCGCCTTGAGTGTTTCTTCTTGCTGCTAGTTCCCTTTGACAGTCTCCGGGAATTGCTCTACCATAAGGCAGGCGGCAAACGGTTTCCTACTGCCACCCGGAAGACAGAATGGCTTTTCAGACGCAGGATGTCCGGCGAAAGACCTTCGCCATTCTTAAGATTCTGAGCGATTCGCCGGAAGCTATAGGGGCACGGCTCATCGCCCGCCGCCTGAAGGAGCATGGCATAGCTCTCGGCGAGAGGGCAGTCCGTTACCACCTGAAGCTGCTTGACGCGCGTGGCCTGACCCAATTAGTAGGAAAAGATGGTCGGCAGATTACCGAGCGCGGCGTAGAGGAACTGGGGAATGCTCTGGTCCGGGAGAAGGTTGGCCTCGCTATCTCCAGAATTGAGTTGCTGGCTTTTCGCACTACCTTTGACTGGGAGAAACGCTCCGGCAATGTCCCGGTAAACGTTGCCTTCTTTCCCAAGGAACGTTTCGGCAGGGCTGTGCGGGAAATGAGACCGGTCTTTGAAGCCGGTCTCTGCGTAAGTGACCTGGTGGGTGTTGTCCGTGAGGGTGAGCTTATCGGGGACTATATTGTGCCCCGCGGACGGATTGGCCTGGTAACTGTCTGTAGTGTGTTGATAAACGGGGTTTTGCTTAAGGCCGGTGTGCCGGTGGACTCGAAATTTGGCGGCATTCTGCAAATAAGCGAGGGGAAACCGTTGCGTTTCGTGGAGCTTATCCACTATGCCGGGTCATCCCTGGACCCATCGGAGGTTTTTATCCGGTCACGGATGACCTCGGTGATGGATGTGGTGGAACAGGGGGAAGGCAATATCCTGGCTAATTACCGGGAGATACCGGCAGCCTGCCGGACGCTGGCGGAGGAGGTAATCGCCAGGCTGAAGATAGCCGGCATAGGCGGTGTGTTGGTGATGGGCAATACCAGCGAGCCGGTCTGTGAAATACCTGTGGAGCTTGACCGGATTGGCCTTGTGCTGGGTAGCGGTCTAAACCCGGTGGCCGCCGCCGGCGAAACCGGGCTGGAAGCGGAAAGCCATGCGATGACAGCGGTCATGGACTATGGGAAGCTAACAAAATTCGGGGAGCTATAGAGATGAAAGAGGTAAAGGTCATACCCTGCCTGGACATAAGGGAGGGACGGGTAGTGAAAGGCGTGAAGTTCGTCAACCTGAGGGATGCCCGTGACCCGGTAGAGGCGGCGGAAGCCTACTGCCGCGCGGGTGCCGATGAGCTGGCCTTCCTGGACATCTTCGCCACGGTCGAGAATCGTAAGACGAGGTTGGAATGGGTCCGCCGAGTCGCGGAAGTCGTCAGTGTCCCCTTCACCGTGGGCGGTGGCATTGCCAGCATCCAGGACATGGACGCCCTGATAGACCTCGGCGTGGACAAGGTCTCCATAAACACTGCCGCCGTAAAGAACCCGGGTCTCATCCAAGAGGCCGCCCGAGAGTTCGGCAGCGAAAAGATTGTGGTGGCCATAGACGGACGTAAGAACCCCCTGTCCAGCAATGCCCCGCACCTTGAGGTGGTCATCAAGAGCGGCACGGAGCCGACGGGCATGCATATTTCGGAATGGGCCAAGCGGGTGGAAGACCTGGGTGCCGGCGAGATCCTGCTTACCAGCAAAGATGCTGACGGCACCAAAGAGGGCTATGACCTGGAGATGACGCGGGAGGCGGCGCGGGTCGTCAGCATACCGGTGACGGCTTCCGGTGGCGCCGGCAAGCTGGAGCATTTCTATGACGCGGTAATCATCGGGAAGGCATCGGCCGTCCTGGCGGCTTCTGTTTTTCACTTTGGCGAGATAGCCATACCGGATGTGAAGAGATACCTGAAAGAAAGAGGCATTCCAGTCAAAAGGTAGGCTGCTGAAATAGTAAGAACAAAGGAGGTTTCTGATGACATTAAGCAAGCCGAACTATAGTGCCGCCACGGTAACAACAACGCGGGTGGCGCCGGCACCCATCTCAGGGATATGCGTTACCTGTGTTGACGGCTGCCCGGGCTACTGCGAGGTGGGGCGGTCAGCACTGCGGGGGAGGGAGGTCATCTATCCCAAGCCCTTTGGCAAGGTGATAGCCGGCTCGGAGAAGGACTACCCGGTTGATTTCTCCCACTTCAATATCCAGGGCACCTGTGTTGGGGCCGTAGGCGTGGCTGCCGACCCGGACAAAGCAGTCTTTCATGCCGTTGACCTGTCCGTGGAAATCGGTGGTGAGAAAAACAAGATAAAGATGAAGGTGCCCTTCTTCACCGGGGCCCTCGGCTCGACGGAGATAGCCCGGGTGAACTGGGAGGGCACGGCGGTGGCCGTGGCCATGTGCGGCGCCGTGCTTGTCTGCGGCGAGAACGTCTGCGGCATGGACCCTGAAGCTACCATCAAGAATGGCAAGATAGTGGACTCCCCGGAGCTCGCCCGGCGGGTGAAGACATACAAGGATTGGTATAACGGGTATGGCGCCATGCTGGTCCAGGCCAATGTAGAGGATACCCGCCTCGGTGTGCCGGAGTATGCCGTGCAATCCCTGGGCGTGGAGGGCATCGAGATAAAGTGGGGGCAGGGCGCCAAGGACATCGGTGGTGAAGTTAAGCTGCCCACGCTGCAGCGGGCACTCCAGCTCAAACAGCGGGGCTATATTGTCATCCCGGACCCGGAGAACCCCTTTGTGCAGGAGTCCCATAAGCTCGGCGGCATAACGGAGTTCGAGCGGCACTCCCGCCTGGGCATGGTGGACGAGGAGTCCTTCCTCAAGGAAGTCGAGCGGTTCCGGAAAATCGGCGCCAAGTATGTCACGCTCAAGACCGGTGCCTATAAAGCGTCTGACCTGGCCCGCGCCGTAAAGTATGCTTCGGAGGCCAAGATTGACCTGCTGACGGTTGATGGTGCTGGCGGTGGCACAGGGATGAGCCCCTGGCGGATGATGAACGAGTGGGGTATTCCCACCGTATACCTGGAGAGTATGCTTTATAAATTCCTCAAGCGCCTGGACGAAAAGGGCGAATATGTGCCTAGCTGTGCTATTGCCGGTGGTGTCTCCCTCGAGGACCACGTCTTCAAGGCTTTAGCCCTGGGTGCACCATACGTGAAGGCTATCTGTATGGGCCGGGCTACCCTGACGGCAGCTATGGTCGGCAAGACGCATGGCCAGCTCATGGCGGAGAGCTTCGGTGACGGGGGTAGCAAGGAATACCAGGAAGCCCTGCTGCGCACCTTCGCGGGCGCGGCCCAGCTGAAGGAGAAGTTCGGCGAGGACTTCACCCGGATTCCACCGGCAGCTATCGGCATCTATACTTACTATGACAGGCTCGCCACCGGCCTGCGGCAGATGATGGCCGGCGAGCGCAAGTTCGCCCTGCAATATCTGGAAAGAAGCGACCTGATGTCATTGACCCGTGAAGCGGCGGACGTCTCCGGTATCCCCTACGTCATGGAGGCGGACATGGCAGCCGCGGAGAAGATTCTGGGCTAGAGGAGATAGAGATGCTGAAGACAGTTTGTATCAAACACTGCGCGGACCCCTTCTGCGCGGTAGCTTGCCCTTCCGGAGCACTGATAGTCACGGAAGACGAGATCAAGGTGGACTCTGACAAGTGCCACGGCTGCGGCATCTGCCGCCTGGTATGTATGACCTGGAGTCGTGACCATGTGATGCGGACAAAGAGCCGCTTCTGGCTGGCCGGGCGGCTGTAGTCGAATATCTAGCAGGACGTTAAGCGCGCAGTGCGAAGCAGGGACGGGCTTCCGTCCCTGCTTCGCACTTGCTATTTCAACGGGGGTAGAGTAGCTCACAAAGCGTTTAGGGCAAACGTTTTGTGTAGGAGCCTGACTCGCGCGTGACTCCATGGTCACGATTGCTCCTTAATCCGTGGATTTGCATTCAAAATCACTTACTTTGCGAGTTCCAACGACAAACCACACCCAAATGCATAAGAACCATTGCTCGGCAGCTATTGACATTGACTGTCGCTTGATGCATATTAGGAGCATTGGAGAGCCTAAATGAACCAAGTAAGAGAAAACCTATTCCTGCAGTTTTCCATCGTAAGCTTTGTAGCCCTGGTCATAATAGCGTTTGTTCTTAACGCTTCCATCGCTTCTGCTGTCCGCTCGCATGCCGAAGCCGCCCTAGCCAGCGAGGCAGTAGCTATGGCATCGAACCACCTCGTTGCCAGAATCACACTGGCAGACCTTGAAACCCCGATGACTGGGGATCGGTATGACCGTTTTGACGCATTTGTGAAGACATCTATACTTAGCGGAAACACAGCCCGGGTAAAGGTGTGGGCCAAAGACGGAACGATAATCTATTCTGATAGCCGTGAAGCGGTAGGGAAGAAATTCCCTACAAACGAGCGGATGTTGCGGGCATTGAACGGCGAAACTATTGCTGAGATAGAAAAACCGGAGAGTGAAGAGACTGAAACGGAAGCGTCTCTCGGGGTCCTGATGTCCGTATATACTCCCATCGTTTTCGCAGACATCAGCGAGGCTAAGGGAGTCTTTGAGATTTACCAGTACTACGAGCCAACAGGACAGCTCATCGCCAAGCTGCACAGATGGGCTTCGTTATCAATCAGTGCTGGGTTCTTGCTGCTTTACGGTGCGCTGGTAGGCATTGTGTGGCGAGGCTGGCGGACTATTAAGCGGCAGCAAGCGGCACTGGTCACCTCAGACCGGCTGGCCTCCATCGGTGAGCTAGTCTCGGGCGTTGCTCATGAGATTAATAACCCGTTGACTAGCGTTATCGGGTTTTCCCAGCTATTGCTGGAAAAAGACGTCTCACCGGATATCAAGAGTGACCTGCAAGTGGTCCATGACGAGGCCCAGCGCACAGGGAGAATAGTGAAAAACCTGCTCAGCTTTGCCCGCCAGCAGGCACCTATCAAACAGCTGACAAACGTAAACAGCGTTATCGAGAGAGTGCTCGCCTTGCGTGCCTATGAGCAGAAAGTAAACAACATCCAAGTCAATGCGCAGCTTGCCCCGGGTCTGCCGGAAATCATGGCCGACCCGTCACAGCTGCAACAGGTATTTTTCAACCTGGTTATCAACGCCGAGCACTTTATGCTAAAGGCACATAAGCGTGGCACCCTGACCATATTGACGGAGAAGTCTGGCAGAACGGTGAGGGTTACCTTTACCGATGACGGTCCCGGTATTCCGAAGGAGCATATGAAGCGTCTGTTCACCCCCTTCTTTACGACAAAAGAGGTCGGCAAGGGCACCGGGCTGGGACTTAGCATTTGCTATGGCATAATAACCAGGCATGGTGGCCGAATCTACGCTGAAAGTGAGCCGGGCAAAGGGGCTACCTTTATCGTGGAGCTGCCGATTACGCAGCAGCTTAAATAGATATCCGTGACTTTCTTCCTGAAAACAACTTTTTCTTTCTCGCCTCGTATCGCCATGCGGTGGTAGATTCAGCCGGCATCCAGATACCAGACCGTCCTGGATTCCGGTTGGAGTTTACCCCGTTCACGGTGGACTGTTCAAGGTGTTACCCGTGCTTCGACACGAGGCCGGAATGGACAGCGGTTGTATTTTCGGGGTGATAACATGCACTCCTCAGAACTCAATATTGCCATCATCGGTGCCGGGGTCATTGGCCTGGCCGTAGCGGCGGAAATGGCACAGAAGCACAGGGGCGTCTATGTCTTCGAGAGAAACCGCACCTTCGGCCTGGAGACGAGCAGTCGGAACAGCGAGGTCATCCACGCCGGTATCTACAATCCCCCCGGCTCGCTGAAGGCAAAGCTCTGCGTCGAAGGCAGAGAGCTACTCTATGAGCTTTGTGCGCGCCACGGCATCAGCCATCGTAAGCTAGGCAAAATCATTGTGGCCGTGGACGAAGATGAATTCGGGAAGCTGGAAAGGCTCTGCGAGCAGGGCAGAGAGAATGGTGTTGACGATTTGCGTTTTCTCTCCCGAAAAGAGCTAAGACAGCTTGAGCCGGAGGTAGAAGGTATCGGTGGCTTGCTCTCCCCTTCCACCGGCATCCTTGACGTCCATGCCCTGATGAGCTTCTTTCACAGCCAGGCAAAACGAAGTGGTGCTGAGTTCGTCTTCAACGCGGAGGTGATTGGCCTGGAAAAGACCGGCACAAAATACCGCCTGGGCGTCAGGGATAGAGAGGGTATCCAGTCTGTTCTTGCCAGAATAGTCATAAACTGTGCTAGCCTGAACTCAGACCAGATAGCCCAACTCGCTGGCATTGACACCTCGGAAGCAGGCTACAGGCTTCACTACTGCAAAGGGGAATATTTCAGCCTCAGCCCGCCGCAGCGCGATCTGGTCAGCCGGCTTGTTTATCCGGTCCCGGAGGAATCAGGGCTGGGCATTCACATCACCCGTGATATCGAAGGGAAGCTGCGGCTCGGCCCCAATGCCTATTACATAGATAACATAGACTATAAGGTGGACGATACTCATAAAGAAGCCTTCTACCAGGCGGTCAAGAGATTTCTGCCCGCTATTGAACGGGAATGGCTGGCCCCCGATTTCGCCGGTATCCGGTCCAAGCTCCAGGGACCGGGCGACGGTTTCCGTGACTTCGTCATCGCTCATGAGGACAAGCGCGGTCTGCCCGGCCTTATCAACCTCATCGGTATTGAGTCTCCCGGCCTCACCGCCTCGCCGGCTGTTGCGAGATACGTGGCGGGAATGATAGAATAAGCATGTTATCGGGGTTTGTTGTGGCTGACGAGCTAGCGAAAATCTTAGCATCATACCGGGGCAACAGAAGCGAGCTACTGTCCATTCTGCGAGAAGTGCAGGACACCTTCAACTATCTACCGGAAGAAGCCATGCGGCAGGTGGCCAAGTTCATTGGCATTCCGGAAAGCCAACTCTACTCTGTGGCCTCTTTCTACTCTCATTTCCGCCTGACGCCACTGGGTCGGAAGCGGATTTCCGTCTGCCGCGGCACGGCCTGTCACATTCGCGGTGCCCCGCAGGTCATAGAGGAGGCCGGGCGTCTCCTTGGCGTCAAGGAATCGGAGACAACACCTGACCTGGAATATACCCTGGAGACTGTGGCCTGTATCGGCTGCTGTGCACTGGCACCCTGCCTGCGTGTGAATGAGGAAGTCCACGGCGAGGTGACGCTGAAGAAGGTGCGGGAGCTACTGCCCGACTTGAACAATGGAGCATAGCATGGCGGACGGGCAGTGCACAGTGACAGTTTGCCAGGGGACTGGCTGTATCTCCAATGGCGCCGACCGGCTCTACGCCGCGTTGCAGGCCGAAGTGGTTCGACTCAACCTCGGTGACAGTATTCACGTCAAGCAGACTGGTTGCCAGGGCTTCTGCCAGCGCGGACCGCTCGTTATCACCAGGCCTGATGGCACCTTCCATTGCAGGGTCACACCGGAAGACGTCCCCGATTTTGTCCAATCGCTTTTGCCTGGCGGCAAGCCTGCCGAGCGCCTCTACTATCGCGACATGGTGACGGCGCGGGCGACAGCCCACTGGGCGGATATTCCCTTCTACTACCAGCAGGAGCGCCGTGTCCTGCGCAACTGCGGGCATATTGACCCGGAGAATATCGAGGAATACATAGCCGCTGGCGGCTACCGGGCACTGCACCGTGCCCTGTTTGAGATGGCGCCGGAGGAGGTTATCGCCGAGGTCAAACGCTCCGGGCTGCGCGGGCTGGGCGGCGCCGGTTTCCCGGCAGGGCGCAAGTGGGAGAGCTGCCGGAAAGCCCCAGGCGAGCCGAAGTTCGTCATCTGCAATGCCGACGAGGGCGACCCCGGTGCTTTTCAGGACCGCTCGCTTTTGGAGGGCGACCCCCACTCCGTTCTGGAAGGCATGACCATCGCCGCCTACGCGGTAGGTGCTCACAAAGGCTTCGTCTATGTTCGCGCCGAGTACCCACTGGCTGTGAGGCGCCTTGGGGTTGCCGTGACGCAGATGCGGGAAAAGGGCTATCTGGGCAAAGGCATCCTGGGCAGCGGCTTTGATTTCGATATCGAAATCTTCCAGGGCGCCGGGGCTTTCGTCTGTGGCGAGTCAACAGCCCTGGTGCTCTCCATCGAAGGCAAACGTGGTATGCCTAAGGCACTGCCCCGGCCGCGCACGTCCGAGGTCGGCCTGTGGGGTAAGCCTACCCTGCTCAACAACGTGAAGACCTTTGGCAACGTCCCGCTCATTATCGCCCACGGCGCCGATTGGTTTGCTCGCCTGGGCAATGCGCAGAGCAAGGGCACGGCTATCTTCTCCCTTACGGGCAAAATTGTCAATAGCGGCCTCATCGAGGTGCCTATGGGCACCCGGCTACGTGAGGTTATCTATGACATCGGCGGGGGGATTCCTGACGGGCGGGCTTTCAAGGCGGTACAAACGGGCGGGCCTTCCGGTGGCTGCCTGCCAGCCTCCATGCTCAACATGCCCGTGGACTTTGATTCCCTCAAGGCTGCCGGCTCCATGATGGGGTCGGGCGGCATGGTAATCATGGATGAGGACACGTGCATGGTTGATGTGGCCCGCTATTTCCTCGATTTCTCGCGCCGCGAGTCCTGCGGGCAGTGCACCCCTTGCCGTGTGGGCACGCAGCAGATGTTTGCCATTCTGGATGATATTACGCAGAGGAAAGGCAAGCCGGGTGACATCGAAGTGCTTTTGGAGCTGGGCGAGGCAATGGCGCAGACCTCCATCTGTGCCCTGGGCCAGACGGCGCCCAATCCCGTGCTGACCACTATCCGCCACTTCCGCTCCGAGTATGAAGCCCATATTTACGAGAAGCGATGTCCGGCCGGCGCCTGCCGGGCATACCTGTAGGGTTTGTAGCTATCAGCAGTCAGCCTTCGGTTTGTGTATTGTAAATAATCAATAAGCTGATAGCTGAAAGCTGATTGCTGATAGCTTCGTGTTGGGGTCTGATGGAAACAGTTACACTGACAATTGACGGTCGAAACGTGGTTGCCGAGCGGGGCATCACTGTCCTTGAGGCAGCGCTTGAGAATGGCATCTACATCCCGCACCTGTGCTACCACCCGGACTTCGAGTCACATAGTGCCTGTCGGCTGTGCCTGGTTGACACCGGCGATGGCGAGCTTTTGCCCTCCTGCCGACTGACGGTAGCACCAGGTATGGTTGTTACGACCAATAGCCAGATGATTGAGCGGGCGCGCCGCTCCATACTGGAGATGATGGTCGCCGACCACCATACCACCTGCCGGGGTTGCCCCAGCAGCGGGCAGTGTGAGCTACAACGGATTATGGGACGGCTGCGCATAGACCGCAAACGTCTCGAAAGGCTGAGATGGCCCACTGAGGATTTACCACGCGACACGTCCAATCCCTTCTTCGACTTTGACCCCAACAGATGCGTGCTCTGCGGCATTTGCGTCAAGACCTGCGAGGAGATCCAGGGGGCTGATGCCATCTATTACACCGCCCGGGGTAATATGACCCGGATCGCCCCCTTCGGCAACAAGCCGTTCGCCCAGTCCCGCTGCGAGTCCTGTGGCGAGTGTGTAGTCCGGTGCCCCGTCGGGGCTCTGGTGACGAAGAACGTCCAGCGTCCCAAGCAAGAGGTAAAGTCGGTCTGCCCTTACTGCGGGGTTGGCTGCGGTATCTATCTGGGTATCCGCGAGGGCGTCATCGTTGATGTGCGCGGTGATACGGCAAGCCCCGTCAATGGCGGCCACCTCTGCGTGAGAGGTCGCTACGGCTGGCGCTTTGTCCATTCGCCGGAGCGTCTCACGACGCCGCTTGTCAAGAAGAGCGGTGAGCTTGTTCCGGCGTCCTGGGACGAAGCTTTGAGTCTGGTGGCGGAAAGACTGGCTGGCTACCGCGGCGACCGGTTTGCTATGGTTACCTCAATCAAGCTCACCAACGAAGAGGCTTATCTGGCGCAGAAGTTCGCCCGGACAGTTATGGACAGCAACAACATAGATAGCGATGCCCGCCTGTCTGACGCGCCCACACTGGCAGCCTTGCAGAGGACGGTGGGCATGGGTGCCACCAGCCCGCTCAGTGAGCTGGCGCAGGCAGCTACCATTCTGGCTATTGGGACAAATGCTACCGAGACGCATCCAGTGGTTGGAGCGCGGCTAAGGCAGGCGGCGCGCCGGGGTGCCTCCCTCATTGTGGCCAATCCACGCGAAATTGACCTCTGCCGCCACGCCAGGATGTGGCTGAGGCCGCACCTGGGCACGGACGTAGCTCTTATCATGGGGATATGCCGTGTCATTCTGGAAGAAGGGCTGGTGGACGCCAGTCTTGTTGATGAGAAGGCTGCCGGTCTTACGGCCTGGCGTGAGTCACTGCGTGACTTCAGCCTGGGACGGGTGGAGCGGATTACGGGTGTTCCCCAGGAGGAAATAGCAGAAGCTGCCCGTCTCCTGGCCAGCGGGCCGACGGCTATCGTCTATGGTGCTGGGATTACCCAACATACCCATGGAACGGACAACGTCCTGGCGCTCATCAATCTGGCGCTGCTTCTCAATACTGGCAACGATAGTCTGAGGCTTTACCCGCTCCAGGCGCATAACAATGCTTTGGGTGTCTGTGACATGGGCTGCCTGCCGGACTACTTGCCCGGTTATGCGGCCGTGGCTGACGCATCGGTCCGTGAGCGGCTCGCAGCCGTCTGGAAAGCTGATTTGCCGGCTAGTCCTGGCCGGACCCTGACAGAGATGTGGTCGGCACTGGCGTCGGGGACGGTGAAGGCATTATACCTTGTGGGTGCTGACCCCTTGTCAACTATGCCCGGCCATGAGGCAGTACGGCAAGCCCTTGCGTCCGCGGCGTTCGTAGTTGTCCAGGACATGTTCCTCACCGAGACGGCCAGGCACGCCGATGTCGTTCTACCGGCCGCCAGCTTCGCGGAGCAGGAGGGAACTTTCACCAATATGGAGCGGCGCCTGCAGCGCGTCCGTAGAGCTATATCACCGGTGGGTGACTCTCGCCCGGGCTGGCAGATTATCACCGAGCTGGCCGGCAGGATGGGTAGCAAAGGTTTCGCTTTCGGCAGTGCGGCAGAAATAATGGCAGAGGTCGCTGCACTGGTCCCGCCATACGAAAAAGCGAGCCCGGAGGAAAGCACACTATGTAGCTTCCCCGCGGCTGACAGACGCTTCGCGCCACTGGCATATGAGCCAGTGGAGAAGATTGCCGATATTGACTACCCATTGCTCCTGGTCACAGAAAGCTGCTTATACCATCATGGTAACTGGTCAGCCAGAGTGGCCGGACTCAAGGTGCTGGCGGACGAGCCATTTCTACAGGTAAATCCAAAGGATGCCGCGGACTACGGTGTCACGAATGGCCAGATGGTGCAGGTCGCGTCAAAGCAGGGGGAAATGGTCACAAAAGCTATTGTTTCGGATGTCACGCCGCCCGGCGTGGTGACTCTGAAGGGCGGCGCCCAAGACCTTCAGGCGTTGCAGGCTGGGCTGACGGCGGTCCGTATAGTCCCCCAAACAGAATGACCATTCCCTCAGGAGTGGCCATTATCGTTTCCCGTGTATTGGGCCTTGGTTACTCTTTGTCACATTCCCGGCAAACAATGAGCGGCGGGAAGAAGCGAGTTGAGACCAACACTTCATCCAGCGGCTTGGTCTCCCCGCACAGTTGACACTTGAAGGTAGTGGCTCCCTTCTCTGGAAGCTCGCTACTTTTTGGTGACGTCTTCGTGGTCATGCCCTTCCCCCTTTGACTCGGCTTTGGCGCTGGGAGTTTTCTCTTTCTCCTTGTCGCCGTTGCGGTGAGGCAGGCTGTGGCTTTGCTTATGGTCGGTGCAGTAGAAGCCAGGACCCTTGAAAATCACCGCCACCGGTGAGAAGATACGTTTGGTGCTGCCGCCGCATTGCGGACAGCATACCGGGCTATTATCGTGAAAGCTCCGCGTTAGCTCGAACTGGGACGAACAACTGTCACATTGATACTCGTAGATGGGCAAGGCTCTCAACCTCCTCAACCAACAGGTTGATCAAAAAAGGCGTCTAGTCATGAGAAGCGGACAAGCTTAGCAATCTCATCACTAGACTGCTAATATTTTAGCGAAAATCACCCAGTCTCGTCAAGTATTGCGGCGTGGCCCCAAGCCAAGGGTTTGTTCTCAAATCGGTGACCTCCTGGATTCTAACGATGAATTGACCCCCCACAAGAAATGTCTTTGCGAGACCATTCCTTCGCAGAAGGAAGCCTGCCCTGAGCGGAGCCGAAGGGGCGAAGCAATCTGCGATTCGCACCCGCTGGCCCACAATTCGGAGATTGCTTCGGCTCCGCCCTTCGACGAGCTCAGGGCGGATGCGCTCGCAATGATATCCGGCGGCCCTCTCCAAAGCCCGGTATCGGGGACCACCTACGGCGTGAAGAACTCCCACTGGCAGCATATCTCATCGGGGCTCTGGCGGGGCGGCCTCTTCAGAATCCGGGTCTCTATCTTCGGGCCGACCAGCCGGGCGTAGAGCTGGAATATTAGCGGGTCAACCGTGCCGCAGATGTCCTTGATACGCACACCGCCCTCTCTCTCCAGGGCCTCCAGTGTGCCGCATTTCTTGATAGTCAGAATGCCGTGATTCGGATTGGACAGACTGGTATCCAGGTCCATCCCGCCGAAGAGGGGGTCTAGCTGGATGAGCTTCATCAGCGTGGCCACGTCATGGCCATGAATGTCCATGGCGCGGCGCATCTGCTTCATCTCGTAGGCCACCATCTTCTGCCAGGCCTCTATATCAATAGCCACCGCCTGCTCGTTGCTGACATGGTCGCGCACCCCCAGATACCAGAAGGCGTCAATCACCAGGTAAAACCTGGCGTAGAGGCGCAGCAGCTTGACCAGTGTCTCTTTGGAGAAGTCCTCCAGCTTAAGGTCCGGCTGGTAAGCTCCGCTGTAATCGTTCCGTTCCGCCATCAGACCTCCTGCATGTGACCGCTCGAATGAAAATGACCGTTTCATATTAGCATATCGGGCAGAGGGACGCCAAGAGAGACTGTGCCTTAGGGCGAGGCTCTCAAAAATCCCCCTTGCTCCCCCTTTTGCAAAGGGGGAAATCTGGCTCTCTCCCTTTCATAAAGGGAGATTAAGAGGGATTTCGCCTTTCTTTATTTCGTCTCGCCCAGCACAAAGGCTATGGCATGCGACTTCGAGTGGGAGAGGCTGATGGCAAGTCCGCTAAGCCCCAGCCGCGCGGCTTGTGCCTGTGCCCGGCCGTAGAGACGGACAGTAGGCTTTCCTGACGCGTCGGCCAGGACTTCAATCTCCCGCCAGCGGACGCCGGTGAAGGGCGTGCCCAGGGCCTTCATGACGGCCTCTTTGGCAGCGAAGCGGGCGGCCAGGGAGAAGGTGTCCTTGCCGTAAGCCTCAAGCTCAGCATCGGTGTATATCCGCTGGAGGAACCGGTCTCCCCAGCGGGCAATGGCCTCCGCCACGCGGGCTATCTCGATTATGTCAACACCAACATGATGCAACGTCTTACCCTCAATGCTCCTATTTTACTAATATGGACATCATAAGTGAAGTGGCATCACCCCGAAAATAGCCCCATTGTCATTCTGGCGGAGGCCAGAATCCAGTCTGCACCCCATCCCCACCTCTGGATTCCAGCCTGCGCTGGAATGACACATCAGGCGAGTGGGAATGTTATTTCCGGAGAACGCTCACCTATCTCCTGAATCCCCATTGACAAGACACCGGAACTGATTTACAGTATCTATGCGTAAAGGCGGCCAAGTCGAGACTCTTTTCAGGGGGTGTGCTATGGCAAAAATGGAAGACTGGGAGAGTGATGACTCAATAGAACAGGACAATACACCTGTTGACGTTCCGATAGAATATAGAAACATTAACGCTAGGGATGACAAAATAAGCTTAGAGGAACTTTGGGAACGTTACAAGAAAGGCAATCTGGTTTTGGAGCCTGACTTCCAGCGCCATTACGTATGGGACGACAACAGAGCGAGTCGCTATGTAGAATCTTTGCTTCTAGGGCTACCTACTCCGCCAATTTTTATAGCTGAAGAAACCGGCGGTGAGTGGACAGTTATAGACGGACATCAAAGATTGGGGACTATCTTCCGTTTTATGAAGCCGTTATTAAAAGGCCCATCAGAAGTGGCACACGTAAATATCCCTTTCGCCAGTCTCTCACCCCTAATTTTGAAGAATCTCGAAGTTATGTCCGCTGAGTTGAACGGGCATGATATCCAAGGGTTATCGCCAGATGGTAGAGAGCGGTTATGGAAAACTCAGCTCTCAATAGTTTTGCTTCCCAAAACGGCTCATTCAAAAATGAAATATGTCATGTTTGCGAGATTGAATCTTGGTTCAATGAGCTTGAATAATCAGGAACTTAGAAACTGTCTATACCGAGGCAAGTATAATGATTTTATAGCTAAATTGAGCGAAGCACAGCAATTTCTCAAATTGTGGGGAAAGAACTTTCCGGACAAAAGAATGAGACATAGAGAGTTAGTATTACGTTTCTTCGCATTTCTACACATGAGGGAAAACTACGAACCCCCTTATAGGACGTTCCTCAATAGAGAGCTGGAGGAGAATCAAACCATAACGCAAGAAAGACTCTCTCATTACCATTCGCAATTTGACGCTGCAATCAAGTGGGTCGATAATATTCTTGTCAAAGAAGCTTTCAGACAGTTTCGTATCGGGGACGAGATAAATCATTCAGGTCGTTGGGTAGCAAAGCGTTATGAACTTGTCTACGAATTTCAAGCGGTTGGTTTTGCTCAATTCGGTAGCTTACTTGATAATATTTGGGGTAGCATTACCCCCACTGAACAAGACCTGCTACGATTGGTTATCAGGAATCGGCTAGTTTCTATTATGGCAACAGACCACTTTGTGGCTAGTATAAAGGAAGGCACTACGAAACCAAGCTCCATAGAGTCTAGGTTTGAACCATGGATTCAAGTTCTTGAACAAACTACGGGAGATGTCAAGAGGACGCTCGAGTTTGGCAGAACGTTGCATACGGCAATAACTCAAAGCAATATATGTGCTTGGTGTCCAGTTCAAGTATTACCTGAAGAAGCCGTCCTGGTAACTCTGAACAATAACTACAAGGTAGCACACCGATATTGCCAAAAAGTGCACCAGTCGTTCAAATAACTACCATGTCATCAGCGATTCGTTGGCAATCTAAAATGATGATGATAATGCGTAGATAACCCTTTACCTAAGTTCTCTACTTCTTCAAGTGTCTACACGGCAACCGATTGTTTCAGTTTCTCCACCCTTACCGCGCAGACCTTAAGCTCGGGGATTTTGGCTACCGGGTCAAGGGCGGGGCTGGTGAGACGGTTGGCGGGACTTTCGGCGAAGTGGAAGGTCATGAAGACCACGCCCGGCGGGGTAGTAGCCGTCAGCTTTGCCCTGGCCGCTACCGTATCACGGCGAGAGGTTATCCGGACGGTGTCACCGTCCGCGATGCCCAGTGCCGCAGCATCAGCCGGATTGATTTCGACAAGCTCTTCGCCCATGAACTTATTCAGCCCACCGACCTTCCGGCTCATGGTGCCGGTGTGGAACTGGAACAGGCTGCGGCCCGTGGTCAGAATGAGAGGATACTCCGCGTCGGGAAGCTCTTGCGGCGGCTTATACTTCAGAGGTAGGAACTGGCCTTTGCCACGCGTGAACTGGGCCGTATGCAGGATGGGTGTCCCCGGGTGTTTCTCGTCCGGACAAGGCCAGGTCAGACCGCCTGTCTCCAGCCGGTCGTAGGTAATGCCGCCATAGCTCGGCGTGACGCGGGCAATCTCGGCCATAATCTGGGCCGGGCTGGCAAAGTCAAAGCCCTTGCCGCCCATCCGCCGGGCAATCTCGCAGGCAATCCACCAGTCTGAACGGGCTTCGCCAACCGGCGCCAGGGCTTGCCTGACCCGCTGCACGCGGCGCTCGGTATTGGTAAAGGTGCCTTCCTTCTCGGCAAAGGAGACGCCAGGTAAGATAACATCGGCTAATTGTGCCGTCTCCGTCAGGAAAATGTCCTGCACCACAAGGAAGTCCAGCTTCTCCAGTGCCTTTCTCACATGGCTGGCATCCGGGTCGGAGAGCACCGGGTTTTCGCCGATAAGGTAGACCGCCTTTATCTTGCCCTGGTGGGCGGCATCCATAATCTCGGTCAGTGTCAGTCCCGGCTTGTCATCCAGGGTGACGCCCCAGGCGGATTCAAACTTGGCCTTGACGGCCGGGTTGCTCACCGCCTGATAGCCGGAATAGACATTGGGCAGGGCACCCATATCGCAGGCACCCTGGACATTGTTCTGGCCACGCAGGGGATTAACGCCGGACGAGGGCTTACCCACGTTGCCGGTGAGCATCGCCAGGTTGGCGATAGCCATGACATTGTCCGTGCCATGCGAGTGCTGGGTAATACCCATGGCGTAGATGATGGACGCCGGGCGGGTGGTAGCGTAGAGCCGCGCCGCCTCCACTATCTTTGCGACGGGAACGCCCGTAATCTGTGCCACAGAGTCCAGGTCAAAGTCCTTGAGCGATTCCCGGAAGGCAGCGAAGTTCTCGCCGCGTTGCTCAATAAAAGCTTGGTCAAGCAGTCCTTCAGCAACGATAACCCGCGCCATGCCCATCAGCAGGGCAACATCGCTGCCCGGGTTCTGCTGGAGCCAGATGTCAGCATAGCGCACCAGCTCAATCTCACGGGGGTTGGCCACGATGAGCTTATTGCCCTTGCGTGTAGCCTGCTTGACGATGAAGCCAATCACCGGGTGAGCCGCCGTCGTGTTGGAGCCGATGGCTAAGATACAGGCGGCATCCTTCAGCTCCCCTATCGAGTTAGTCATGGCCCCACTACCAAAGCTTTGCGCCAGACCGGCGACAGTGGGGGCATGTCAAAGCCGGGCACAGTGGTCAACGTTGTTCGTGCCGAGAACAGCGCGGGCCAGCTTCTGAAAGACGTAGTTCTCTTCGTTGGTGCACTTGGCAGAGGTGATGACGGCGACCTCGCCTTTCTGGTAGCTGGCCAGCTTGCGGGCAACGAGGTCAAGGGCCTCATCCCAGCTAACTTTTTTCAGCTCACCATCCCGGCGCACCAGGGGCGCGGTCAGCCGGTCGGGATGGCTGACGAACTCACCGATGCCGTAGCGGCCTTTCACACACAGCCAGCCCTTATTGGGACTGTCCTCACGCTTGCCGCGCACGCTCACGATTTCGTGACCACGAATGCCTAGGGACATCTGGCAGCCCACGCCGCAGTAGGGACAGGTTGTCAGGACCTCACGGGTGGGGCGGCGGGACTCCTTGGGTGCCAGGGCACCGGTAGGACAATGGGCGACGCACTCGCCGCAGGACTTGCAGATGGAGCTAATCATAAGCTGGTCACCGAAGGTGGCCACCTTGCTCTGGTAGCCGCGGTAGGCCAGGTCAATAGCCCCGACACAGGTGATTTCATTGCAGGCGCGCACGCAGCGGGCACAGAGAATGCAACGGTTGCGGTCAAGGTCAAAGAAGGGGTTGCTGTCATCCACCGGGAAAGTCCGGGTGGTCTTGGGATAGGGCAACCTGGTAATACCGAGGTAAGCCGCCACCTTCTGTAGCTCACAGCGCTGGTTCTGCGGACAGGTCAGACATTCGCTATAGTGGTCAGCACAAAGCAGCTCAACGGCGGCACGGCGGACATCGTTGGCCGCCGGCGTATCCGTATGGACAACCATGCCTTCCGTGGCCGGCGTAGTGCAAGAGGTGGGCAGGCCACGCATCTTCTCAATCTCAACCACGCAGAGACGGCAACCGCCGTAAGGCTCCAGGTCAGGGTCATGGCAAAGGGTGGGGATATAGACGCCGGCGGCCTGGGCCGCCTCGAGCACCGTGGCCCCTTTCTTAACCTTGACCTCTCGCCCGTCAACAGTCAGTCTTATCTCGTCCAAAATGGCCTCCTATTCATGCTCCTCAAGGTCACAACGCAAGCAGCGCCTCGCCTCTTCTGCCGCCAGCTCCGCGGTCAGGCCAAGCTCAACCGTGGCAAAGCTGCAAAGGCGCTGGCCAAGCGGCAGCACGGGCATGACAGGCCGGCGTTTCTCACCCGCCTCCTCAAGCGGCTTAAGCTCGCCTTCGGGCGGCGCCAGCTTCTCATCAATCTCACCCTTGCCGCCGAGGGACTTGTCTATCGAAATAGCCGCCTGTCGGCCGGCGGCAATGGCCTCAATGACCGAAGCCGGCCCGGTGACGGCATCACCCCCGGCGAAGATACCAGCTTTACCGGTCGCCAGCGTATCCAGATCAACCTTAATGGTATTGCCGCCGCCAGTGGTCAATTCTCCGGGAACTTCCGGCTGCTGTCCTATAGCCGCTATTACGGTATCGAAGACAAGAGAGAACTCACTGCCCTTTACTGCCACCGGGCGCCGCCGTCCCGAAGTGTCAACATCACCCAGGGCCATATGGACGCACTCCAATTGCACCTGCTTGCCTTGCTGGGCTATCTTCGTCGGTGCTGACAGGAAAAGGACTTGGACGCCCTCGGCCAGGGCGTCTTCAATCTCCTCATCGCTGGCCGGCATCTCGGCACGGGTGCGCCGGTAAATCATAGTGACTTCCGCAGCGCCAAGACGCAGTGCCGTGCGCGCCGCATCAATGGCAGCATTGCCGCCACCAATAACCGCTACCTTATCGCCCACAGCTACCGTGTGGCCGAGGTTAACTTCTCTCAGGAACGATACGCAATCTATTACCTGCGGGCTGTCTTCGCCGGGGATGCCCAGCTTGAGACCGCGGTGCGCCCCTACGGCCAGGAAGACCGCCTGGTAGCCTTGCGCCAGCAGGCTCTCCGGATTCTCAATGCGAGTGTTCGTCTTTATCTTGACGCCGGCGTTCTCTATTTCCGCAATCTCCGCGCCCAGCATGTCCTTGGGCAGGCGGTAATCGGGGATGCCCACCTTCATCATGCCGCCCGGCTCCGGCAGTGCCTCAAAGACCGTCACGGAATGCCCCAGCCTGGCCAGGTAGTAAGCCGCTGTCAGGCCGGCCGGGCCTGAGCCGACCACCGCCACCTGTTTGCCGGTGGGCGGCGCCGCCTTGACGCCCTGCTTCCACAGCCCGTTGCCAAACTCGGCGGCAAACCGCTTGAGCATACGGATGCCGACGGCCTCATCAAGCTGGCCGCGGCGGCACTTCGTCTCGCAGGGATGGACGCAGACATAGCCACAGACCGAGGGGAAGGGTATCTTCTCCCGGATGACAGCTACCGACTCATCCGGCTTGCCCGCTTCGATGAAGCGGATATAGCGCGGCACATCAATGCCCGCCGGGCAGGTATGGCTACAGGGTGCCCTGACCAGGCCGGAACACACCGCGGCCGCGCAGTGATGTTTCTTAATGTGCTCCTCATATTCGTTCCGGAAGTAGCGCAGGCTGGAGAGCACGGGATTGGGTGCCGTCTGCCCCAGGCCACAGAGGGAGCCGATCTTGACCTGTTTGCCCAGGTCTTCCAGCAATGCAATGTCCTCCGGCGTGCCCTGGCCGCGGGCGATTTTCCCCAGCGTATCCATTATCTGCTTGGTGCCCAGCCGGCACATGACGCATTTGCCGCAGGACTCGGACTGGGTGAACGAGATGAAGTAGCGGGCGAAGTCCACCATGCAGGTGTCCTCATCCAGGACCACCATGCCGCCGGAGCCCATGATGGAGCCGGCCTCGGTGAGCGACTCGTAGTCAACGGATAAGTCCAGGCGGCTGGCCGGGATACAGCCCCCGGAGGGGCCACCCGTCTGGACGCCCTTCAGCCGCTTGCCGCCGGCCACGCCATCGCCGATATCATAGATAATCTCTTTCAAAGTGATGCCGATGGGCACCTCGATGAGCTGGGGCTTATTGACCTTGCCCACCAAAGAGAAGGTCTTGGTGCCCTTGCTGCGCGCTGAGCCGTAGCAGGCAAACCACTCGGCGCTGTTGTGCAGAATGGCCGCCACGGCGGCCCACGTCTCGGTGTTGTTGATGTTGGTCGGTTTGCCCCACAGCCCGGCCTGGGCCGGGAAGGGTGGGCGGGGACGGGGCATACCCCGTTTCCCCTCGATGGAGGCCATCAGCGCCGTCTCCTCGCCGCAGACAAAGGCCCCGGCGCCTTCTTTGATTTTAATGTGGAAGCTGAAACCACTGCCCAGTATGTTGTCACCGATGAAGCCATACTCCGTCGCCTGCTGAAGCGCCAGCTTCAACCGCTCAATGGCCAAGGGGTATTCGGCACGGATATAGACATAGCCCTCGGTCGCCCCGATAGCATAGGCCCCGATGAGCATCCCCTCCAGCACAGAGTGGGGGTCGCCCTCGATGAGCGAGCGGTTCATAAAGGCGCCAGGGTCGCCCTCATCAGCGTTGCAGACGATGTATTTGATCTTGCCAGGCGATTGCCGGCAAAGCTCCCACTTGGTCCCGGTAGGGAAGCCGGCGCCGCCGCGCCCGCGCAGGCCTGATTTCTTTATCTCCTGGATAACACCCTCCGGCGTCATCTTGAGCGTCTTGACCAGCCCGCCGTAGCCGCCGCGGGCGATGTAGTGGTCAAGCTTTTCCGGGTCAATAAAGCCGCAGTTGCGCAGGATAATACGCACCTGGGGCTTCAGCATGGGTAGCTCGAAGAAATTGGAGATACCAGCCACGCTGCCTTCGCCCATACTGCCCAGTGCCAGGTCCGGCTGCGGGTTGTCTTTGATAAGGTAGTCCTCGATGAGGTGGGCTGCTATTTCCGGGGTTACATTGCTGTAGCAGATGCGGGGGCGGCCTGGCTTTACTATGTCCAGCAAAGGCTCGGCGTAGCACAGGCCGATACAGCCGGTCTGCATGATAATGGCGTCAAGCTGGTGCCGCTCCAGCTCCGCCTTGACCCTGTCCAGCACATGAAGTGCCCCCGAGGCCCGTCCGCACGTAGCCGCCCCAACGATAATGCGGGGCTTATCCGTGTTTTCCAGTGCCGCCCACTCCGTCAGGGCACGGTCCTTAATCTCTTCAAAAGTCACGTTTATACCTCAATTACCTTCAGCCGCCGGCTGATAGGATTTCGCCCACCGTCTTGGTCGTCATCCGTCCATAGACGTCTTTGTCCACAACCATGACCGGGGCCAGGGCACAGGAGCCGAAGCAGGCCACTGTTTCCAGGGAGTAGGCCAGGTCTTCCGTAGTCTCACCGGACTTGATACCAAGCTGTTTCTCCGCCTCACGCAGGATGCGCAGGCTGCCCCGCACATGACAGGCGGTGCCCCGGCAGACCCTGATCACCTTCCGCCCGGTAGGGATGAACTTGAACTGGGCATAGAAGGTGGCTACACCAAAGACCGTGCTTGCCGGCAGACGCAGAAAATCGGCAATGCGTGCCATCACGTCTCCCGAAAGATAGCCGAACCTCTCCTGGGCGCTCTGGAGGATGGAGATTAGCTCACTCTTATCTCCGGAGTAGCGCGCCAGGATTTCACCAAGCTCGTCTTTGACGCCAGTTTCCAGCATTAGCTCACCTCAACTGCGATTTACGAAAGAAAGGACTGCTAGCCGATAGGGAAACCGAAAGGCGTTTCACCGGGAATGTGAGTGGAAAGATGGGGAAAAGAAAGCGCCCGGATAAACATCTTGAGCGCTGATACGTGTCTATGGCCGCCCATTAAAGTCCTGTCAGCTTGGATTATACCCTATCCCGCGTTAACATTCAAGCTTCCGAAACAGCGTTCCCGAACCACAGACCGACCGCCGTGTCCGGGCAGGTTCGGAAACCTGCCCTACGGGGGCAATGGCTATTTTGGGGAACAGCGTTCCCGAAGCCACAGACACTCAGGTTGACATGGTTAGTGCTTTTGTGGTATTAATAACGCTAATTCAAGCCATTAGGCGGTGTTACCCCAGTTCCCCAGTTTGCACGGGCAAGCTGTTACTATCGAGTTCTACCAGGATGCTAAGAAGGAGGTAAGATGTCGAAGAGAGCAAAGATTCTGGGAACTACTATCTCTATACTTGTCATCGTCACCCTTGTCCTGACTGCCTGCGCCAAACCGGCGCCAGCACCGACCGTTACCGTCACTACCACGGCTACAGCCACCGCACCGGCAGGTGCGGCGCCTACTGTTACGGTGACAGCCACACCAACAGCCGCCCCACCACCGACGGGCAAATTCAGCCCGGTTTCTCTGACCCATGCTTCCGCCCTGTCTTCTTACTCGTCTAACTGGGGTCTGGGCCTCAAACCCTTCATGGATGAGGTGAACCGGCTAACGGATAACGCCCTGACGGTCAAGGTCAATATGGCTGGTGCCCTGCTGGGCGCCAAAGATATCCTGGATGGCACCGTCTCCGGGGTAGCCGATATCTCCTATTTCAACGGTGCCGAGTTCCCGGCACAGCTCCCCTCCATGCAGCTCGGCAGCGTGGCTGACCCCATCCTCTCCGTCAGCCATCCTGATGAGGCCACCTGGGTGATGATCGCCCAGCTCATCGCCAACGAGTTTGTAGCCCCGGAGTATGACAAAGCCGGACTCAAGTACCTCTGGGGAGTCGGTGCCTCCGAAAATACCCTCTTCCTTAACAAGAACGTGGCCACTCTGGATGACTTTAAGGGCATGAAGCTGAGAGTGTGGGCGGGCAAATACCAGGCCAGGCTATACGAGGCCATGGGTGCTACGGCTGTGCCCGTTGTCGCCGCGGACTGGGCTGATGCGATCCAGAAGAACCTGGTAAATGGCGGTCTCACCCCACTGGACGTGGCTAACAGCTTCGGCATTCTGCCTTACACTCAGTTCTGGATGACCAACAAGAAGGGTTCCACCTCTTTCTACATGGCCTGGCTGGTGGGGCATGGCCATGCTATGAATAAGAAGACCTGGGACAGTTTGACCCCCGACTGGAAGCGGGCGCTGCTCAAGGGCGCCAAGCAAGCCACTACTGCCTGGAGACTCGGTCACGTATCTCAGTTCATTGAGCCGGCCATAGTGTCCGGGGAGAAGGTGGGCGGCAAATTTATCAACCTGCCTGAGGCGGACCTGCAGAAGCTGATGAAGGGACCGCTAATGGCCAGTGTTTGGGATGATGCTGCGAAAGAGGTGGATGCGGCCGGGGGCAAGGGCACCGCGATGCTGACCCGGATACGCGAGCTACAGGTCATGCCTGGCGCTCAGATAGAATTCCTCTTCGAGCAAATGTGGAGTAAGCGTATCGCCGACCTGAAGTAAAAATAAACCCGTCTTTAGCCCGCCTGCAGGCGGGCTAAAGACGGAGCGGTAAGGACAAACAGGTAGGCCATGTTGCGGAGAATTTTTGACGGCCTGTCCAACATCGGCAACTACATTGCCGGCATATTTCTCGTCATTGTCATGTTGCTGACAATGGGCGAGATAACGGGACGCTATGTGTTCAGCCACCCCATTCCGGGCAATTTTGAAATCATAGAGCTGACCGTAGGGGTGCTGGCCACTATTGGCTTTGCCTTTGCTCTGGAGCAGGGCAAACACATCAGGGCGACAGTCCTGGTTGACCGCTTCGATGAAGTGGCACAGCGCGTCCTCCTGCTCATCAGCTACCTGGCCGGCTTTGTGGTGACCGGACTCTTGACATGGCAGCTTGCCATTGGCGCTATTCGGTCGGTGCAGATAAAGGAGGTCACCTATGGCCTCCTGCCTGTCCCGATGTATCCGACCAGAATCATCCTTGTCTTTTCGGTGGGATTGTTCTGCCTGGGGTTCTTACTGCGCTTCATCTGGGACCTCAGACGACAGCGTTAACCGAGTGTGCGGGCTATCCTTCTCAGAAGGATAGCCCGCACGTTACCAATGTAGCTGTGCCGCGAGTACTGCTCAGCTTTTCCCCAGAGCCGTGACAGTCTGAAGGCGAGACGCGTCATAAAGAGGCTTTCGTGGTAAAGGTGATTGTGGAGGCTTGAAATGGACCCATTTCTCGTAGCCTTACTTTCTTTCGTGGTCTTTCTCGTGCTGGTCCTGCTGGGCATGCACGTAGGCACCGCGTTAATTATCGTGGCCCTGACGGGCATGATAATCGTCAAAGGGTGGGCCTCTGCCATCAGCACGCTACGCTTTGTCCCCTTTTCCAGCGTGGTCAACTATAACCTCGCCGTCGTGCCCATGTTTATCCTGATGGGGGAGTTCATTTCCGCCTCTGGCCTGGTGGTCGGGTTCTTTGAAGCGGCACAGGCGTGGGTGGGACGTATCAAGGGTGGACTCGGCATCACCGTGGCTATAATGGGCGCCGGACTGGGCGCGGTGACCGGTTCCGCGGTAGCCGGTGCCGCCATGATGACCCGGACGGCTTTCCCTGAGATGCTGAAACATAAATATGACGCGGCTGTCAGTTCCGGTCTCATCGCGGCGGTTAGCCCCTTAGTCTTGATTATTCCCCCAAGCATCTTCCTGGTCTTCTATGCCATAGTTGTCGAGGTGTCAGTGACCCAGGTCCTGATAGCCGGTTTCCTGCCTGGATTCTTCATGGCAGCCGTATATGCTCTGGTGATTTACGTCATGGCGATACGCTCTCCGCACAAGCTGCCACCGGTCCAGCGCACCTATACCTTCAAGGAGAGGATGACTGCCTCAAAAGGGGTGCTGCCCATCGTGATAACCATAGTGGCGCTGCTGGGCGGCCTTTACGCTGGTGTCTTTACGGCTTCCGAGGTCGGGGGGGCGGGCGCCTTCATCGCCGTCATAGCCCTGATAGTTTTCCAGCGCGGCAAGGCATGGCGAATGGGCATGGCTTCTGTCTGGGAAGCGGCGGGCATGACGTCAATGATTTTCTATATCGTCATCGGCGCCCTGCTCTATGGCCGGTTCATCGCGGCTACCGGGGCCACTCCCCGGATAGTCGAGGCCATGACGACTATCTCTATCTCACCCTATGTCACGTTCCTGCTGGTAGTCATTCTATATCTCATACTTGGCTGCTTCATTGACGGTATCTCCCTAATGGCAATCACGCTGCCGATTGTCTATCCATTGCTGACGAGCCTGGGTTTTGACGGTATCTGGCTCGGCGTCATGGTGACCATTCTGGTCGGCGTAGGTGCCTTAACGCCACCCTTCGGCATCGTGGTATTTACAGTGAAAAGCATTATCGGTCCCCAGGTTGAGCTGATGACGATTTTCAAGAACACCATGCCCTTCTTCTTTGCCACGCTGGTGATAATAGTCATACTTACCGTCTGGCCGGAAATAGTCATGCTGTTACCCAACCTGGCCGCTAAATAGATAGAGAGTCAGGAGGGAAAATGAAGCCGCCGAAGAAAGTCTGGACCGATGAGGAGATAGACGCCACTATCCGCGACTGGATTGCTCGGGTAAGACCGGAGAAGGTCAAGACGGGAAACTGGGACATCGGGGACTTGCCCTTTATGGAGCCAAACGGCAACCCGCGTATTGACCTGTGGCAGCGCATAAACTACCTCGATGAGGTAGAGATAACCTGGGGCAAGAAGTGGGGCGCCAGCGGCCTCGGCAAGATGAGGGAAGCCGCCGTGGTCCGGCCGCAGGAGCGGGATATCAGGGTCCCGCCCATGTCCAGGGCACCCATGTGGAGCATTCATGCCCCGCCCATAACTGAAACGCCGACTCTCAAAGACCTGGACGCCTGGCAAAAAGAGCACGAGTATATGTGCCAGGTCCTGCGCGATCACGGCGTGACTGTTGACTATATCCAGTATCCGGACCCGCTGCCTATCGGGCCTTACGGGCCGCATGTCGCCATGACCTCGATTGATTTCTGGATAATCTGGGGCGGGGCTATACTGAGCCGCCTGTGCATCTGGCCGCTAGCCAGGGGACGGGAGGTCTTCCTTCTGAAATGGCTGGCTGAAATCGGCTGTCCTACGCTGCTCTATGTGACGGGCAGGGGCTTCTGCGAGATTGGCGCCATGGAGAGCCTGGCGGACGATTGCATGTTCATCGCCTCCGGCACCGCTGCCAACCAGGACGGTATCAATCAGGTTTTGCCCGTCCTGGAACGCGCCGGCATCACCAACGTGCACATCGTGCAGCACGGTGGCTGGCTGGACTCCTGCCAGTTCCCCATGGGCGGCACCTACCACATCTCTCTCTTCTCGGCACCGCTCGATATCGGAAAACACCTGGTGTATCCCCCGCTGCTCGGCTGGGAGACCCAGCGGTGGTTCCATGAGCACGGCTACGAGGTCGTGGAAATACCGCCTGAGGACCACCGTGACTGGGCCGTCTCCAACCTGATAGTCCTGGCCCCCGGCAAGGTTATGATGGCCGCTGAGGCCAAAGAAACGATACGGCGTGTGCGCAAGGCCGGCGTCGAGGTCATCGAGTGCCCCACCTATACGAGCCGCTATAAAATCGGACTGGGCGGCTCCCTGCGCTGCCGCTGCAAGCCGCTTATCAGAGACCCCGGCCCCAGGCTCGCCGACTTGAAGTAGCCCTTGCCTTTGAGTGAAGACGGGTGTAATCGTCATGCACGGCGATTATACCCGTTCTGCGTCTTGCATGACGGGCCAAAGAACGAGGCATCACAACGCTCCCCAGGCCGGCGCCCTCCGGCAAATGTGCCTCATGTGATATAATTAACGTTAACCGCAAGCGCCCCACCCTGGCAGGTTAAAGCCCGACCGTGCTGCGTTGTCTGGCCTGGTGTCCAATCGGGGCACAAGTATCAGGGCCTGGCCGGTCCTCCTCAGACCGGGTCTCAAGTCCTGGCGGGAAAGACACCTTATGCCACCATCAAGACTCTGGAGGCGGCAGATGCCTTCACCCTGGCTCGTAGGAAAAGGAGGCTAAACATGAAGACCAAGCGGCTGGGCTTCCTCTTTGTGCTTATACTCGCTATCGTCTCCCTTGTCTTGAGTGGCTGCACCAGGACCACGCCGGTGCCCACACCGACACCCACTGTGACCACTACACCCACGCCTATACCCGCACCGCCACCCCAGCCCACCCCCAGGTTCGAAATAGCGGCGCTTACGATAATGCCGGCGAGAGTGGTCGTGGGACAGCCGGTAACCATAGAAGCCAGCGTGGCCAACATGGGCAATGCCGCTGGCAGCTACACCGTGGTCTTCAAGATCAATGACGCCACGGTAGAGACCAAAGACGTGGCGCTCGGCGCTGGCGAGCAGAAGACGGTAGCCTTCCAATACACGGCACGGGCCGCGGGTAAGCAAAAGGTAGAGCTGAATACTCTGGCGGGCACGGTCGAGGTGCTGAGACCGGCCGAGTTTCGCGTGACCTCTATAGGCGTAAGCCCGGCAGAGATAATTGCCGGCAAGGACATAACCATCAACGTAGAAATCGAGAACACCGGCGAGGTCGAAGGTACCTATCCCGCTAAGGTGACCGTTGACGGCAAAGTAGTCGCCAGCAAGGATGTTACGGTGGGTGCTAACGCCAGGAACACCTTCTCCTTTCCTCATATTCTTGATAAGTCCGGTGCCCGTGTTATTGATGTAGGTGGCGTGACCAAGACCGTTACTGCCCTGAAGGCCGCGGAGCTAAAGGCAAGCCTGGTGAAAGTGACACCCGCCCTGGTGTTTCCCGGGCAGACCGCTACCGTAGAAGCTGAGGTGACCAACGCTGGCGAGGTCAAAGGTAACCTGACGGCGTCCTTGAGGGTCAATAACGTGGAGGTTGACACGCGGCCTCTGTCCCTTGACGCCGGGGCCACCAGCAAGCCGTCTTTTACCGTAGTGCGTGACCAGCCGGGCAGCTACGAGATTAAGGTCGGCGAGGCTACCGCTAGCCTGACTGTCGCCGAGGTGGAGACCTCTACCAGTGAGGCATTCAACTACACTATGCTGTATCCCAAAGGATGGGTACTGAACGAGGACAATCCCCAGCAGGTGACCATGGTCAAGCAGGGGGTGGGGCTTCTGATGGTTGTCGCGGAAATAGTGCCCGTAGCCGTCAGTTCGGAGGAGTATTTCCGGCTCTTCAGCAGCAGCCTCGCCTCATCAGTTTCCGATCTGAAAACTATCTCCCAGAATGAGGTCCGAGAAAACGGTGCCATTGTCGGTTTTCGATTGGAGCTTTCTTTTACCGCCACCAATGGCGCCAAGACGAGAGGCAGCTACCTGATAACCAAGCGCGGCCGGTTCGCCTTTATCGCCTTCGGCCAGGTAGCTGAGTCAGTGTGGGACTTGAACGCCGCGGTGATTGATGCCGCGCTGAACAGCTTCAAACCACCGGTAGTGGCCGTTGGTAGCTATGCAAACGACGTCCATGGTTTTGCCCTTACCCTGCCTACGGGATGGGATGCCCGAGAGACCGGGGACCGCGTCCGGGTGGTCGAGGTCCTGAATACGGCAGGGCTACCACTGATTCGCACCAGTGTGTTCGTAGAGAGGGTTGATGAAACCGCCACGGCACAACCTTACGCTCTGGAGTTTGCCGGCAGCTTCCAGGGGCAGACGGGTTACAAGCTGGTATCCCAGGGACAGGCCACGCTAGCCGGGACTGCCGCCTACGAGGTGATCCTGACCATCACCGCAGGGACAACCCCTTTGACAATGCGGATAGTCTCGGCAAAGCGCGGGACGCAGATGTTCACCATCCACCTGGTTACGGCAACTACTACTTACGATTCACAACGCAATACCATTGACCAGCTAGTACGCAGCTTTGCGCTGACCGAGCCCAAGCCCTTCGGTGTCTCCCGGCAGGACTCTTTGTTCCTCTGGCAGGGTGATATTGTGACGCTGGACCCGGCACTCTCCGAGGACGCCCCGGATGGTATCATCGGGGCGATTTTCAGTGGCCTGGTCCGCATTGATAAAGACCTGAAGGTGGCACCGGACATCGCCGAAAGGTGGGACATCAGCGCCGATGGCAAGACCTACACCTTCTACCTGCGTGCTGGCGTCAAATTCCACAACGGCAAGGCCGTAACCGCCCATGACCTCAAATACTCCTGGGAGCGGGCCTTAGACCCGCAGACCAAGTCCCGCAAGGCGCGCACCTACATGGGTGATATTGTCGGTGCCGCCGATATGCTCGCGGGCAAAGCCACCGAGCTAAGCGGCGTCAAGGTGATTGATGACCGGACCCTGCAGGTGACCATTGACGGCCCCAAGCCCTATTTCCTGGGCAAGTTGGCCTATGTAACGGCTTTCGTCGTGGACAGGGCTAACGTGGCCCGCGGCAAGGGCTGGACGGACGCCCCGAATGGCACCGGCCCCTTTGAGCTCAAACAATGGCTAAAGGACGAGCTACTGGTGCTGGAGCGCAATGACAACTTCTACCTCGGCCCGGCCAAGCTGCAGAACATTGTGTTCCAGATTTTTGCCGGCCGCCCCATGCTGATGTATGAGAATGGTGAGCTTGACGTGACCGGAGTCGGCTTGAATGATATCGAGAGAGTCCTTGACCCGGCTGACCCGCTCAACAAGGAGCTACTCACGGTGCAACGGTTTCAAAACGGTTTTCTCGGCTTTAATGTGACCAAACCGCCCTTCGATGACCCCAAGGTGCGCCGTGCCTTTGCCCTTGCCGTGGACTGGAACAAGATAATCGAGGTCTCGCTGAAGGGAGTGGTAGAGCGGGCGGCGGGCTACGTCCCGCCGGGGGTGCCGGGGCACAATGCGGAGCTTAAGCCTTTGCCCTTTGACCCAACCCAGGCGAAACAACTCATTGCCGAGTCAAAATATGGCAGTGTGGATAAGCTGCCGCCTGTCACCCTCTATGTCCTCTTCGGTGCCGGGCCGTCAGATGAGGCCATGGTGGCCATGTGGCAACAGAACCTCGGCGTCGCGGTGAATGTGGAAGCAGTTCGGGAGCTTGCCGAGTGGCAGCAGCGCAGCCATGACCGTGAGTTCCAGCTTTTCACCAGCGGCTGGGTGGCGGACTACCTCGACCCGCAGAACTTCCTGGAGGTCCTCTTCCACAGCCAGAGCGAGGAGAACCATCTGGCCTATGCCAACCCGGCAGTGGATGCGGCGCTGGCAGAGGCGGCCGTTACGCGGGATAACGCGGCCCGCCTCAAGAAATATCAGGAGATAGAGAAAACGATTCTGCAGGACCTGCCTGCGGCACCCTTCGACCAGAGTGGTAAAAGCTACACACTGGTCAAGCCCTATGTCAAAGGGTTTAACCTGTATCCCATCTCCGTCAACCAGTGGTGGGAAATCTCCATAGTACCCCATTAGTCTCGCAGCAACAATGTTATGCGTTATGCGAACTTTGGAAGAGAAATTGTAATCAGCTATCAGCACTCAGCCGTCAGCATTCAGCTTAAAATGGTAATAGCTGATTGCTGAACGCTGAAAGCTAAATTGTTCGAACCAAGGATTAAGGAATGTCTAGACCAGCCGGACTGAAACACAGTTTTATCGTCCTCCTGCTTCTCCTGGGCCTGATGTCGGGTCTCGTGGCGTGCCGGGGCGCGGCGTCTGTGACGGCGCCCACCACATCACCGGTTACGTCGCCAATTGCTACGCCAGCACCGATACCTGGCCCACCGCCTAGCCCCTCTCCTTCCCTCTCGCCCACACTTACTACAGTGCCTGTCCCGACGCCGACACCAACGCCCACCACGTCTCCCTCACCGGTAATCACGGTGACGCCTACACCAACGCCAACGGCAACACCGACACTCACACCGACTGCCACACCCACTCTGACAGTGACGCCCTCACCCACGCCTACTCCCACCACTACGGCCACGCCCACACCCACCGCACCCGCCGAAATCACCATAGCTGGTAACCGAGCTGTGATTGACTTTCCAGATAGAGTAAGTTTCACCGTGGAAGGTAGCAGTATCCTGCCCGTGAAAAACATCAGCCTGGAGTATGGCACCAACCGGCGCTCTGTAGTCAGCCAGATAAACCGGGTGACACCGGAGTTTGGGCCAGGGGTCAGAATCAATACCGGCTGGGCGTGGGAGATGAAGAAGACTGGCTCCATCCCGCCCGGTGCGGCAATCTGGTGGCAGTGGCGCTTCACGGATGAAGCGGGGCGGAGCTACGTCACGCCGCGCCAGACGATAGTCTTCGAAGATACTCGCTTCCAATGGCAGGTGGAAAAGGCTGCCAGCATGGACATCTACTGGCACACCCAGGATGCCAGCCTCATCAAGGAGCTGATGGCTGTGCTTGAGGCCAAACTGGCCCGTGTGCAACTGGATGTCAAAATTCCGCCGGAGAGAAAGCCTCGGATTCTCGTATACCTCAGCTCGGAGCAGGTGCGCACCGCCGTGCTCTTCCAGCCGGAGTGGACAGGAGCGCTGGCTTTCTCCGACTACAACATCATACTTACGGCAGTCAACCCGGGTAACCTTGAGTGGGCCAAGAACGCCCTGCCTCACGAGATTACGCACCTGCTCGTCGGCGAAGCCGTCTTTGGCCCCTTTGGCGATATGCCCACCTGGTTGAACGAGGGCCTGGCCCGCTACAGCGAAGGTGACTTGAGCAGCTTCGACCGCGCTGCCATAGACAACGCGGCCAGGGAGGGCCGGCTTATCTCGGTGCGGAGCCTGGGCGCCAGCTTCCCGGCAGGCCCGGACCAAGCCCTGCTCGCCTACGCCCAGAGCGGCAGCCTCGTCACCTATCTCATTGACACCTACGGGTGGCCCAAAATACGCGATCTGCTCAATGTTTTCAAAGAAGGCAGCACCTACGATAATGCCCTCAGAAAAGTCTATGGCTTCGATACCGCCGGCCTGGAGCGGGAGTGGCGGGCCGCCATCGGCGCCCGTTAAAAGACCGATCCCTTACAGCAATTCCCGCCCCTCTTCTTAAGTAATAACCAATAACCAACGTTCAAACACACACCAGCACAAACCAGGCATTTGGAATTTGAGATTTGGAAATTGGTTATTGTCTCTTGTATCTTGCTTATTCTTTTTACCTCGTCAGTGCCCCTCATGGCAAATAACCTGACGGATACAGTCACGAAAAATCCGTTGCCTTCCCCCCCTTACTAAGTAGATTTACGGATTTTGACCGCCTGAAATCAAGGCTACAATGGGAAAAAGAATCGCGTATTGCGCCAATTCGCCTGTCTTTCCGCAAATCTTTGCTCCGGAGGAGGGATATCATGGACTACGTCTATACCTTCAAAGAGGGGTTCAAGGACAAATCGCAGCTTGGTAACAAGGGGGCCAACCTGGTGATAATGGTGCAGCTAGGCCTGCCGGTGCCGCCCGGCTTTGTTATCTCCATAGACGCCTACAAAAAATGGCGTGAGACCGGGCTTCTCCCCGATGAGGAAATCAGCAGTGCCGTGGCTGAGCTGGAGATGGTGATGGGCCGGAAGATGGGCAAAGGCCTGGAGGTATCCGTCCGCTCCTCTGCGCCTGTCTCCATGCCGGGTATGATGGACACCGTGCTCAACATCGGCGACTACGAGGTTATGCGCGGTGCCATCCGGCGTATCTTCGAGTCCTGGGACAACATGCGGGCGGTGGAGTACCGCCGGCTGAATAAGATCCCAGCCAATCTGGGCACAGCGGCCATTGTCCAGGCTATGGTCTATGGTAACCGTGACGAACGGTCAGGCACAGGAGTGGTCTTTACCCGTAACCCTAGCACCGGCGAGAAAGGCCTTTTTGGCGAATACCTGATGCAGGCGCAGGGAGAAGACCTGGTCTCCGGGGCCCGCACTCCGCAGCCCATCGCCACCCTGCACTCGCTGATGCCGCCGGTCTTTGATGAGCTGGTGAAAATCGGCGAAAGGCTGGAGAGACATTTCTGCGATATGCAGGACATCGAGTTTACCGTCGAGTCCGGCAAGCTTTACATCTTACAGACCCGCAGCGGCAAGCGTAGCGGCCGCGCCGCCGTGAAAATCGTTGTGGATATGGTCGCGGAGAATGTGGTGAACCAGGAAGAGGCCATCATGCGAGTTACCGTTGACGAGATTACCGGACTATTGCACAAGCAGCTCAAGGGCACAGACAGCTACCGGCCTATCGTGAAGGGGCTGAATGCGGCGCCCGGTGCCGCCCACGGGCGCGCCGCCTTTGACGTCGCTGAGGCACTGGCACAGGCCAAGAAGGGCGTCCCCATAATCCTGGTGCGCCCGGAGACCAGCCCGGATGACATCCAGGGTATCGCCGCCGCCGAGGGGGTGCTGACACAGAAGGGCGGGCTGACCTCCCACGCCGCCATTGTCACCCGCGCCATGGGTAAGCCCTGCATCGCCGGCGCAGAAGGTATCAGCATCAACATGACCGCTCGCCATTTCAACGTCAATGGCCTGGTGGTCAGGGAGGGTGATGAGTTGACCATTGACGGCACCAGCGGCAACGTCTATCTGGGGCGGCTGCCCCTTGAGCCGGTCAGCCTCTTTCCTGAGTTCCAGGAGCTACTGAGTTGGGCAGATGGTTTCAAACGCCTCGGCGTGCAGGCCAACGCCGATACGCCGGAGATGATTGCCCAGGCCAGGTTGTTCGGTGCCCAGGGCATCGGCCTCTGCCGCACGGAACGCATGTTCAACGCCCCGGAGCGTCTCTCCCTTATCCGTGAGTTCATCCTGGCCGATACCGCCACGGGGCGGATGAATGCCATTGAGCGCCTGCGGGAGGTGCAGACCCTTGACTTCGTAGCCCTTTTCCGGGAACTGGCGGGGCTGCCCATTATCATCAGGCTGCTCGACCTGCCCCTGCACGAATTCTTACCGCCGGAGTATGAGGTGAGCGACCCGCGGGTGAAGCACCGCATCGCTGAGCTTAGGGAGACCAACCCAATGCTCGGCCACCGCGGCGTGAGACTGGCGGTGACCTCGCCGGAGATATACCAGATGCAGATTGAGGCCGTCGCCCAGGCCCGCAGCCAGGTCCCCGCCAATGTGGCCATTATGATTCCCCAAGTCGTCACGGCGCAGGAAGCCCGTTCCGTCAAACGCCTGTTCACCGGCACGCCGTCTAAATTCGGTGTCATGATGGAGACGGTGCGTGCCTGCATGCGTGCCGCACAGCTTGCTGAAGAGGTTGATTTCCTGTCCTTTGGCACCAATGACCTCACCCAGGCCGTTTTCTCCTTCAGCCGGGAGGATGCCGAGAAGAAGTTCCTCACCACCTACCTGGAGCTGGGCATTTTGCAGGACAATCCCTTTGAGATTATTGACGTCAAGGGGGTAGGCCGTCTTATGGAGACCGCCATCTTCTGGGCACGGCGGGCGAAGAAAGAGATAGAGATTGGCGTCTGCGGCGAGCAAGCCGGCGAGCCGCGCTCCGTCCGCTACTTCCACACCATTGGCATTGACTACGTCAGCTGCAGCCCCTTCCGCATACCCGTCGCCAAGCTAGTAGCCGCCCAGGCGGCCATTCAGAGCCGCCCTGAAGCCGCCCGGGCAGAGATCCCCTGCGGCTAAGGTCACACCCTTTTTGTCATCTCCTAGCACCGGGGCACTGACGTCATTTCAGTCTGCCCGAAAGCAGTCATCCTGGACCAGGTGCGGAAGCCTGGTGGCGCGGCGGTTGGGGTCTCGCCCTCGCCGAAATCATAGCATAGCATCTGTATCTGCTGCGAAAACGGCCATCCGGGGGTGGGTTTCAGCTCGACTCCATCTACCAGGCTTTTACCTCATAGAATTCCCCCCCAACACCCGCAAACCGTGGGTCCTTAAGTAGTTCTCAAAAGTGTCATGGCGAACGCATCCTTCCCAAAGGGAAGGAGCCGAAGTCCTTCTAAGAAGGAGGGGCAAGCGGGTGCGAATCGTCCTCCCGCCGAAGGACATCGCCTTTCTTCTACAAAGGAATGGCCGCACAATGACGGTTCTCGGAAGTCCGCCAATTCATCATTAGAACGCCTGGGGTGACTAATTTGAATCTAAATCCACGGACTAACGGAACTCCATCACTTATTGACGAATGTCTTTGAGATGTAGTAGTCTATTTTGGGGATGTGGACGACGACTACAGCCGTCCACATTCTTGTGCCGAGGTGGCGGAATGGCAGACGCGCTACGTTCAGGG
>JACQTX010000046.1 GCA_016210585.1 Chloroflexota bacterium
CTTCCCCCTATACCGTGCGCAACTATACTACCGACCTGATGGACTTTTTCGGCTTTCTGACCGAAAGGGGGACCAGCTACCTGACAGACGTGGACAGGCGCACCATTCGTGACTACCTGGGCCGGCTGCTGGGGCAGGGAGTGGTGAAAAGGAGCATCGCTCGCAAGCTCTCCGCCATCCGCTCCTTTTATCGCTACCTGGCGCGGGAGGAGCTTATACCGACCAATCCGGTGGCCAATACCTCGGCACCCAAGCTGGACAAGCGCCTGCCCGCCTTTTTGACTATCGAAGAAACGTGGCGGCTACTGGAAGTGACTGACCCGGCCACGCCGGCGGGACAGCGCGACCGTGCCCTGTTAGAGCTGCTCTACGCCGCCGGTGTCCGCGTCAGCGAGCTGGTCAGCCTGAACATTGACAAGGTGAATACCGAAAGTCGGGAAATCCGCGTCCTGGGCAAGGGTAACAAAGAGCGCCTTGTCCTCATGGGCGAGCCCGCGGCCAAGGCATTGCAGACATACCTGCAGGATGGCCGGCGAAAGCTCTTGGGGGAGAAACCGGGCAATGCCCTGTTCCTGAACCACTACGGACGCCGGCTCACCGCCCGCAGCGTTCAGAAGATACTGGGCTACTACGCAGACGCGGCGGGCATCAATAAGCGCGTCTACCCCCATCTGCTGCGCCATACCTTTGCGACGCACCTGCTCGACCGGGGTGCTGACTTGCGGGTGGTGCAGGAGCTTCTCGGGCACGCTGACCTCGCCTCCACGCAAATTTACACCCACGTCAGCAAGAGCCAGGCCAAAAGAATATATCTGGCCGCACATCCTATGGCGAAGGAGGAAGGGAGAGAGGACAATTAGTTAGCAACCATCCTAATAATAGGACGGACTAAATAACCAATATGCAAAATCCAATTTCCAAACATTGATACCAACCGTGCAGTTTGGTGCTTGTATCCTCCGGCTGCGCTCAGAGCTTGCCCTGAACGAAGAATGGGACAAGTTCTTGATTATGGGTTATTACAATATCTATTATCTTATGTAAAGTAACACTGACATGGCCATCATTGATAGACTGCAAAAGTTAAGAGAGCATTTCGACGGCAAGGAGATTGACGGTATCTTCATCTCCCAGCCGGAGAACCGCCGCTACCTGTCCGGCTTCACCGGCTCGGCGGGCTACCTGCTAATCACACCGCAAGATGCCATCCTGGCGACGGACTTCCGCTACATCGAGCAGTCCAAACAGCAGGCACCGGACTTCGCCGTCTTCCGGGTTACCAGTGATGTGGCTGAGTGGTTTCCCAAGCTCCTCGCTGGGGTCACGGTTAGCCAGCTTGGCTTCGAGGCGAGCGATATTACCTTCGCCACCTACCGCCAGCTAACGGAGGCTTTGGCCAAGGGTAAGTCCACCGTGAAATTGGTGCCCACTGAAGGTATTGTGGAGACTATCAGAGCCGTCAAAGAGCCTGAGGAAATTGACCTTATCACCCAGGCGGTCCGTATTTCTGACCGCGCCATCGAATATATCAGTGACCGGATTAGACCCGGCATGACGGAGATAGCGGTGGCCTGGGAGATTGAGAAGTTTATGCGGGAGCAGGGCAGTGAGTCCGTCCCTTTCGAGATTATCGTGGCCTCAGGCCCCAACGCCGCTCTGCCTCACGCCAGGCCGTCTTCACGTGAAATTAAAGCCGGTGAGCCTATCGTTATTGACATTGGTGCCCGGTGCGGCGGCTATTCCAGCGATTTGAGCCGCACCCTCTGCCCGGGCACGCCCGCTGATACCTTTCGCAAAGTGTATGACACGGTCCTCGGGGCGCAGCTGGCCGCAATTGCCATCATCAGGGAGGGCATGACCGGTGAAGAGGCTGACCGCCTGGCCCGGACAGTCATCGAGGAAGCCGGCTATGGCGAGGCCTTCGGCCACTCGCTTGGTCACGGCGTGGGCCTGGCCACTCATGAAGCGCCACGCCTGGGGCCAAAGTCCACCACGCACCTGGCAACTGGGATGGTCTTCACTGTGGAGCCGGGCATCTATCTGCCCGGCTGGGGCGGCGTGCGCATTGAGGATGTTGTCCTCCTGGAGAAAGACCGGGCCAAAGTGATTTCAAAGGCGAAAAAAATTGAAAGCTGATCTTCATATTCACACCCAGTACTCGTTTGACTGTGCCACGCCCCTGGACAAGATCATCAGCCGGTGCCAGGAGCTTGGCATCGGCTGTATTGCGGTCGCCGACCACGGCACCGTGGAAGGGGCGCTGAAGATGCAGGAGATGGCACCCTTCCGTGTCATTGTCGCCGAAGAGGTGCTGACGCCCTACGGCGAGATTATGGGCATGTTTCTCAAGAAGACCGTACCCAGCAACCAGAGTATTGCGGACGTCATCGCTCAAATCAGGGAGCAGGACGGCCTGGTCTGCATTCCGCACCCCTTTGATGCCTATACCCGAATCAGCCTGGGCAGCAAGCTGGACGAAATCGCGGAACAGATTGACATTCTCGAGGTCTTCAATGCCCGCAGTCCCCTGGCTAGCCGTATGGCGAAGGCCAATGCCTTCGCCGAGCAACATAGCATTGCGAAAAGCGCCGGTAGCGATGCCCACACGATTGGCGAAATCGGGCATGCCTACGTGGAGATGCCCGCTTTCAAAGACAAGAGCGATTTCCTGGCGGCGCTGGTCCAGGGGCAAATCTATGGCCGCCGCACGTCACCGCTCATCCATATCAATAGTATCTGGACAAGGGTGAGGAAGCTATTTTGAAAGTCTCGTCTCCCCTTGACCTGGCAACGGTGGAAAGGCTAACCGCCGGCACAGAGGTTTCAATTTCCGGTGTTGTCTATACCGCCCGTGACGCCGCCCATAAAAGGCTTATTGCGGCCCTGGAGAAAGGGGAGAAGCTGCCCTTCGACCCGGCTGGGCAGACCATCTACTACACGGGGCCTAGCCCGGCGAGGCCGGGACGGATAATTGGCGCGGCGGGCCCGACCACCAGCAGCCGCATGGATATCTACACGCCGCCACTCCTGGCTGCTGGCCTACGGGCCATGATCGGCAAGGGCAGCCGCTCCCCGGTAGTGCGGGAAGCCATACAAAAACACAAGGCGGTCTATTTCGTTACCATCGGTGGTGCCGGTGCCTTGCTGGCCAGGGCCATCAAGCGGGTGGAGATGGTGGCCTACGAAGACCTGGGTGCCGAGGCTATCCTGCGCTTAACAGTGGAGGACCTGCCGGCCGTTGTGGCCAATGATATTTACGGCGGAGACCTCTTTGAGCAGGGCCAGGCTAAATACCGGAGGTTGCCCGGTTAGCTCCGGTTCATGACTTCGGAATCAGGACTTGGGATTCATGAGGGTCCTCCGAAACGGCCCCATAGATACAGATTTCGCCACAGAGAAAATAGCCTTTACTCCTGCGAAGGACTCCACCAGAATGACACCTATTTTCGGGGGACGCTTGATTTATCCCGAAATCAGCGATTCATTCCGTAGGTCGGGTTTCCTAACCCGACTTGAAGTGGCGGGCAGGTTGGGAAACCTGCCCTACGGTGGCTTAAACGGTGACATAATCATAGAACAACGACATTGATTTACCCCACCCTTGCGCAAATACTCCCTTCATCATATGATTAAGATACAACCGTAAGAGGTCATAAATAAAATGGACTGCATCTTTTGCCGGATAATCGCCCGGGAAGTGCCAAGCACCACTGTTTATGAGGATGGGCAGGTGGTCGCCTTCCGGGACATAAACCCGCAGGCGCCTACGCACATACTCGTCATCCCGCGCCGTCACATTCCATCTCTGGCCGACCTCACTGAGGCGGATGAGCCATTGGCCGGGCACATGGTCATAGTAGCGAATAAGCTGGCCCGGCAGGAAGGCATTGCCGAAAGGGGTTACCGCGTCTCCATAAGCTGCGGCAAGGAAGGTAAGCAGGCGGTCCCTCATCTCCATTTGCATCTTCTTGGCGGCCGTCGGCTTACCAATGAGCTTGGCTGACCCGCGCCTTGACAAAGGTCCATGACCCGGCTATATTGCTAGCATCGTGGCATTACTAACGGTCTCGTATTAACGTTAGATTTATGAAACACTCGTGTAAGGTCCTCAATCTGGTTTCATAAACCTAATCTTTGGAAGTGGTTGCCTGGATGACGCGTGGGGGGAATATTACATATGCTGGAACCTAACACTCTACCGAAGGACCGTGGGCAGGATGAGGACCTGCAGGGCTATCTTGAAGATCTGGAGCAGTTCTTGCCTCAGCCATTCTTTTATGTCAACCAATCCGGTACCATTGTCACAGTCAGTCGGACACTCGCGGAGTCCACCGGATACAGGGCGGACGAGCTGGTTGGGCAGCCGGTAGGCATGCTTTTTGATGGCAAGGAAGAAGTCAGGCAAGTCGAGGCAGAGACTCTCAGAACGGGCGAAGTCAGGGCACGCCGGATGACGCTGCTCACCAAAGACAAGCGGGAGGTGCCGGTCAGCTTTTCCGCTTTCCGGCGTAAGAATAAAGACGGCAATACCGCCGGCTACCTGGCTACATTCACCGAAGTCACCGATCGCCAGGCGCAACTAAGAATAGAACAGGCAGCTCGGGAGTGGCGGGCAACTATGGATGCTATCCAGGACCTGGTGTGGATAAGCGATAAGGACTGCCGCTTGCTCAGGGTAAACCGGGCTTTTGCCAGCGTGACCGGCATGGAGCCGAAGCAGATTATCGGCCAGGACTGCCGGGTTGTCTTCACCTGGGCGAAAGAGGCCTGCGCCCGCTGCCCGCATAAGTACACCATCGCTCATAAGGAACCGGCTACGGAGGAGTTCTATAACACCCAGCGGCAGGCCCACCTGGAAATTTCCACGTCGCCGATTCTTAACGAAAGGGGTGAGGTGATTGCCTCCGTCTGCATAGCCAGGGATATTACCCACCGCAAGCATGCGGAAAGGGAAATCCAGGCCCTCAACCGCCTCCGCCAGTATTTCTCGCCCAAGCTGGCCCAGCGGCTCATCTCCGAGGAAGACCTTTTCAAGGTGAGACGCAAGAATTTGACGGTCTTCTTCGTGGACATAAGAGGCTTCACCATGATGAGTGATGAGACGGAGCCGGAAGAGCTGCTTAATATGCTCAATGAGTTCTTCACGCAGATGACACAGGTTATTTTCCAGTGGGGCGGCACCGTAGGCAAATTTATCGGCGATGGGATTATGGGCTTCTTCGGTGACCCGGACGAGCAGCCGAACCATGCGGAGCTAGCTATCAGAATGGCCCTGGACATGCAAAGCCGGGTCAAGATGATGAATGAAAAGAGCCCGCTCTGGACCGAGTTCCCCCTGGCTATCGGCATCGGGATTAACACCGGCTATGTCACCGTCGGGAACATCGGCCCGGAGAACCACCGTGACTATACCATCATTGGTCGGCATGTCAACCTGGCCTCCCGCCTGGAAGCAGAAGCCAAAGCGGGACAGATCCTCATAAGCCAGCGTACCTACCGGCTGGTCGCCAACCTGGTCAGGGCCGAAGAGATAGGCGCCTTCAACGTCAAAGGCTTCGATAAGCCGGTGCAGGTCTACAGTATCCTCGGCATGGCCTAAAGTACCGGGCAACGCCGCGTTCATGGAGAAACCGGACTACAGGTAAACCAGAGACACCTGCACAGTAGGAGATTAAGCTCACCGTGAATCCCCCGGCAGACCGCTGCCCCCGGGCGTTTACCTATCAGGACGGTAGTCAGCTGTTTTATCCAGCTCATCAAGCTCGAAGACCACACCATGAGTCGGCCCCCGGGGTTTGACGTAGTTGTTCCTGAGCTTCTTATAGTTCGTGGCGAAAATGATACTGTTTTCCTCTTCCGCCGGCTTGTCCAGGACAAGCTGGCAACCGGCTGCCTTCAGCCCCTCTACAACCCTGTCCATATCAGGAATCTTGAAAGATATGGAGAAAAGGCCCTCCCCCTTCTTCTCGATGAACCTGTCTATGGGACTGCCCGGCTCGGTTGACTCCATGATAGTTATCATGGTATTGCCACCGAAGCCCATATTGGACCAGCGCGATTGCACCGGCGGCTCGAGGTTCCCACCCCGGTATAGCTCACGGAAACCCATCTTCTTGTAGTCCTCTACCGCCTGGTCAAGATTGCGCACCACTATGTTTATCTCCGCTACCACTGACCCGGCCCAGATATTTACCATTCCAGTATTTCTCCTTTCTTTCTATCAGTCGGACCGTTGAATCATGATCAATCCCCGGCGTTTTACCGCGTGCCCATTACACCGGTCCACACCACTTCAGGTGAGCCATAGTGCAAGCTGGGGAAAGGCCAGGAGCAAAGCTATCACCACGAAATCGGCAACAAAGAAGGGCAGTGCGCCCATAACAATATCGCCTATGCCGATATCTGAAATGCCCTGCATCACGTATAAATGGAAACCGACCGGGGGTGTGATGACAGAAACCTCCAGGGTCATCACGTATAGGACGCCGAACCATACCAGGGAAAACCCCAGCTGGTCCACTATCGGCACCAGCACCGGGAGTGTCAGGACCAGCATGGAAACCCCGTCAAGGAAACAGCCCAGAATTAGATACATGGCCAGCATGACGATAATGATGGCCACTGGTGAGAGCGGCAGGTCTATGACCCAGCTAGAAACCATCGCTGGAATCTTGAGATAAGTAAGGAAGAACGACAGGAGAGTGCCCGTCAGCACAATTAGCATCAAGAAGCCACTGGTCTGCCCCGTGAAGACCAGTGCCTTGCGCAGCTCGGGCCAGGTCGCCCTACCTCTCGCGATGCAAAGGAACAGTGCCGCCGCGGCTCCAACACCGGCTGACTCGGAAGGAGTGGCTATACCCAGATAGATGGCCAGGAAAACAGCCAGCGCAATCAAAGCTATGGGGACCAGGTTAGCTGTCGCTGCTACCCTTTTCCGCCAGGAGACTCCCGGCGGTGACGGCGCAATATTACCACCCCATCTTGAACACCACATGACCACTACTACTACAAAGGCAGCCGCCAGTATCAGCCCGGGTATGACCCCGGCCATGAGCTGGGCCGCCACCGAGGTCTCAGCCAACCCGGCATAGACAATAGCTATCAGGCTCGGCGGTATCAGGACGGCCAGCCCACCTGCCGAGACTATTACTCCCGCCGTAATCCTCCGGCTATACCCCATAGCCATCAGCTCGGGGTATGCCATACGGCCAACAACTGCCGTAGCGGCCATACCTGAGCCGCTGACAGTACCGAATAAAGCACAAGCGGCGATGGTGGTTATCGGGAGGCCAGCGGGCAGCCTGCCAAACCAGCCCCTGGCCACCTCAAACATACTTCCCACAGCCCCGCTGAGGATGGCTAGTTCGCCCATGAGTATAAAGAATGGCAGGCTGAGGTACAAGAAATTGGTCAACACACCTCTTGTCCAGTTGCTTACCACCTCTACGGCCGCGCTCGGGCCCATCAGTACTACAATACCACCGAAGCTGACAAGACCAATAGCAAAGCCTACTGGCATGCCAGTGGCCAGCACGGCAAACAGAACAATAATCAATATTATCGCTGCCTGGAACGGGTCCACGTCATCTCTCCTATCGCCAGATTTCGCGTGCTAGCTTGACGGACATAAGCGCAGCCAGTTTCTCAGTGGAATTTATCTATGGATGTCATCATTTCCAGCCTGTATCTTGCTATCTGACTTCGCCAGGTGCGGCTTCGCACTGTTGGCCAAATTCCTGGCAGCTCTTACTGTGAGCAGGAGTGAGATCGCCAGCAAGAAGATGGAGCCGATCCAGACCACCAGCCAGAAAGGGTATTTCTTGATACCTTCAAAGGTGTAGAGAAATGTGCCGGTAGTAAGTTCCCTCAAGAACCTGTCACCGATAACCCAGGCCATCACGCCGCAGAAGGCGACGCTCAATACTTCGCCAATTAAGGACGCTACTGCCCTGGGCGGACCACTCAGCCGCGTGACCACTATATCTACGCTCGGATGCCCTTTTCTTAGCAAGGCAAATCCCCAGGGCAGCGCCACCATTACAATAAGCAGGACTTCACCCAGGTCATAGAAGCCGGGAATTACGTAGCTAAAGGCATACCGTAGTATGGTGTAAATAAGTGTAGCCACTGCCAGGATGAGGGTGATCCCACCCCCCAACACGGCAATAGATTCCGCACCGTTTTCTATTACCTTTCTGAGCTTGTCCAATCCTGGCACCTCCTGTCATTCCGAGACCATCCCGCCAAAGTGGAAGGCCAGCCATCCGTCATGTCTCCTGTCAGAGACGCCACAGCCCATCGAAACAGGTCCAACTATGGTATGTCCACCTCACACATTCATCCCCTCTCCTGATAGGAGAGGGGAAAGAGTTTTAGAGGGGGTGAAGCCCTCTCTAAAACTCTCCCTTCACGGTGGGAATAGGGTCAGGGGAATGGCTGCATCCGTTAGCCGTCTAGCCGCCCCACTTCTTTATGGCGGCGTCACCAATTTCCTTGAACTTCTTCAGGTCGGCGTCTTTAGCCGTCAGCTCAGCCCATGACTTATCCAGCATACCGAACAGCGTGGCTTCATCCTCCGCCGTCATCTCGGTGAAAGTCACACCGGCCGCCTTCAGCTTCTCTATGGCGTCCATGAGGCCTTTGTCATACTCCTCAAGCCAGAAAGGCAGCACCTCATCCCTCGCTCGCATCATGGCCGCCTGGAACTCCTTGGGTAGTTTATTCCACCTGTCCACGGTCATGGTCATGGGGAGGCTGTAGCTCGTCACCGAGCGCCAGCCTGAGGCACTGGGTTTGAGATGTAGTATGAATTTGGCTACCTCATGCTGTTTCCGGTCGTAGTATGAGTCAATGGGATAGAGGGCCGCGTTAATAATGCCGCGCTGATAGGCCTCATAGACCTCCGCTGCCGGCACCTCAAGTGGGGACAGGCCCATCTGCTTATACAGCTCCATGGGTAGCCCGGCGCCCATTGTCCTACCGACAAGCCCCTTCATCTCACTGAGCCTCGTAATCTTCTTGACAGAGACGAACTGCATCGAGGCCAACTGCAGATTCCAGAAGATGGGCTTAATACCAACCTTGGCATACACATCTTCATACCACTGCTGGGCGCCGCCTTCTTTAATCCATTTTTCGGCCACCTTTTTGTCCATGGGCAGACCGAGGAACATGGCGTTGGCGCCGGCCAGGGACAGCTCCGGATTATAGGAAGGCGTCCACAGACCAATGTCAATAACGCCCTTCTGCAGAGCGCCCAGGATTTCCCTGGCCGGTACGAGGGCGCCGGTCGGGAAAATCTCGGCCGTCAGTTGCCCATTGGTATATTGCTCAATAAGGCCTTTGAAGCGCTCTGATAGCTTGTACATGCGCATGGCCGGTGTATAGTAGTCCTGCCACTTCAACACTACCTTCTGCAGTGTTGCTGTAGGTGTGGGCGTTGGCGTAGGAGTCGGGGTGGATGTAGGTGTTGGTGCAGGAGCGGGTTTTGGTGTTGCCGTCACGGTCACCGGTGGCGGCGTTACGGTTACGGTCGTCGTTGGCTGAGGCGCGGGCGTTGTCGGGGCCTTGCAGGCAAAAGACAGGGTCAATGCCAGCACCAGCACCACGAGCAGCATTCCCGCTACTATCCTATTTCGTAACATCTTTCTTCCTCCTCACAGTATTTCGCTAAGCTACTCATCCGAAACAACCTACCGCATCACATGGCACGCTCCTTTCATACTCTGCTGTAATCTTCAGTCAGCCGCTTTGTTTACCCCTGGGCCAATACTTTAGACAGTGCCGGACCCCATTTGTCCAAGGTTTTTGTCCGCAGCCCGGGACTCACCATGGCCATGGGCAGCCAGTCCGGTTTATGCTCCAGGTCACGGCAGGCGTTAATGACAACCCTGGTATTGTGCAGCGGCTTCGGCGGCACCGGGTACTTCATCTTCTCAGCCAGAGGTATCGTGGGGTCGGAAGACCTGCCGGTACAGCGCTCAAGGATATGGATATGGGCATGGTCTGCCGGCGCACGGGTCATAATGGCCCAGATGACCTGCTCCAGGTTGGAAGGATCAATATCATCGTCCAGCACCACGGTGTACCGGCCCACTCCCGGAAACGGTAGCTGGGAGGCAGTCAGCCCGACCTGTTGGGCATGGCCAGCGTATTGCTGCTGGATAGCGATGACATTGAACATACCAAAGCCCAGCTCATGCGACCACACCTTGCTAATGCCGGGGATGCCCAGCGTTTCCAGCTTGGTCCAGATGGCTTCCGAGTTGCCCACAGCGTAGCGCAAACAGCCATCCGCCACCGGCACTGCCGGCGAGAAACAGGTCAGAATGGGGTTATCCCGGTGGTAGATTGCCTTAACCCTTATCAACGGCTCTGGCACCGGCACCAGCCCTTGATTGGCATAGTAGCCGTTCCACTCCCCGAAAGGGCCTTCATCCGCCGTTTCCCCGGGGTGATACTCGCCCTCGATGACGATCTCCGCGTCAGCCGGCAGGGGTAACTTCGTGAAGGGTCCCTCTATAACCTCAACCGGCTTCCCCATAATACCCCCGGCATAGTCATACTCGGAGACGCCCCAGGCCAAATCGTGTGTGGAGGCCCACCACAGGGCCGGGTCAACGCCCATGGCAATAGCAAAGGGCATTACGTTTCCCCGTGAATGATACTTGTCCTTGATGATAATGCCATGCCGGGCTTCTACGGCATGAAAGGTGATACGGTCACGGCTGATGACCTGGTTTCGATATGTGCCCAGATTCACCCAGCCCGTTTCAGGGTCCTTCTGGATATTGACCACCGCCGTCCCGACAAAGCGGGCGGTATCAAGCTCGTGGAAGCGGGGCACCGGGAATTTCAGGACATCTATCTTGTCTCCGGTGAGCTTGTTTTCTATGACAGGCCCGGACCTCACAACCTTCGGAGGGATGAGGCGGAGTGTCTGGACCTTCTCCCGCCAGAGCTTAAGCAGGCCAATACGGTCAACATCCTCCTGCGCAAGCCGCAAGCCCGAGGCTATGGACGCAGGGGAAAGGAACAGTCCGAATAAAGTGCGGTGGCCCTTCGGGTAGCCGGGGATGTCATCGAACAGCACCATTGGCTTGGGCTCTTTACCTTCGCGGGCCACGATCTCGGCGATGGTGCTCATCTCCAGGTCCCAATGTGCCCCACTGATATGCAGCGCCTGGCCACGGCGGTCAGCCGCCTCCACCCAGTCTCGAAAATTGCCTATCACGTTTGCTCCTCTCTTCGTTTTTAATGTCATTGCCACGTAGTCCTTCACAAATGTGAAGGACTACGTGGCAATCTCACGCCCTTATCGTGTGAGATTTGCTTCGGCTTCAGTGGGAAGAGCACGGCCGCACATAGCTCCCGCAACAGTCATCTGTATTCGCGCTCAGTCACGTCGCCGGAATGGCTGCCAATTGGTCTATCCCCCAGGGTAAACAGCCTGACTGAGACTTGTAGCGCAGGAGATTTTCCGCATAGGTAAGCATGTGGTATTGTATTATACCATACCCTGTCAATTTTTTTCGGGAACCCCAAGTGCCCGTAATCCGCGGATTGGCACTCTTAAGAAGCATCATTGCAAGCACATCCTTCGGCTTCGCTCAGGGCAGGCTTCCTTCTACGAAGGAATGGTCGCAATGACGCTTCTTGTAAGTCCGTTAATTCATCGTTAGAACCAACGAAGTAATCGATTTGAATACAAATCCAAGGACTGCAACGCACACCGAGACCTTGACCGGACACACAGAATGAGCTATCTTTTAGCTGCGGCTACCGTCACAGCTATCACATCCCTTCTTGACCCATCGCGCGTCCACAGTCACGCCCATCAAAATGCAAGGAGGCACAGGATGAAGGAAGACCTGCGCAGCTATGGAGCCGAGCTGGAAAGCAAACTCAGGCTTTCCAGCATGCCACTCGCTATAAAGCTACTGCAAAACGAAAGTGATGTGCCCGCATGGGCGGCCAGACCCCTCCGTGACCTGGGCCATCGCCTGGCGCTCTGCCAGGCGCTTGCCCTCTCCCGGCGGGAAGGGCTGGCACTGGCCATTCTCAAGGAAGATAACTGGTGTCCCTACCCGGTCATCGGTCTTGGCCTGGCCGAGGCACCGTCCTTCTTTCTGGAAGGGAGGAGCGTCATGCCAGGGAGCCGGACCACGCAGGGGGCCAGGAACTGGGCCCAGTCCTACCCCCGCCTGGAAGCCGGCAAATACGCCGGGGCGGTCTGCGCCCCACTGAAGACCGCCCTATTCGAGCCTGACGTGGTCATGATGTATGTGAACTCCGCCCAGCTCGGACGGACGCTCTCCGCCCTCTCCTATGAAAGCGGCCGGGACCTGGTCTCGCGCATATGCAGCGATGCCGCCTGTAGCTATTATATCGTGCCTGTGGTGCTGGGTGCGGAAGCCGTGCTCAGCGTCCCGTGTGGCGGCGACCGGCGCCGGGCGATAGCGCGAGATGACGAGGTAGTCATATCCCTGGCACCGGGAAAGATAGGCGGGCTGGTGCAGGCCATGCGAAAGCTTGACGAGGCAGGGCTGACCTTTCCCCGTCCTCCGGACATGGTGCCCGAGTGCCAGCAGCCACCGGCCTATAACGAGCTGCTGGGCATGCTCGGCATTACAGGTAGCGGATAGCTCGTACGATACTTCTTATGTCTTGTGCCACACTTTGACGTGATAGGAGAATGCCAATCGAGGCGCCACTGGCAGCAGAAAAGAACCCTAAGTTTTTCTATGGCTATGTTATTGTCATCGCCGCCTTCCTGGTCATAGCCGTGCAGATGGGCTCCCTCAACAGCTTCGGTGTTTTTCTGGAGCCCGTGCTAGATGAGTTTGGTTGGACGAGGGCGATGACCTCCGGGGCTTTCTCCCTAGCCTATATCCTCATGATATTCTTCCAGCTCGTCGCCGGCAGACTTAACGATAGGTTAGGCCCCAGGCGACTGCTTACCTTTAGCGGCATTGTCTCCGGCGCCGGCTATGCCTTGATGTCCCAGGTCAATACCGGATGGCAGCTTTACCTGTTCTACGGCGTCATCGTTAGCCTGGGCTTCAGCGCCAGCTTCATTCCGCTCATCTCCACAGTCACCAGATGGTTTGTCCGGCGCCGCAGCACGATGACCGGTATTGTGCTGACCAGCATCGGTGTGGGCACCATGCTCATGCCGGTACTGGCGGGCTGGCTCATAACCAGCTATGACTGGCGCACCTCTTTTGTAGGCATCGGCGCCCTGGCTCTGGCGGTAACGGTCATGGCCGGGCAGTTCCTCAAGCGCGACCCGCAGAGTATGGGCCTTTCTCCCTACGGTGCCGATGCCGTCACTCACAATGCCCCGCACCAGGTGGACAAAGGCTTTACGGTTGCGGAAGCCATCCGCACCCGGCGCCTATGGATATTGGCTGCAACCTTCTTCTGCCTGGGATTCCCCGTATATGCTATCCTGGTACACATTGTCATCTATGCTACTGGCCTGGGCATTCCGGACATCCGCGCCGTCAGTATCGTCTCCATCATCGGGGGACTGAACATCGCCGGCAGGCTTTTCATGGGGAACACCGCTGATAGAATCGGCAACAGGCAGACCATGATGGCCAGCATGGGCGTGATGCTCGCTTCGCTCATCTGGCTGCAGTTCGCCAACCAGCTATGGATGCTCTATCTGTTTGCCGTGGTCTTTGGCTTTACCTATAGTGTGACACTCCTGGAATCACCCATGGTGGCGGAGTTGTTTGGCATAAAAGCACACGGCACGCTCCTGGGGGTTGTTGACGGCGGTCTCACGCTGGGCGGTGTGGTCGGTCCGGTGCTGGCCGGTTATATCTACGATGTTACCGGCAGCTACCAGATAGGTTTCATGGCCTGCGCGGTAGTGGCTGCTCTGGGACTGGTGCTGGCCTGGCTCACCAGGTCAAACGGTAAATGAATCAAGATAGTGGCAGAATCAGCAATATCTCCTCGGGGTCGCCCAGCGCCTGATATTCCCCCTTCAGGAATAATATGCCCACGTAAGCGCAGGTTATCGCGTCCAGCTCATCAGCACTCAAACCGGCAGTCACGCCTTTGATACCCATTCGATTCAGTCCCTCAGCCAGTTTTTCCCGTCCCTTCCCTTTTCTCGGTATGTGCAGGATGTCCTGTGCCGCCCCGGGATAGGTCTCGATGACCTTCATGCCCTGCTTTTCCAGAGCCGCCCTCAGCCGGATGCCGCGCTCGGTGAGCTGCCGCATAGGGCCTATGGTCAGGGGAAAGAACTTGATGCCCATCCGGAGCAGCTCCCTATCGCATTCTCTCAGGTGAATATTGCTCCCCTTGGCCAGGGACGCCCTGCCCCGGGGCAGGGCCAGCGGTGCGTCAATGGCCACAACGTCCGGCGCCCAGCCCTCCATCCTGGCTAGAGTTTCTGCATCGGTATAGACCAGGCATGACGCAAAGTGCAGCGTATCATCCATGAGGCACAGCCCCGTGGGACGTGACACTACACCGGCAAGGTCAATACCTGCAGCTTTCATATATACAAATTTTAACAAAACACTCCAGCATTGGGAAAATATACGCCGAATACCCGGCAGAAAATACGACAAAAGTCGTATTTTCAAGACCAACACTCACCTTAAAATATAAAAATCAGTGGACTCGGACGGAGTGGGTCACCCTGGTGAAGCAGGGGTTGCCCCCGGAGGTCTTTCAAGGCATGCGTGGCGCCGCCAGGCAGTCTGTCTCGGCACAGGACTGGCAATATATAGTAGAACGGATACCGGAACTGAAACAGTAATTTGCGGCTCAAGGTTGGCGTCAATTCTGGCAGTAGCCTTTCGCAGGACTATCCCCTCACGGGACCAGCGGTCAAATCCGGAGATTCCCCCCAAAGTTGCGCTTGCCAGACCTCGGCCACAGGATACCTGCGCCCGTTGCGCTGCCCTGTCTATTGACTTTAGGGTGACTATGCTGTATACATATAAGACATTAGGGACGGAGACTAATGGCTAGTAAGCGTGCTGCTAGGTCTGGTCTGGTGTTCCTGGTTCTCTTGGTTGGTGCCTTGCTGGCACCGGTGGTGGTAGCGGCAAGCCCTGGCGATGCCGCCAAAGGTGAGGCCATTTTCAAGCAGAAGTGTGCCGCCTGTCACACCGTCGGCGGCGGCAAGACGGTCGGCCCTGACCTGAAAGACATCGGCGCGAAGCGGGACCGAGAATGGCTGACACGTTTTATAACCGAGCCGGACAAGGTGCTGGCCGCTAAAGACCCCATCGCCACCGCCCTGCTGCAGGAATACAATAATATCCCCATGCCCAACATGGGGATCAGCAAGACGGAAGTCGAAGACGTGCTCGCCTTCCTTGCACCCGGCACTGTCACCACCACACCACCCCCACCGACAACAGCCACCTCACCGCCGCCTACTTCAGCTATTCCACCACCCCCTCCAACCGCCACCGTAATATCACCGTCTCCTACAGCCAGTCCACCGTTGCCATCCGCAACCAGCATAACCACGCCCGTCTCCCCCACACCTTCACCCGCGCCGGCGCCGTTACCGACAACACTGCCCGGCAACCCTCAGACGGGCCGGGACCTGTTCACCGGCAACACACCGCTCAAAAATGGCGGGACACCCTGCATCGCCTGTCACAACATCGGCGGGCTGGAGGGCCTGCAGGGCGGGGCCCTGGCCCCTGACCTCACGGCCACCTTCAGCAAATATGGTGATGCCGGCACCGCCTCCATTCTGAGCACCCTGCCCTTCCCGGCCATGAAGCCCCTTTATGGCGATAAGCCACTCACCCCGGAAGAAATAACCGACCTGAAGGTCTTTTTGCAACAGGCCGGCACCGAGCAGTCATCGCCGGTAGCCGGCCGGCTGATAGTATATATCCTGATTGGCCTGGCCGTGCTGATACTGGTGGTACAAATAGTATGGCGCCGCCGCCTGGCCGGGGTGCGTAAGTCATTGCTGCTGTTGAGGTGAAAGAGATGGGCTGGATTAAGGACATGGTGAACCCGAAGCTGCGCAAGTGGGAGGAGTTCTACCGCAACCGCTGGCAATATGATAACATGGTCCGCAGCACCCACGGCGTCAACTGCACGGGCGGCTGCTCCTGGATGGTCTTTGTCAAGGACGGCATCGTCACCTGGGAGATGCAGGCCACGGACTACCCCCAGCTTGAGCCGAACCTGCCCCCCTATGAGCCGCGCGGCTGCCAGCGGGGCATCTCCACAAGCTGGTATATCTACAGCCCTCTGAGAGTGAAATACCCCTATGTGCGCGGGGCACTGCTGGACTTCTGGCGGCAAGCGAAGGCCAGCCAGCCTGACCCGATGCAGGCCTGGGCCAGCATTGTCGAGGACGAGACCAAGCGCACCCGCTTCCAGCAGGCCCGCGGCAAGGGCGGCTTCCGCCGCGCCTCCTGGGATGATGTCATGGAAATCATCGCCGCTGCCTGCCTCTACACAGCCAAAAAATGGGGGCCGGACCGCGTCTTCGGCTTTTCCCCCATACCGGCTATGTCCTTCTTCTCCTATGCCGCCGGCTCGCGCTTCCTGCAGCTTTTCGGCGGCGTCAACATGAGCTTCTATGACCTCTACGCCGACCTCCCGAATGCCTTCCCCGAGGTCTGGGGCGACCAGACTGACGTCTGCGAGAGCGCCGATTGGTATAACGCCAAATATATCGTCAGCATGGGCGCCAACCTCAATATGACGCGCACCCCGGACGTCCACTTCATCGCCGAGGCCCGCTATGAGGGCGCCAAGTTCGTGGTCATCGCCCCGGACTTCAGCCAGGTCAGCAAGTATGCTGACTGGTGGATTCCCGTCAAGGCGGGCAAGGATACGGCCCTGTGGATGGCCGTCAACCACGTTATCCTCAAGGAGTTCTATGCTGACCGGCAGGTGCCCTATTTTGTTAACTATCTGAAGAAATACACCGATAGCCCCTTCCTCGTGGAGATGGTCAAAGACAAGGAAGGCTACAAGGCCGGCCAGTTCCTGCGTGCCAACCGCGTGGCCCGCTACAAGGACGTGGAGAACGGGGACTGGAAGCTGCTCGTCTATGACGGGCAGCCCCGCATGCCCAAGGGCACCATCGGCTACCGCTGGGGTAAAGACAGCGGCAAATGGAACATCAAGATGGAAGACGGGCTGGACAACAGCCCCATTGAACCGGTTTTGACCTTCTTTGGTGCCGAGGATGAAATTGCCCAGGTGGCCTGCCACGAGTTCGTCTCCGGCCAGACCGCCTACCGCGGCGTGCCCATCAAATACATAGAGGCCGATGGACAGCGCGTGCCGGTGGCCACGGTGTTTGACCTGATGCTGGCCCACTTTGGCGTGGGCCGTGGCCTGCCCGGCAGCTATCCGCAGAGCTATGATGATACCCAGGCCTATACGCCGGCATGGCAGGAGGCCCACACCGGCATTGGCCGGGACACTGTCATCCGCCTGGCCCGTGAGTTCGCCAGCACCGCCGAAAAGACCGAGGGACGCTCCATGGTCATCGTCGGCGCTGGGGCCAACCACTGGTATAACAACAACCTTATCTACCGCGGACCTATCACGGCGCTCATCCTGTGCGGCTGCTGCGGGCGCAACGGCGGCGGCCTCAACCACTATGTTGGCCAGGAGAAGCTGGCGCCGCAGGCACCCTGGCGGACGATTGCCTTCGCCCTCGACTGGCTGAAGCCGCCCCGCTTGCAGCAGTCCCCTATCTGGCACTACGCCAATAGCGACCAGTGGCGCTATGAAGGCGCCTTCAGCGATTACGCCTCCCTGCCGCCGGAGACGCGCTGGGCCAAAGGCCATTGCATAGACCTGGTAGCAAAGGCGGTTCGGATGGGCTGGATGCCCTACTTCCCCCAGTTCGACAATAATCCACTCGAGATGGTGCGCCAGGCAGAGGCAGAGGGCGCCCGGACCAGGGAGGAGGTCTCCCGCTGGCTCATCGGACAGCTCAAAAGCGGCCAGCGGCACTTCGCCGTAAATGACCCCGATTCACCGGAGAATTGGCCCAGGGTCTGGTTCATCTGGCGGGCCAACGCTATTATGTCAAGTGCCAAGGGGCACGAGTATTTCCTGCGGCATTACCTGGGGACGCACACCAACACCATCTCCCAGGACGCCGCCGCGCAGAGCGTCAAGACGGTCACCTTTCGTGAGCCGGCACCGCGCGGCAAGATGGACCTCGTCGTGGACATCAACTTCCGCATGGATACCTCGGCCCTCTACTCGGATATAGTCCTGCCCACGGCCTCCTGGTATGAGAAGAACGACCTTAACTCCACCGACCTGCACTCCTATATCCATAACCTGGGCCAGGCGGTGCCGCCCGTCTGGGAAGCCAAGACGGACTGGGAAATCTTCAAAAGCCTGGCACAAAAGGTAAGTGAAATAGCACCGCATGTTTTCCCGGCACCGGTGCGTGACCTGGTGACTGTCCCACTGATGCATGACACCCCTGATGAGCTGGCCCAGACGCAGGTGTGTGACTGGGCCATAGGGGAATGTGAGCCGGTGCCCGGCAAGACTATGCCCCATATACACGTTGTCGAGCGGGACTACGTTAACCTCTACAAGCGTTTCATCGCCTTCGGCCCGCAGGCACGCCAGGACGGCCTGAGCGCCAATGGCGTCCACATACCCATCCAGAACTTCTACGATGACCTGCTGCAGAACTCGCCCAGCGCCACACCCGACCCCTGGCACGGGCGCTGTGTTTCCTGGGACGGGCAGAAATACCCCAGCCTTGAGGATGTGCTGGACGCGGCGAACGTGCTCCTCTACCTGTCCCCGGAGACCAACGGCGAGGTTGCCTATACGGCATTCAAGAGCGAGGAGAAGCGGACCGGCGTGCCGCTGGCGGACATTGCGGAAAATACTCGCGGCGTGCGCATGACCTTCGGCGACCTCACCCGCCAGCCCAAGCGTTTGCTCACCAGCCCGTGCTGGTCGGGCATGATGAATGATGGCCGTGCCTACTCCGCCTGGTGTATGAACGTAGAAAGGCTTGTCCCCTGGCGCACCCTCTCCGGCCGGCAGCACCTCTATCTGGACCATCCCTACTACCTGGACTTCGGCGAGCATTTCGTCACCTACAAGCCCAAGCTTGACCCGCAGAAGCTCGGCGAAAACCTCTACAGCCCGCAGGACAGCCAGAGCGTCATCCTGAACTACCTTACACCGCATGGCAAGTGGCATATCCATACCACCTTCATGGACAATGACCGCATGCTCAAACTTTCGCGCGGCATTGAGCCATGCTGGCTCAGTGAGAGCGATGCCGAAAGGATCGGGGTGAAGGACAACGACTGGGTGGAGCTTTACAACGATAATGGCGTGGTGGTCACCCGTGCTGCGGTCAGTGCCCGCGTGCAGCCGGGCACCTGCATGATATACCATGCTACCGAGCGCACCATCTCCAACCCCAAGGCGCCGGCGCGCGGCGGGCGCCGCGGCGGCGCCCATAACAGCCTGACCAGGCTGCGGATCAATCCGGTGACCATGGCCGGCGGCTATGCCCAGTTCACCTACGGCTTTAACTACTGGGGACCAACCGGCATGAACCGTGACACATACGTTAGAGTGCGCAAGCTTTCCAAGCTTAGCTGGTAATGGCGGGTTATTGAATTGTCACATATTAAGGATGTAGGTCCGAAAAGTGTAGCTTCTCCCTTTTGTAAAGAGCTTGCCCTGAGCCTGCCGAAGGGGAGATTGAGAGGGATTTGAATTCGCGAAATCCCCCTTAATCCCCCTTTTCCAAAGGGGGAGATTCAAAGCCAGCCGAAGACTGGCAACTTTTGCCATATGGGGACTAGACGGAGATAGATATGGATATTCGGGCACAGGTATCAATGGTCTTCCACCTGGACAAATGCGTGGGCTGCCACACCTGCAGCGTCGCCTGCAAGAACATCTGGACAGACCGCCGCGGCACCGAGCATATGTGGTGGAACAACGTGGAGACCAAACCCGGCACCGGCTTCCCCACACTATGGGAAGACCAGGAGAAATACAAGGGCGGCTGGGTGAAAAAGGGCAAAAAGCTGACCCTGCGGTTGCAGGGCCGGGTGCGAACCCTGACCAATATCTTCCATAACCCCAATCTGCCCACCGTGGATGAGTATTTCGAGCCGTGGACCTACCGCTACGATGACCTGTTCAACTCGCCGGAAGGGCACGACCAGCCAACGGCCCGCCCCGTGTCACAGGTGACCAATCGGCCGGTGGACATCGTGTCCGGGCCTAACTGGGATGATGACCTGGGCGGCTCGGCCATTTACGCCCGCAATGACCCCAACCTGAAATCCCTGACCGACGAAGAGCGTGCCCAGCTACGCAAGCTGGAGAGAATTGCCTTCTTCTACGTGCCCCGCATCTGCAACCACTGTCTCAACCCGGCCTGTGTGGCCGCCTGTCCGGCCGGCGTCGCCCAGCCCGGTGCCATCTACAAGCGGGGCGAGGACGGCATTGTCCTCATCAACCCGGAGAAGTGCCGCGGCTGGCGCATGTGCGTCTCCGCCTGCCCTTACAAGAAGTCCTATTACAACTGGGCCACCGGCAAGTCCGAGAAGTGCATCCTTTGCTACCCGCGCCTGGAAAGCGGGCATGCCCCCGCCTGTTTCCACGTCTGCGTCGGACGTATCCGGTATCTGGGCATATTGCTCTATGACGCCAGCCGCATCAAGGAAACGGCCTCGGTAGATGACGCTGAGCTAGTAGAAGCCCACCGGGCTATTATTCAAGACCCCAATGACCCGGAGGTCATCAAGGCGGCCAAGGCGAACGGCGTCTCCGACAATATGATTTCTACCGCCCAGAGGTCCCCTATCTATAAGTTCGTGAAGGAGTGGCGGCTGGCCCTGCCACTCACGCCGCAGTTCCGCACCCTGCCCATGCTTTTCTACGTGCCACCCTTGCTGCCGGTGCTCGCCGCCGTGAAGGACGGCCACTACGATATTGCCGGTGTTGCTGATGAGGAGCTGAGACCCCTGCTCGGCTCGTTGGACAAACTCCGAGTGCCCCTGCGCTACATGGCCAGCCTCTTCGCCGCCGGCAATGTAGGAATCGTGGAGCAGGTCTATCGCAAGCTTATCGCCGTCCGCATCTTCATGCGTGCCCAGCGGGTGAAGGACATGCCCGATGCGGAGATGCAGCAGATTTTGGCCCAGGCCAACACGACTCCGGAGGAGGTCCGGGCTATCCACCACCTGACGGCCAAGCCCACCTTTGAGCAGCGCTTTGTCATCCCGCCGCTCAACCGCGAGATGGCCGTGGAAGCGACGGTTGACCCCTACCAGCACGCCCACGAGGCCGGCTTCAGCTTCCGGAAGGTTATCAAACGGAGGTAATGGTGGTTGACCTAAAGGAAATCTGCCGGCAGTTCGCTGGCATTCTCGAATATCCGCAAAGGGACCTGGCCGAAAGAGCCAGTGAATGCGAGGCACTGGTAGCGCCGGTGGACGCCGAGGCCAAAGCGTCGCTCGGAGAGTTCCGCGCGTTCGTAGAGAAGACACCTTTGGGGCAAATGGAAGAGATCTATACCGGCACCTTTGACCTCAATGCCACCTGCCATCTTTATGTTGGTGATTATATCCTGGGACAGGACTACAAGCGCAGCGCCTTCCTGAACAAGCTACTTGAAATCTATCAGGAGTGCGGCTTCGACCCGGGCCGGGAGATGCCTGACCACCTGGTGGTCCTGCTGCGCTTCGTGGCTACCTGTGACCGGGCGGAGATAAGCGAGGAAATTGCCAGGGATGCGGTGCTCCCCGCCGTAGAGCAGATGTTGGCGAAGAAAGAGAAGGGTAAGAAGAACTGGGGCACGCTGGTGACTGTCCAGCCTTATACCCTGGTGCTCAAAGCGCTGCGGCTGGCCTTACAGCCGCAGCCGGTGGCGGCAAAGGAGGGCTAAGAAAATCGTTAACACAGCTTTGTTTGTCGTTTTTCCCTATGTGGCAGTTGTCCTGGCTATCGCGGTATTGATATACCGCTATGCCCGGGACCGGGTGGCCTTCTCCAGCCAGTCCTCCCAGTTCCTGGAGAGTCCTCTGCTATTCTGGGGATCAGTGCCGTGGCACTACGGCATATTGCTTATCCTGCTCGTGCACATTACGGTCCTGGTCTTCTCCGGGGCCTGGAAGATATGGGTCGCCGTCCCGGCGCGTCTCTATACCTTTGAAATCATCGGTATGGTGCTGGCTGCCTTATCCCTGGTCGGCCTGATTATCCTGGTCATCCGGCGCCTGAGCCGGGCGCGCGTCTTCGCCACGTCAACGGTCTGGGACTGGCTCGTGCTGGTAGCCCTGCTGGTCCAGGTAGGCTCCGGACTCCTCGTGGCTATCCTCAACCGATGGGGACTGGAGTGGTCCCTAAACACAGTAGTGCCCTGGCTACTCTCCATAGTGCGGTTAAATCCCCAGCCAGAGGATATCATCTACTTGCCTCTCCTGGTGAAGCTGCACGCCGTCAATGCCTTTGTGCTGATTGCCCTTCTCCCCTTTACCCGTCTGATGCACATCGTCAACCTGCCGATATCCTACCTGTGGCGGCCATACCAGGTCGTTGTCTGGAACCGGCGCCCGCGCGTCAGGTCTTAGCACAGTCTCGCGGTGTTATCACAGTCTCCGAAATATAACCAATGCCGGGCCTTTGCAGGAGTAGCTCCGTGATTAAAATTAAAGGCTCATCGAACCGGTGCCTGTTCAGTGCCACCCTCGGCTTCTTTATCGGCTTTGCTGCCGTCGCTTTGTTTGGGCCGACGGCGCACAAGTTCAAGGATGCCATGGCATTAAGCCCGATAATGCTAGGCTTCCTCGTAGCCGTGCCATCGCTGACCGGCTCGTTGCTGCGCATCCCCTTCGGTGCCTGGGTGGATACAACTGGCGGGCGCAAGCCCTTTCTGGTGCTCCTCTTTTTGGCTCTGGCGGGCATGATTTCCCTATTCCTCTTCACCTTTCTTCTTTACCCGGATGGGCTGAGGCCATCCTACTACGTGCTTCTCTTGCTGCTCGGTGCCCTGTGCGGCTGCGGCATCGCCACCTTCTCCGTAGGTATCGGCCAGGTATCCTACTGGTTCCCGCTCAAGAAACAGGGGACAGCTCTGGGGGTCTATGCCGGTATCGGCAACATGGCGCCCGGGCTATTCTCTCTGCTCATCCCGCTCAGCCTGGCCGGGTGGGGGCTGGCTGGCTCCTACCTGGCATGGCTCCTTTTCCTCAGCGTCGGCATCGTAGTTTACACGTTGACCGGGCAGAACGCCTGCTACTTCCAACTGCGGGAGAATAATGTCCCTCACGCCGAGGCAGTCGCTACGGCTCATGATAATGGGCAGGAAATCTTCCCCACCGGCACCGCCCGGCAAGGGTTAGCCATCGCCGCCCGCAACTGGAAGACGTGGGTTCTCGTTGCTATCTACTTCACCAGCTTCGGTGGCTTTATCGCTCTCACCGCCTGGTTCCCCACCTACTGGATTTCCTTCTTCGGCCAGAGCGCGGCCAAAGCTGGCATCCTGACAGCAGTCTTTGCCCTGTGTGCCTCGGTAGTCCGTGTCGGTGGCGGGTCCCTCTCTGACCGATTCGGCGGCGAAAAGACGGCGCTGCTTGCCCTGGGTATCCTGCTGGCCGGCGCTGTAGTCATGGTCGTCTCGTCCAGCTTCACACTCTCCATCATCGGGGAGCTTGTCATGGCCGTGGGCATGGGCGTGACCAACGCGGCTGTCTTCAAAATCGTGCCGCAGGTTGTCAAAGAGGCAGTGGGAGGGGCGGCTGGCTGGGTAGGCGGCCTGGGCGCCTTTGGCGGCTTTGCCATCCCGCCCCTGCTGGCGGTCTTTGTCCGTGCGCAGGGGGCCGGCGGCTATGCCATGGGTTTTGCCATCTTTATTGGCCTGGCTATCGCCTCTCTCATTCTGGCCAGTGTCCTGCGGCGCCCGGCAAAGAGAGTTGTTGCTTAGTCACCAGAACGAAGCCAGTCCTCAACGCCAACTTATTCGCCTGACTCACAAGACAAAAGATGGTCCGGTAGGTTTGTCTTCCCAGTCCAGCGCGTGGCCTTATGAACAGAGCAGACGGGCCCACTATGGATAATATAGGTCTTTCCGCTCATGGCAGAATGACTGCTGCATACCAGAGCAAATTACGGCTGGTGTCCTGAGTTATAAGACCGTTACATACTAATCGTTTCATAATAATTTGATCGTGCTCCCCCTTTATCAAAGGGATTGAGGGGGATTTTGCATTTCAAATCCCTCTCATTCTCCCTTTTCCAAAGGGAGAGGTTACGCTTTTCGAGTCCGTTTTATTTTGAAACTATTAGTAA
>JACQTX010000009.1 GCA_016210585.1 Chloroflexota bacterium
CCAACCTGCCCGCCACTTCAAGTCGGGTTAGGAAACCCGACCTACAGAATGAATCGCTAATTTCGGGGAACGACAGTTCGGTTGCTATTTTCGGGGTAATCCACATATGCTTAAACCATATCTCATAAATCTTAAACTTCGTAACAGGCTGAAAGCTGACAGCTGAGAGCTAAGAGGGACTCCTCTTGGTCGTCAGCTTCAGCACCCAGACCACTGCCAGACCGGCGGCAGCCACCAGGGCCAGGATAAGGAAGCCCTGCTGGTAGCTTTTGGTGACATCGTAGATATAGCCGACCAGCGTAGGGCTTACCGTGCCCCCAAGCGTCAGCGCGGCCTGGAAAATACCGTAGACGCCGCCGTGCGCCCTCAGGCCGAATAGCTCGGCGGCTATCGGTGACATCTGCACAGACATGCTTCCCCAGCCAAAGCCGAAGATGACGCCAAAGACATAGAGAGACCATAGCTCCCGGGCAAATAGCAGCCAGACGATAGCGACTAGCACGACACTGAACCCTATAATCATGGCAGGCCGCCCGCCGATGCGGTCGGCGGTGTTGCCCATCACAATCCGGGCCAGTATATTGGTGAACCCGATAACCGAGACGATGCTCACGGCGGTAGTGGCCGGTACACCTATTCCGGTGGCATGGATAACTATATGCACCACTATTGGATAGGCGACAAAGCCAAAGCAGAAGAAAGCTGCTGCCGTCAGCCAGAGTTGCCTTGTCCGCATAGCCTCACTCAGGGAATAGCCGCTCGCTTTGAGGGACAGGTCTGCGGGCTTTGCTTCCGCCTCACCGTCAGGCAGTTGCCCGTAGCTCTGCGGGTCGCGGCGCAGGAGCTGCGCCGCCGAAATGACAATAACCAGGGAAATAATGCCGAAGATGATGAACGCATCTCGCCAGCCATAGCTATTGATGAACCAGGCGACGAGCAGCGGCATGGTAATGGTGCCGGCGCCGGTGCCCGCCATGACAAAGCCGGTCATGATGCCCCGCTTCTTCACGAACCACCGGGCCACCGTGGACATCATCGGTATGACGCCCGTTTGCCCGATGCCCAGCAACACGCCGTAAGCCAGGTATAGCTGCCATACCGTGTTAACCCGTGACATGGAGAGGTAGCTTGCCAGGATAATGAAGCTGCTCACGCTGAGCACCAGACGCGGCCGGCCGGCGCCAAGCCTACCCACAAACGGGCTGAAAAGGGCATAGACAACAAGGGAGAGGGAGTAAGCTCCGGAGGTTACCGCCCTCGTCCACCCGAACTCGGCCAGCATGGGGGCAAAGAAGACACCGAAGGTGTTATAGCCCCCCATTATCACGGCGAGAATGACCGCGGCCACGCCCACGATGACGTAGCCGTAGAACAAGCCTCTCCGGCGTGGTCTTGTAGCACTGGCCCCTGCCGGGTAGCCCCCTGTATTCATAAACTACAGCGACTAATATACCATAACTATACGACTGGGAACAAAGCTTTGGGGGTGTCTCGTGTGAAACGCACTCATCGCGTAACTGCTCTCACATAATCTTCTACAAGGAAGAAGCGACCTCACCCCCTGACTCCCTCTCCTACCAGGAGAGGGGGAAAGCGTTTCAGGGAGGGGGCGAAGCCCCCCTCCCTGATTTATTCTCCCCCTTCCCTTGCAAGGGAAGGGGTCAAGGGGATGGGTCAGCCGACATGAAAGGACGGCAGCCTGCATGGCACGGGGTAATTGCTGCCACAGAGAAACAATTCATCTTGTTCCGAAGCCATCATGAAAATTGGGGCAAATGTCATTTTCTCTATAGCGGTATCCGTATGTATAAAGCCCTTTCGCAGGACGTGCGGCGACAGTCAAATTTTTGACTGAGCAGGCCTTCGCCAATTAGAATAGTGCGGAGCCAGGCTAAGGAGATTGCGATGGAGATTATCTGGGCACCGTGGCGCGTCCAATACATCGAGATAGAAAAACCCAAAGGGTGCATCCTGTGTGACAAGCCGGCCGAAAGCAATGACCGGGCCAACTACATCCTGTATCGCGGCAAGCATAGCTTCATCATCTTGAACGCCTATCCCTACAACCCGGGCCATTTGATGATTTCTCCCTATCGTCATATCGCCACCCTTGAGGCAATGAGTGCCGCCGAGCGGCAGGAGCATTTCGACCTCGTCTGCCAGAGCACGGCCATACTCAGGGAGGTATTCCGCCCGCAGGGCTTCAATATCGGCATAAACCTGGGCAGGGTGTCTGGCGCCGGCATTGATGACCATGTCCACACTCATGTGGTGCCCCGGTGGGGCGGTGATACCAATTTCATGCCGGTAGTCGCCGATACCAAAGTGTTGCCGCAGGCGCTCGGGGAGACCTATCAGAGATTGAAGGACAGGTTCTAAAGGACATCAAAGGCGGAAAGGGATGGTTCAGGCAAATTCACTCGACTAAAGGGGTTAGTTTATGGACTTTGAGCTTAGTGAAGAGCAGAAGATGATAGCCAGCTCAGCACGCGCGATTGCCCGGCAGTTTGGCCCGGAATACTGGCGTGCCAAAGAGGAAAAAGGCGAGTTTGGCGCCGAGTTCTGGAAGGTCCTGGGCGAGGCTGGCTTCACCGGCATTCTTATCCCGGAGCGCTACGGCGGCGCCGGCAGGGGCACAGTAGAGCTGCTTATCGGCATGGAAGAGCTGGTGGCCAATGGCTGTGGCATGGCTGGCATCTGGTATCTCGTGCTGAGCGAGGTCTTCGGCGCCCTGAGCATCATCAGGCATGGCACGGAAGCCCACAAACAGGAATACCTGCCCAGATTGGCCAGCGGTGAGATGGAGTTCTGTATGGCCCTGACCGAGCCGGACGCCGGCTCGAATACCCTGGAGACCAAGACCTTTGCCCGAAAAACCAGGGACGGCTGGGTCCTCAATGGCACCAAGACTCTCATCAGCGGCATTGACCGCGCTGACGGGGTCATGATTATTGCTCGCACCACGCCCAAAGAGAAGGCGCCGCGCAAGACACACGGGCTGAGCTTGTTCCTGGCTGATTTACCCAATCCGGCGGTCGAGGTAAGCCTCATCGCCAAACACGGCATCAACTACTCCCACACCTGTAACGTGGGTATCAACGAGCTCGCATTACCTGAAGACGCCCTGATGCCGCCCCAGGACGGGGGCTGGTATTCGCTCGTGGATACGCTGAACATGGAGAGGATGAGCTTTGCGACGGCGGCCATTGGCCTTGCCCGGCTGGCTATCAGCAAGGCGGTGGCTTACTCCAAGGAGAGAAAGGTTTTCGGCAATGTCCCCATCGGCAGCTACCAGGGCTTGCAGTTCCCCCTGGCACAGGCCTACGCGGCCCTGGAGTCAGCCAGACTCCTGAACCTCAAGGCTGCCACCATGTTTGATGGTGGTGCCCCGTCTGAAGAGGTGGGCGCCACGGCGAACATGGCCAAGCTCGTCGCCGTCGAGAACGGGACAAAGGCGGTCTTTCACGCCATGCAGGTCTTCGGTGGCTACGGCTATGCCCGGGACTATGACATCGAGCGCTGGTGGCGGGAAATCAACCTCATCCGGCTGGCCCCCATCACCCAGGAGATGGCCCTGAACTATGTCGCTCAGCATGTTATCGGTATGCCCAGGGGGTATTAATGGATAGGGGTGTTGAAGAGGGACGTTAGTCCCTCTTGAATAGTGTTTGCGAGGCTGTCCGAAAAGGGTATCAAGAGTGCCTTAGTGTCATGCTGAGTCCTTCTGCAGAAGGACGAAGAATCTCTTCGGCTTCCCTCTTGCCTATTTGGGTATCTTGAGATTCTTCAGTCGTCCCGCCGTAGGCGGCGGACTCCTTCAAGAATGACAGTTTTCGGGAAGCCTCGCTATGAGGGTGGAGTTTCTGGAAATGTCACTTGATTTGCACAAAATAGCACCGCAGGTCGGCGAGATGGTCAGCCAGCTCAGGGCGGCTACCGCGGAAAGGCAGGCCCACCTTCACGCGGCCCTGCAAGTCATCGCTACTAGCAGTGACCTGGCGCACCTGCGCCAGAAAATCACTGCCAGCAAGACCACCTGGCTGGTGGCCGGGCTGGCGGATGGGCTGGGGGAGCACTATCCGGCGCCGGCTGTCCCGCCTGAGTTCACCGTCATCGCCACGGATGGCTCCCACATTGACGTTGACCGCCACCGCATGGCAAGGTGCTGTCTCATCAATATCGGCACGGTCATGCTCCGCTATGGTGCCAAACCGGATGCGACTTTGGGGAATATCCCACAGCTTTACTCCGGTGACCAGACCCTGGTCATTGTCTCGCCGGAGGGCCGGCAGCAGGCGGTGGAGGGCACGCTCCTGGGTATCAAGCGGAATGTGGAGGAAGTCGGGCAGCTAGTCTGCCTGGCGATAGAATCGCCCGCAGATTGGCCAGGCCTGGCGCTGCTTGACGGCACGCTCATTCTCTGGGGACTGGAGGCCTACCCGGAGTTTGTCGCCGATGCCCTTCTCCAAAAAGGCTTTCTGAGGCATCTTGACGCCTTGAAAAAACTGGGGGGGCAATCAGCCGTAGCCAGCTACATCAGCTTCCCGCGGGCCACCGATGTGGTCAACGCCCTGCGAGTGGCCATCTGCCCGCACGAGACCGTTGACTGCGACCGTTTTTGCCCGCCGGGGAAGCCGCGGGAGTGTGATGCCGTGTCCGGCGTCCAGGACCGGGAGCTGTTCGCCAGCCTGCTGGGACAGGGCGAGCGGTCCGCCCTCTTTATCAGCCAGTCCTCCGTAGTGGAGAAGCACTACGGGGAGCACCGGGTGCACTTCTTCTATCTCAAGAACGAGGAAGAGATTGCCCGCGTGGAAATCCCGCAGTGGGTGGCCACGAATGGTGAATTGCTCAACCAGACGCATGCCCTTGTTTTAGACCAGTGCCGGCGCGGGCAGGGCTACCCGGTGGCACTGAGCGAGGCCCATGAGCAGGCCGTAGTCACCGGTGCCGATAGAGAAAATTTCTGGCAACTGGTAGAATTAGCCCTGCAGGATGAGCACCTGCCCAGCATCGAGTCCGCCAAGAGTAAAAGCAAGAGGATGAGGGGAGTGTAGGGGTGATCTGTGAGTGCATCAATCGGGCAATTCATTTGGTTCGGAGGTGACCAATGAGTGAACTAAACTACCCAGAGAACGACAGGCAGTGGGCATTACAGAAAGGCTTAGTAAGGAAATGCCAGAGGCACAACGTCAGCTACGACTCTCATACGGGGTGTCCGCAGTGTTTGAAAGAAAAGAAGCAAGAGGAGTGGATGCAGTCCCTGAAAAGGGCTTTCCCTAACGTCATATGGCCAGATGACCAACTACCGAGAGAATGAGCGCCGGATGAAAAAGAGGCTGCCCGAAAACTGTCATTCCCGACTTGATCGGGAATCCAGGTTAAATTGGGAATAGTTTTGAATACTGGATTCCCGTGAAAACGGGAATGACAGAGTCGGCTTGGGAGTTATGTTTTCGGACAGCTTCACAAGAAGGTAGGTAGCCTGCAAGAAGGTGATAGAATAATAAACTTCCTACGACCTTACGGTCGGGTATTAACTGACTCGACCTTCGGTCGGACAAGGAATTTCTGCATCCCTCGACCTTGCGGTCGGGGTATTCGAGTTGAGCAGAGAATAAAGTAGTCATCGCATGAAGGCAGAGGAGGTGGCAGTATGAAAGAGATACTCTTGGCAATTCACATAGAGGTATTGCCGGAAGGCAGCTTTTTAGCCACCAGTGATGAGTTGCCCGGCTTGGTGGCGCAAGGGCGGACGGCGGCTGAAGTACTAGAGATTGCCCAGGATGTGGCTCGTAAGCTAATCGAGTCATATTATGAGCATGGTGATGAGCTACCACCAGCATTGCGGGCGGCTACTCCAGCGAGTGGTGACGTCCGTATCCCGGTGAGCATATCCTGATGGGGGAGACTGGTTAGCCGCTCATGGATTCGACAAGCTCACCATGGGCGGCTACAAGTTGGATGCTTATCCTGAGCCTATCGAAGGATGAGCGGGTTATTAGACGCTCAGCGTCATCTTGAACGCAATGCGGAATTAGAACGTAAACAACGATATGCCGCCGCTGACCTCGATGGCCTCACCGGTGACATAGCTGGACTCCTCGGAGGCCAGGAAGGCGATGACGTTGCTCAACTCCTGCGGGTCGCCGGCCCGGCGCATCGGGATGGTCTTGATAATCCGGTCCCGGAACTCCGGGGCGACCTCGTAGAAGCTGCCGCCCCAGAAGACACCCAGCACCACGGCGTTGCAGGTCACGCCCTTGCGCGCCCCCTCCAGGGCCACCGTCTTGGTCAGGCCAATCAGCCCGGCCTTCGAGGCCGAGTAGCTGCACTGGCCAGCACCGCCCAGCGTCCCAGTGACGGAAGATACGTTCACAATACGGCCCCACCCCCGCGCCACCATGCCGGGCAGGCAGCACTTGATGGTATTGAACGCACCCGTAAGGTTGATGCCTATGTCCTTGTCCCAGTCCTCCTTTTTCATATTGGGAATGGTCACGGCGCGGACGATGCCGTAGGCGGCGTTATTGACCAGGATGTCTATCGGACCAAGCTCTTTCTCCACCTTGGCGATGCCTGCCTGGACCTCCTCGAAGTTGGCCACGTCCATCTTGACGCCCGTCGCCTGCTTGCCGAGGGCACGGATTTCTTCCGCCACGGCCTCCGCCTTCTCCAGGTGAGTGTTGGCGGTCACGGCCACCTTGCAGCCCGCCCTGGCCAAGGTAACACAATGGAATTTGCCCAGTCCGCCAGAGCCACCGGTCACCAGGGCAACCTTACCTTCGATTGACATGAATTCCTCCCTTCGCCTGAAAGTTATGTTTAATATCAAAAGGGGCTAAATCCTAAATCCCAAGCACGAGACTCTAAACAAATTCAAATTACCAAAATGCAAAACGCAAGGGTTTTCTTACTTTTTGTATTTTGATATTGTTTAGAGTTTAGGGTTTAGCATTTAGAGTTTATAGCCTCGCCTACTTATAGTCGTAGAAGCCCTTCCCTGTCTTGCGGCCCAGCCACCGGGCGGCGAACATCTTGTGCATCAGGTTCGGGATAATATACTGCGGGTCCTTGGTCTCCTCATACATGGCCTGAGCGATAAAATAGACCACGTCCAGACCTACCAGGTCAATGAGGGTGAGCGGCCCCATGGGATGGTTCAGCCCGAGCTGGATGGCCGTGTCAATATCCTCCCGGCTGGCAATGCCCGACTCCAGCAGGCGGACGGCATGCAGCACCTGGGGCACCATAAGCCGGTTCACGATAAATCCGGGGGCGTCCTTGGCGACGACCACCGTCTTGCCGACTGACTCAGCGAAGCGGCGCCCGGTCTCGAAGGTCTCGTCACTGGTAGCAATGGTCCTTATCAGCTCTACCAGCTTCATCACCGGCACCGGGTTGAAGAAGTGGATACCGAGCATCTTGTCCAGGCGGCTTGTGGCCGTGGCCATGTCCATTACAGACAGGGACGAGGTATTGCTGGCCAGTATGGCGTGTTTCGGTGCGCTCTTGTCCAGGTCAGCAAAGATTTTCTTCTTCAGGTCCATCAGCTCCACCGCCGCCTCAATTACCAGGTCGCAGTCGCCGAAGTCCTTCGTCGTCGTGGTGCCCTTGATGCGGGCCATGGTGGCATCCTTGTCTGCCTGGGACAATTTACCTTTCTCCACGCTCTTGGTCAGCTGGGCATTGATGGAGTTTAGTCCCTTCTTGAGCAGCTCGTCATTAATCTCGGAGGTAACTACCTGGTAGCCGGACATAGCAACCACCTGGGTTATGCCCGCCCCCATTGTGCCGCAACCCACCACCCCAACCTTCTTTATCTCCATACTCACTCCTTTCTAAAGATTTTGTAGTGATAGCAAGGACTACTACTTGATTGCATAGATCTCTTGACGCGCAACTTCGAGGCACATATGACTTGCTCTCCCTTTGGCAAAGGGAGTTTGAGAGGGATTTTCAAATCCCCCTTGTCCCCCTTTGCTAAAGGGGGAGACACAGACCACGGCTCCCCTACAATCAGCCACAGATGCCACAAAGATTACTTTATTCCGATGGCGCGGGCGATGACCATGAGCTGGATCTCCGAGGTGCCCTCGGTGATGGTGCTGCGGCGGGAATCACGGAAGTAGCGGTTGACCGGGCTCTCGAACATGAGGGCTACCCCCCCATGTATCTGCATCGCCTCCGCTGTCACCCTCTGGGCGACCTCGCTGGCGTAGAGCTTGGTCATGGCTGATTCCACGAAACGCCGCTCACCCTGGTCATACAGCCAGGCGGCGCGGTACATGAGCCAGCGGGCGGCCTCTATCTCCATCGCCATGCGGGCCAGCTTGAAGCTATTGGCCTGGAACGTGCCGATGGGGTGCCCGAACTGCACCCTCTGTTGACCGTAGTCCAGCGCGGCCTGGTAGGCCGCTTCGGCCACGCTCAGGCTACTCGCGGCGTGGACAATACGGCCAGAATCCAGGGTCTCCATCAGGTAGGAGAAGCCTTTGCCCTCTTCACCGATGAGGTTTTCTGCCGGGACGACGCAGTTGTCCAGGGTGACCTCACCGGTGGGCGAGGAGCGAATGCAGAACTTGTTCATCTTCTTGATGGTGAGTCCCGGGGTGTCCCTGTCCACCAGGATGACGCTGATACCGCGCACGCCGGCACTCTTGTTGGTATAGGCCGCGACCAGTATATAGTTGCAGATGGGTGTATTGGTAATGTAAATCTTATTGCCGTTGATAATGTATTTGTCGCCTTGCTTGACGGCGGTGGTCTCGATCTGGGCGGCATCCGAGCCGGCGTTCGGCTCCGTCAGCCCGTAGGCACCGATAACCTCACCCCTGATGGCCGGGATAAGGTATTTCTGCTTCTGGGCCTCCGTCCCGTGGTGCAAGAGGGCATGGGTGGCGATGCCGCCCTGTGTCATCACCGAGGAGCCAATGCCCACACAGACTCTGCAGAACTCCTCTATCAGTATGCACTGGCCGAGCATGCCCATGCCGCCGCCGCCATACTCTGAGGGGTAGCCCACGCAGATGTAGCCTAGCTTGCCCAGCTTGGGGAACAGGCCCGGCGGCATCTCTTCTTTGGCTTCTGCCTCTTCCACCAGCGGGGCGATCTCCTTCTGGGCAAAGTCCCTGACGGCCTCCCGCAGCATCTTGTGCTCTTCACTTAGCTCGAAGTCCATTTGACCTCCTCAATAGGAAGATTATGATTTGTGAAGTAGGATTTAAGAATATATGGACTATTTCATAAATCCCAAATCATAAATCTCTAATTAGTTGTAGCTGGTAGCTACC
>JACQTX010000047.1 GCA_016210585.1 Chloroflexota bacterium
GCCTATGCTTTCTTCTGGAGAGAAATCCTGTTGTGGATGGTAACCCAGGGCAACAAATAACGGTTTAACTATATTGTCCCGCATGAGGAATTCATCGTTCTTATCCCTGGTTTGCAAATAGGATAGATAGGGCTTACCCTTAAAGCTAAAAGCCTGTAGGACTCCCAGTATCTTGCTGATGAAATCAGCATCGGCCTTTAATAGATGTTTCTTGGTTTGCGCAGCCATAGCCTTGTCTTCAAAGAAACTAATCCTCCTTCTTCTTGTGGGTCTAACATCCGGAGCTATAGGATTATACTATTTATTGCCGCTATTTGACCAACCACTCCTTAACGCAGCCGCAGGGGCGCATTACACAAGACACACTTTTCGTCAGAAAGTGCAGCGAAAAACACAGAACTGCGACGCCGGCAGGCTCAAGAGTTTTGCTTCCGCAGCGTCATTGCCTCATTGGAGTCCATTCACACGGAATTCCGTCTATATCATTCTGCCGCCGTCAACGTAGATTACCTGACCGGTAATCATCTTGGACTCGTCAGAGGCCAGATAAAGGGCGGCATAGGCAACATCCTCGGGATTGGCCAAACGCCCCATAGGCGTCCGGCCAGCCGCTTCCTTCTTAAAGTTCTCGTAGCCTAACCCGCCTGAGAGCCGCCTCTGTAGCGGAGTATCGATTGCCGCTGGACAGATGCAGTTGGCACGTATGGCCGGTGCCACTTCAATGGCAAGGGCTTTGGTGAAACTGACGATAGCGCCTTTGGTGCTGCAGTAGGCCGCCATACCAGGAATCGGTCTCAGTCCGAGCGTAGATGATACATTGATGATAATCCCATATCTAGCCTTTTTCATGATGGGTATTGCGTATTTTGCAGTTAGAAAGTAGCCCTTCATATTAATATCGAAAACATTATCCCAGGTTGATTCTTCGATATTCTCAACGGAGGCGCGCATTTGCTCTATGCCAGCGTTATTATATAAGATGTCGATCTTACCGTACTGCCCTAGCGTTTCTTTAATAAGGTTCTGGACATCAGCGGCTACGGAAACGTCGGTACGGACAAAAACTGCTTTACCGCCTCTTTTCTTTATCTCAGTTTCCACCTTCTCGGCTGTGGCGACCGTTCGTTGAGCAACTACCACCTTCGCTCCTTCCTGGGCAAATAATAATGAGGCTGCTTTCCCCAGTCCTGACCCACCGCCGGTTATGATAGCTACTTTATCGGCCAATCTCATGTATTCCCTCCTAACACTGACCCATGTTTTTCCCAGTCATTCGCTACAATTCCTCAGGGTCTAGTTTAGCGAAGAACGCATTTACAATCTTCGCAGGTACTTCTTGGCAATTCTCAAGGCCTTTGTGGCGGCAAACTCACTCAATCGGCCTATACCGAAGAGGATATACTTCTCATCTATATATAGTTCGGGCCTCTTGGGCTTGAGTGATGTTGGATTGGTTTCACTAAATAAGGCTGCTTCAAGCACTTTCCCCGGTGAACGTCCATCGGCAAAGATGCCGCCAGTGCCGATTACCGTTTTTATACCCGTAAGGTCTTTGCCAAACTGCATACGTGCTATCCCATGGAAAGTGGGAATCTCTGTTATTACGCCGGCATGCCGGTTTACCGCCACTTCTACGGCGCAATGTGCCAAAGCAATGTCAACCAAGAAGTCCAGGTCTCTAGTGGGTAGGAAACCTATGTCTGCGGTGAGCCGGCTTATCCTTTCTGCCAGACAGAGTTCCGCACCACTGTTATGCATGTCACAAATAGTCCGCTGAATCTTGGCTTCCCCTAGCATGTCCAAAATTGTCACGGCATTGTATCTAATACCCAGGTCGCCTTCCACGGTTCGTTTGGCATAAGGCTCGGGTAAGCCTTTAACAAGAACAGTAGCGTCAGTCGGACTTCCCGTGCCAACGAGTGTACGTTAGTTGTTGCCCCGCCAATTTCCACTATCACAAGCTTTCCCATCCCCTCTTCCTCATCCGCACCCTCTGAGAGTAGTTTTCCTGCCTTCAAGGTAGCCATGGGGGTTGGCATGATAATGCCACCATCGACGTATTCCTGCGCCTTATCAAGCCCTTTTGCCCTGACTATTCTCTCCATGAATATCTCTCTAACGAGCGCACGGGCAGGGCCTACGTTGATCTTGTCTAGTTGGGGCAAGATGTTCTCAGTAATTCTCACGTACTGGCCACCTGACCTGAGGATTTCCTCGCACTTGCCGCTAGCAGACCTGTTCCCCGCCACGACAAACGGGGCCATCAGCTTACTGCGGGCGAGCATGGCGGCGTTATGCACGATTGCACGCTCATTACCACCGTCTATACCACCGGTAAGCAGCAGCAAGTCACACGGTCTGGCTGCAATTGCTTCCACATCGCTATCGGTAAGCTCATAGGGATAAGCAGCTACTATCTTGGCTCCCGCTCCGAGAGCTGCCCGTCTAGCAGCTTCCACGGTAAGCTCTGGAACCAGCCCGACGACTACGACTTGAAGCCCACCGGCAGCGCTACTACAAGCGATTTTCTTAGCCGCTGAGATAGCGGCTTGCTGCTTATCGGAAAACTTGGCTAGCGCTTTCCGTAAGCCAACTACTATCCCTTCTTTTACCGTGCTCACGCTTTGGTGTCTTGCAATCAGTTCTTCCTTGTCCAGGTCCGCCAAGACAACCTTGGTATAGGTGCTGCCGAAATCTATAAGACATGCTAGGTCAGTTTCTGTTGTCATGTTTATCTTCTTCCGGGTCGAACATGTCCGTGACGAAAATATAAGAGCATCGTCACTCAAATCCGGCATGTTCTTGAGTTTGCCAGCCGTTCGAAGACAACTGAGGCACTACTGTTTCTCAATCTTGGTATTTAATCCGGCACCGTGGATGTTATTGCCTGTTCTGCGGCCATGCGAGCCCGTTTGACCGACAGCAACTGCAAAAGGAATATGGCCAGGATGGCGGCGACCCCTATTCCGATACTTATCCAGTTGAACATTAATAGCAAAACACCGCCGACTACGAGCACTGCGCTCTCCCACAGTTTCAGTCTGGCTAACAGCCATTGCCCCGTGCCATAGCTCAGAGCCGCCGTCGCGCCCAACGTTATCAGGACCACGCGTACTACTTCCATGGGGGACGTGGACAGCAGTAACAAGGCAGGTTGATAGACAAATACAAACGGGATTACGTAAGCCATCATCCCTAGCCTCATGGCCGCAATCCCTGTCTTCCAGACGCCGGCGCCGGAAATGGCACAAGCCACAAACACGTTACCGGCCACCGGCGGCGTGATAGTACTGGTCAGCCCCCACCAGAAGACAAACATATGGCTAGCAAGCACCGGTACGCCGGAGCTTAGCAGGGCTGGAGCGATGAAAGTGCTCAATACCACGTAAATCACTATAGTGGCCAGCCCCATGCCCATCACAAAACTGGCCGCTGCCGCAAGCAGCAGGGCAATAAACAACTGCCCGCCGGAGACAGTAACAATACCGCTTGCCAGCTTGCCGGATATGCCGCTCAGGAAAAACGCTTGGACGACAACGCCGGCGGCGAAAATAGCTACCATGGCTATAAGGGACATGACAACCCCGTGTTCAAGCGCGGATACGAGTCTTTTTGGGCTCATGCGTGTCTTCTTCCTGAGCATGGTGACTATTATCAGAACGAGAAGAGCATACAAGGCAGAGATCTCAGGCCGTAACATAAGCCCGCCGAGCAGGTATACCAAAACCACCAATGGAAGAAGATAAACCCAGCCCTCCTTAAGCGTCTCTTTCAGGGATGGCCTCTCGCCCTGTGGCAGACCAACAAGTCCATTCTTGGCCGCCTCAACATCTACCCCTATGTATATGACAACGAAGTACATGAAAGCCGGGATTGCCGCCGCTAGGGCAATGCTCCAGTACGGCATTTGCAGGAATTCCGCCATTACGAAAGCTACGGCGCCCATAACTGGGGGCGTGAACTGCCCGCCGTTGGAGGCCACAGCCTCCACAGCTCCGGCAAAGTGCGGCTCATAGCCTGTCCTTTTCATCAGCGGAATGGTAACTGTCCCGGTAGTGGCCACGTTGGCCAGTGTGTCGCCGGAGAACATGGCAAAAAAGGCACTGGCCACCACGGCCATCTTGGCTGGCCCGCCCCGGTATTTCCCGATGAGGGCATTAGCCAGCTTGACGAAGAACTCGCCACCTCCCGAATCAAGAAGGAATTGGCCGAAGATGATAAACATAAGGACAATGGTAAGGCCTATCCCGGTGACGAAGCCAAACAGGCCTTCGGTGTAGCCCACGGAAGTCATGAAGAAGGGCAAAGAAATCCCCTTATGCTGGAGGAAACCGGGAAAGCTCTGGCCAAAGATGACGTAGAAGCAAAGAAACGTGCCAAGGAGGGGCAGTGCCAGGCCGGTCAGTCGCCTTGTGGCCTCGAATAGGACAGCCAAGGTAATGGCCCCCATGACTATCTCAACAGGCGTGACGGTATTCATTTGCCAGCGTGCTAGCTGCGACGGATAGGCAATGCCATAATACAACGGCATTATTATTGCCACCACTAACAGCAGCAGGTCATACCATGGCAGCTTGTCCCTCGGTGCGCTTCTGGTGGCCGGGTAAAGGAGATAGATCAGGGCTAGCACAAAGGCCACCGCGATGCCACGAAAGCTGTTCTGATTCAAATACATGCCTGCGTATTCGAAAACATGGCCGATATATAACAGGACAAATAGCGCTGTGCCGGCGGCCAGCACCGTTACGGCGCGGCGCAGTCCCCCGCTGAACTCCCTCGGCCTTGAAGGAGTGTCAATCTCCCTGAACAATCTGAGGACACCCGTCACTTCAATCTCCACGCAGAATCGGCTGGGCTCCCGGCTCGCTGATTGGTTTGCGAGCCGGGAGCCCAGCCTGTGCTACCGCTTTGCAGCTACCGCACTATTTGCAGGAAATCGTTGTTCTTCGCTTCCTGCTTGTCTCCCCAGAGGCCCACTTCCTTGTAGTACCTTATCGCTCCTGGATGGTAAGCTATCACGAAGTTACCGGGATCCAGGCTACCGCGCAAGTCGTAGTTCGTCCACCTGGCACCAAACCCGTCTAGTTTGCTCTTGTTTTCCCATATCAGTCTGGTAAGCACATATATCATAGACTCCGGAGCATTTGCCATCACAGGCATGCTGTGGGGCTGCCCCAGATTGACGATATCCTTGTCCTGCCCCGGGAAAGTCCCTTTGGGAGTCGTGACTGGCGGGTACCATGGTATGTCTTTATATATCGCGGCTACCTTATCAGAATCCAGACCGAAGGTAATTTCAGCATTGCCGGTTACGGTAAGGTCGGTGACATAGGCATTGGCAGGATTAATAACCATAAACCACACGTCTGCCCGTTTTTCTTTGAGCAGAGCTATGCCCTCGTCAGTGCTGCCATATTGTATGGGCACAATGTCTTTCTGTGTCATTCCGTAGATACGCAGAATAGTGTCAAACGACTCACCCAGGTTAGGCGCTGCTGGCCAATAGGCAGCAATTCTCTTACCTCTCATATCTGCTATTGACTTAATGCCCGACCCTGGACGGACCATGAATCCGAGCGGTTCCGCCTTCGAGAAATTGGTTATCGCCCTTATCGTCCTGAGGCCAACACCCTTGAATTCGTCCTGGCCAAGGTAAGCCTTGACTACCGCCCGGGGCTCTATCTCCAGAAGGTCAACCTGCCCGTCAATAAGGGACTTCATGGCCTGGAAGCCCGCTACCGGCAGTACCTGTGTCTTAAGCCCTAACGATTGTTCCAATATCTGCCCGAGGCCTAGCATCATAGGGAAACGGGGATTTGCAGCCGAGGCTCCGGCCATAACAAAATACTGGGGCCAGTCCGCCGGTTTCTTCATTGATGCCCATTTTTCGATGGGTACTCGCCATGGCTCAGACATGGTCGCCTCAGTCGTCGGAGACGGTTTTGGTGTAGCTGTTACTGTTGCTGTCGCCGTTGTCGTTGCTGTGGCAGTTGTGGTTGCTGTAGCGGTTGTAGTCGCCGTTGTTGTAACTGTAGGCGCAGGTGCCGGCTTTGCCGTTACAGTCACCGTAGGGGCGGTTGTTGGCTTTGGCGTAGCACAGCCAGCCGCAATCAGGCTGCTTATTATTGCCACAATCGCAAGAACCAGGAAAATTTTCTTTTTCATCGCTGTCTCCTTTTTTATTTTTTGTCGTTTGTCAATTGCCCTTGTGTTCAATACATCTTCCCCGTCCTTTCGCAAAGGGAGCTAGTCCTGAAGACCATCACCTGCGCCTATCAAATTGTGCCATAGAACTGTTCTCGAGCATAGAGCGACATCGGCTTTACGGTTCCAGCCTTGTCCTTAGCAAGCGCCCGAAACCCTCTATCGGCTCCTGTCGTCCTATCAGGCGCAGACAGTGCCACGCCTGTGCCTGGAGGCTGGTTACCACCGGTTTGCCCAGGTCTTTCTCCAGTTGGTCGGGGAACTCCACGGCTCCCCTGATTCCACCACAGCTTAGCAGATACGTATCAGCCTCCGGATGTCTTCTTTCCATGGCCAGTTTACACCAGTAAGATGGTTCCACGGCCACCTGCTTGTCGGCGTCGTCCAGCCCCAGACCGAAATAAGATAGGACCTCAAAGCCGGCATTCTCAAGGAATTGTTTTTCTATTTTGACAATACGGTCTATATAGGGAGTGATGAGGACCAGCTTCCTCGTATTCAAAGCCCTCAGGCCAGCGATCACGGCAGTAATCATGGTGCTGGCCGGTATCCCAGTCGCCGCGGTTATCCTTTTCATTATCTCCTGGTCATATCCCGCTCCTTTGATAAAGCTAGCCGCGGTGCATACGAAAGCAATCACGCCAACTTTGGCGTCAGCCAGCAAGCCGGCACCTTCTTCTACTTTGTCTGCCATGCGCATCACGTCCTCGTAGCGAACCGTTGCCATCGGCAGCCGGGTTACGTGCATCGTAACGTCTTCAGGCAAGACCTTTTGTATGTAGTGCTCCAGGAATCCACATGACGGATACAAAACCCCTATTCTGTTCACCTTTCACCTCCGGAACATTTGTTTGAGAATCAACAGAAGTATTAATTCAATGATTATCTTAGCTTACCAGAATGGCAACAAGAGAGTCCCATCCCGGGGCGACATAATGTCGTCAACCACGTTGTCATAGTCAACATCCCTACCTTGTTTTTTCGCCCTTTCGGCTAGCTTTCCCCTGTGAAAATCCATGATATCTCTCGGGAAAAGCAAATTGCCGGCATCCAGCCATCTCACGGCGCCCTGAGCATCTCTGACTCCTAGGACTTTACATGCGATAGATGGATGCGTTCCAAATGGGTGGTCAATAATCCCAGCCGGAACGGCTCTCAGTATGCCCATGACCGTATCCCCTTCTCCCAAACTAAGGATTGCATCCATGATGATGCGTACCTCTCGCTCAAACATCTCGCTTTCAGCGGCCAATACTTTGCTGTCGAGTTCTATTTCCTGGTCTTTAACCATGTTGATTACCGTCTTGGCACACTTATAGGTATCAGCTACAGCTTCCTTTAGCGGAATATATTTTCCCTCCGTAACAGAGCGAGGACTGCAGAGGTCAGCCCCGGCAAGCCTGCACACAAAGGCGAGTTGGCTGATAACGGCAAAGGCCCTCGCATTATCGTCAGGTAGTATGGTGTAACCCGCGTTGTGTACCTGAAGACTAGTTTTCACATCCTGATAGCCAAACCTGTCCAGATACTCGCACAAAAGCTTGCGGGACGCCCGGGCACACGCCACATCCTGGACCAGATTCCCCTGGGCGCTATACATGAAAGTAAAGTTTTTGATGCCCTGTTCCGCTGCCATCAAAGCCTGGGCGATTATCTGAGCAGACCAGAGGCTAGGAGGAGTAAGCAGCGCCAGCCCGCCATAGGCACTCGTGACCATGGGACAACCCTTTTCTTCGTATAAGCCCTGCAGCCTGGTTATATACTGGTGATTATGCAGGACAGTCTCCAGGGGCGCCTTTGAGTTGTGGAGGAGGAAAGCAAGCAGTGCATCACAGCCATCGCAAGTGAACCCTGCCGCGAATGCAATTTCGTTTATCAGCCTGGGATCCAGAGCCGAGAATTTGATTTTTACGGGCACCTTCGCCGTGTCTATCAGCTTTCTAGTTCCGACGACGCCGTAATTGACAATAGCAAACCCGTTCAGCACGGTCCTACCGAGCTTTTCGCTCTCCTTTACGCCCCGCTCGGCTGCTTCGTAGTTATGCAACCTGGTATAGCTATCGACATTGGTTCCCAAGAAATCAGCGCCCCCCTCTGTCTGAGCATAACTGATAAGCTCCATTTGCTGTTCGAGAGTGGCATGACCCATCCCAACAATTTCCACCCGCGTTTCTTTGTTCTGCTTCACAAGCTCCAATTGATGTGCCCAGTTTTTTGCGCGTGGCAAGGACTTGTGGTACGCGACCGCTTCGTCGAGGTCAACCTCTCTGCCGGTCGGCCATTCAGCAAGCACCTTTTCCCTCTCTCGCATAAATTCGCCGTAGTCCAGTTTCTTATTTCTGAGCACCATGTCTGTCTCTCAGTGTTCTGCTTTGAATGTCGGTCTCTAAATCAGCAATTATCTGCGGAATACGGACCCGTGGCGGGTACACTCTGTTGAAACCCATCTCCTTGAATATCTTTTCCGTGTCTTCCCACTTCTCTTCAGCGATTATCAACATCCCCCCTACGTAGAGAAGGATATCTGGTGAACCTGCGTTCCCAGCGACACCACCCGAAATTCGGCACTCCGTAGAGCGCGCTCGACCAGCCGGATACTGACAACGTGGACATCATACCCTATTGTTCCGGTGACTACAGTACCTTTCCATCTGTCCTGTGGTTCTGCGGAAAAGCTCATATAACCCCTTGCCACCGGAAGGTGTTCGTCGGAGCAAAGAGAACGTCCGGCGGTAGTCCATTTGGGTTGTGTTTACAGCAAGTAAACATATACTGCTACCTTTGCTCACTCCTACAGGTCAGCCAGCGATGGTCCAGGCTCACGGTAGAGCTTGGCCGTCACACAGTCTGGCCCGCCAATGCCCGCCTTGGCGCTCTCCGTGGAATCAAACTCCAGGCACCTGACGCCCTCCTTCTTGAGTGCCTTGATAGTCTCTTTCGCCGCGCCCGGAATGGCGACAACGCCGGGCTTGATGAGCACCACGTTGCAGCCATATTCCACAAACTCCTCCGGCGACACCTCGATGAGCCGGATTTTTCTGCTGCGCAGGTAGGCGATTGATCCGTAGTCCATGAAGCTGGGATAGCAGATGGCCAAGCCAAGGTCAACCACGCCCAGCACCATATCAAGGTGAGACGTTCCGCCGGCAGGGAAGCCCCAGCGTTCGATGTAGCCCGGGTTGTGGGCAATGTAGACCTCATCGCCAACAGCCTCCAGAAGCTGTTTGTATTCAAGGGCGCCATCCGCCGGTGTCGGGTAGCCATCCGATATCATCACCAGATGCTCCGCGAGGTATATCGGCGTAATCTCACCGACATGCAGCATGGTGTGGTACACCGGACAGCCAATTCGGTAGCAGAGGTCAAACCATCGCCCGTTGTAAATGTCCCCACTGACACCCGCCCTCCCCATTCGCATCAGTATCATCCCGGCGCGGGTGGGTGTCATCCCTGGGGTGGAAAATGCCCTCATAAAACCGTAAGGGCCGAGGGGCGTTTCCGGGGGTGGCAGCCAGATGACCTCAACCCCTTCGCTCTCATACAACTTGCCCAGGTCAGCAATGGCTTTGCGCTGCCTATCCAAGTTGGGCAGAGCGTTCTTGTACATGCGGTAGTAGGCAGGCTCTTCCAGAAAAGCTGGGTTAAGCTCGTACTCCATGGGCATGGAGAGACCGACCTTTTTAAGGTTGCCAATTCCCTGGCTGCCCCACTTGCCCCACACGGCTTCGAACTCCTCCTGCCAGTTCCGCTGGTGAAAAATATCCGTCCTGCACGGTTTGCCATGCTCGAACCAGGGCTGCTTTTCCAGTCTTTCCCGCTCCTCTTTCTTCAGGGCGGCAATGTCCCGCGGGGACCAGTTCCCTTTTTCCCACCATTCCCGGGTCTCCCACTTCTTCATTTGGCCTCCTATATGAGTGTATATTAGCGGCTTTGCTGCACATACATCCGCGAGAATCTCGGGGCGTTACTTGGCAATTCCTGCCCGCAGGGTTTTGGTTTGCTCTGTAGCAACGGTCAAATCGCTGTTAAGCACGACCAGATAATCATCCCGTGCCGACTGAAGGCTTATCTTCCCGTTGACGACATCCCACCTGACCCTTTCCGGCTCCCTCTCCCACGGCGGGCCATAGCCACCGCTACCCGCCAGGCGTATACTGAGCAGGTCTCCCGCTTTTATTTTCGTGACTCCCTTCTCCTTGGGAATCTCCTCTTGAGGGGTACCTGGATTTAGATAAATGATAGTTTTGCTTCCTTCTTTACCACCGAAAAGCCCTTGCGGAGCGAATTTCCACCTGTCGCTGTAGTGGGCAAAAGTAACGTCAACGTGGAAACGGATATCGCGGCGCAAGCTGATGCCACCTCTCCATCTGCCTGCCCCACCCGAGTTGGGCATAAACTCATAGCGCTCGATGGTAACGGGAAATTCGGACTCAGCTACCTCAACTGGCGTATTCATAAAACGGCCTAGGTGCAAGTCCTGTCCGTCTGCGCCATCCTTGTCCGGTCTCGCGGCACAACCACCGCCCAGGATTTCCATGTAGCTGAAGCGCCGGCCCGTATCCGGATGAATGCCAATGAAGTTACACGTAGTGGCTTGCCCGTGGCTCCCGGCGGTGACCCGGTTGGGCACTATCGGTGCCAGAGCCTTCAGTAGAGCTTCTGGAATCTTACCCTGCGTTTCGGAGCGGGCTGTCACAGCCGCCGGTGAACGGGGACTGACAATAAGCCCATCACCGCAATCGACTTCGATAGGGCGGAAACAGCCGTAGTTTGTTGGCATGTAAGGGTCCACAATGCCTTGCATGATGTAGTAGACGGACCCCTGGGCATTTGTCGAGGGACAGTTAATATTGCCCGGGCGCTGGCGGTCCGTCCCTTCGAAATCAACCTTCATGGTATCGCCTTTTATGTGCACATTTACCTGCAGTTTGACCGGCTCATCGGTGATACCATCGTCATCTAGGTAGTCAATGGCGCTGTAATCGCCAGGGGGAAGCGTGCTGATGAAGTTACGCATCTTGGTCTCGGTATAAGTTCGCAGCATATTTGTGCACTGCTGGTAAACATCAACGCCATATTTGGCAATCATTTCCTTCAGCCGCCGCAGCCCCACGGAAAGAGCCGATGCCTGGGCCCTGAGGTCAGCCAGCGTTTTGTCGGGAAGACGGATATTGCTCTCAATAATGGAGAAAATTTCTTTATCTTCTTGTCCCGCTTTGTAAAGCTTCAAGAAGGGCAGACGCAACCCCTCCTGGAATATCTCCGTTAAGCCACCGGCGACACCTCCGGCCACGGAGCCGCCCATGTCAAGCTGGTGACAGATATTGGCGGCAAAAGCCACGAGCTGGCCATCATAGATGACCGGCGTAAAGAGCTGCACATCGAGCAGGTGCTGGCCTCCCAGGAAGGGGTCATTGGTTACGACGACATCACCTTCCTGCCAGGGAGTATCGGCATAGTGCTTTAGCATATTCTGACAGGTGCCCGGCAGGCTGAACATAAACAGCGGTGACAAATGCGCCTGGGCCAAGACTTCACCCTGATGGTCGAGGACGGCGCAGTTGAAATCCAATATTTCCTTAACCACTGTGCTTCTACCCATGCGCTGCAACGCAAAGGCCATGTCATCGCATATCGCTTCCAGTCCATACCGGACCACCTGCATGGTGACCGCGTCAGCTTTGTATTTGACCATTATTGTCGGCTCCTACATATCATTCTGGGACACGAATTACTTACGTTCTACGGGTTAGCTGTTTCGAAGGTAATATGCATGTTCTTCAGTTCATCTATAGAGCCAAGGCAGCCTTTCGGCAGGAAAATCGTAGTAATATCCTCCTCAATCAGACAAGGCCCATTGACAGCACTACCAACTCCCAATCGCCCCCGCTCGTATATGGGAATACGTGCCGGTCCGTTCTCAAGCCAGACTGTTCTCTCTTCTTTCGAGGCTGTGGAAGGAGGAACAGGAACTAGTGGATACCGGGGAAACTCCACAATCGGGTTTCTACCTATGGCTCTAAGTCTTAGACTAACAAATATCGCCTTTTCTCCCGGATTGGAGTATGAATATGCTTGGTGATGTGCCTTATGGAAATCAGCCAGTATCTCTTCCATCTTCAGCGAGCCTGAGGCAGATGGGCGAGCTATAGGAACGTTCAGCTCCCAGGACTGGCCTTCATAGCACATGTCCGCCGACCGTAAGAAGTCCATATCTTTGGCATGAACATTGTCGTTTTTGAGCTGTTCGCCCCCCGTTTTTTCCAGACGCTGGAAGTGAGCTATCAGGTCTTGTATTTCAATCTGGTCCTGCCTTTTCCTCAGCATTTTCACGTAATCATGCTCCACGTCAGCGACGACAAGGCCTACGGCAGAGAATAGCCCACACATAGGAGGACAGATTACCACGGGCATCTGGAGCTCTATTGCCATCTCGGCCACGTGAAGCCCGCAAGCACCACCGAAGCTTACCAGGCTGAACTCCCTCAAGTCGTAGCCTTTTTCGACCGAGACGGCGCTGATACCCTTTACCATGTTGGCATTAACGATTCTGATGATGCCGAGAGCAGCCTCTTCTATTGATACGCCCATCGGACCAGCTACGTGCTTCTTCACAGCCTGTCTGGCTTTTTCCGGGTAGAGCTTGTATTTGCCGCCTACAAAGTAATCGGCGTTAAGCCTTCCCAGCACGAGGTTGGCATCAGTTACGGTAGGCAGTTCACCGCCATTGTTATAGCAAGCGGGGCCTGGTTCTGAGCCGGCGCTCTCCGGGCCTACATGCAGAACGCCGAGAGCGTCCACCCGCGCGATGCTGCCACCCCCAGCACCTATTGTTTTCATATCGACCATTGGCAGTTTAATAGGATATTCGCCCACACCACCCCATGTGGTAGTCCTCGGCATACCCTGGTCAATCAGGCTGATGTCAAATGTAGTCCCACCCATGTCCACGCCCACCGCCTGTTGCCTGCCCACCAGTCTGGCTATGAAGGCAGTGGCGGTTGCTCCACCGGCTGGTCCGGAGTTAATTAGCTGCGCCGGATAGTTCTTGGCCATATCAACAGGCATCGAACCGGCACTGCTCTGCATGATATGCAACTTGACATCGCCGTATTCCTCTCTCAGGCGATTCATCAAATTGTCCAGATATTCATGGACCACCGGACCCAGATAAGCATTCATGACTGTGGTGCAGGTCCGTTCGTATTCACGGAACTCAGGACATATCTCCGAAGAAAGAGAGACCGGCATGTCAGGGAACATGTCCTTGCAAATTTCGCCGATCCGGCGCTCGTGGGACGGATTTAGGAAAGAGAAGAGTAAAGATACCGCTATGGCCTGTACCCCTTCCTGTTGCAGGAAAGCTAAGGCCTTGCGGACAGAGTCCTCATCAAGAGGGATGGTCACTTGTCCCTTGCTATTCACGCGTTCGATGACACCTTTTCTGAGATAGCGAGGAATCATGGGCGGTGGATTGTCAACTTCGAAGTCATATGCCGCCTCCTTGGGCCGAGCTACCCGCCTGATCTCAAGGACATCCTCGAAACCACGCGTCGTAATGAGGCCGGCTTTGGCTCCTTTACCTTCGATAATAGCATTGGTGCCGATGGTAGTACCGTGGATGAGGTAGCGCAGCTCTTTTACGGAGCGCCCTGAGATACCCAGGATTTCCTCAAGACCGTTAAGTACCCCCTGGGCCAGGTCCTCGTGAGTAGTGGTGGTCTTCGTATAATAGAATTTCCCGGTCTTGTCGACCAAGACTACGTCGGTAAAAGTACCGCCGACATCAATTCCTATCCTCATCAACAACTCCTTTTGACGTTCACCCAAATCTTGGATGCAGCCGGGATTACGAACCGTGATTGGAGACTTACGTATTGGTCTTCTGAGCCTCTTTGATGATAGCAGGTAAGATTTCGAGAAGGTCTCTCGCCACCCCGTAATCGGCCAGACGGTAAATCGGGGCGCTGGCGTCATTATTAATAGCGATGACACATTTTGCGCCCGACATGCCGGCGAGATGTTGCGTAGCTCCTGAGATGCCACACGCTATGTATATACTTGGGCTAACTGTTTTCCCTGACATTCCTACCAGATAATGCGCCGGAAGCCAGCCCAGGTCGCAGAGAGGACGAGAGCAAGCAATTGCGCCGCCAAGAGCCTCCGCCAGGTCTCTAATGAGAGGCAGGTTTTCCTTTGCCTTCAAGCCGCGGCCCCCAGCAACTATGATACTGGCCTTTGCAATATCAATTCCATCCGCTTTCGCGGCGGTTGTCTCCAGCACCCTTATACGCGGCTCGCCATTGTTGGTGCCCGCTTTGATGAGTATGATTTCTGGCAACTGTTTGCACACTAGCTGTGGATGAACAACCCCGCTTTGGACACTGGCCATAACCATTCCGGGTACAGGTTCAAGCTCAGCCCTGACAAAGACAGAACCACTGTATTTCGGCTGCGTCACAACCAGCTTCGTAGCGGTTAGCTCTATTTCCAAACAACCACTCAGGAACGGAGCATTCAGTGCGACCGATATCGCCGGAGCAATCTCACGCGTCATATGAGTATCGCCAAACAAGACCAGACGGGGAGAAATCTGACCAATTGCTTCGGATACTACTCTTGTGCATATCTCCGGATTATATGTTTCAAATTGCTCCTCGTCGACGGTGAAAATGGTGTCCAGATTCATCTCGGAAAGGCTTCCCACAATTCGGTCAAGCTTGTGTCCCAGAACCAGGGCCGCAAGCCTGGCATCCACACATTCGGCCTGCTCCCGTCCGATACTCAGAAGCCGCTGGGTGATAGCTCTGAACTCACCGTCATAATGCTCAATGAATACTAGAATCTGCCCGGCCATAGATTACCTTGCTTCCATGATTTTCTTGACCAATGCGACAGCGATGTCTTCCGAGGTACCGCTTAGCATCTGGGTTCTTTTTATTCCTTGTGGCTTAAACACGTCTGTGAAACGTAATTGCGGGACTACGCTATGCTGCAAGCTTGACTCTGGTACGGAATACACTTCCAGTAGTTCCTTCCGCGCCTGCAGTATCTTTGCCGGCGGCGTATATTTTAGCGGCTGTATTCCGGATTGAACGCACAGCACCGCAGGAAGCTTGATTTCCAGCACTTGACAAATGCCTTCACCCAGCTCTTTTGTGACCCTGACCCACCCCACGTTTGGTCTGGCCTCTATCGCCGTTACGGCATAGGCAAAAGGCAAACCCAGCATGGCGGCAAGGAGAATGCCCGTTTGTCCCGTCATGCTATCGCTCGATTCAACGCCGGCCAGCACCAGGTCTGGTTTAAGCTGGCGAAATACTTCTGCCAGAGCCTCCGCTATCAATACCTCGTTAGCACAGGGTGCGTTAACCCTGATGGCCCTGTTGACCCCCTTGGCCTTGGCCACATACAGCACTTCCTGGCATGTCAAATCTCCAACACAGACCGCTGTGATGGTGCCCCCCAGCTCTTTTCTCATTGCCAGAGCCTCTTCCAAAGCATACTGGTCAACCTCGTTCATGACCAGACTCCTGCTCCCGCAATTTATGCGGTCTCCCGCCTCCGAAAGGACAAACCTCGTCGGGCACATACAGACAGCTTTGATACAAACAACTATGTCCACACCTATTCCTCGCTAAAAGCCTATCGTGCCTTATCCAGAAGTCCTTTTCCCTCCAGCAGCGGCACGATGCCACCCGCAGCTAGTATCTCCAACAGCATGTTTGGGAGAGCAGTGGTAGCTAGCACCCGGCCACTATTCAGGTTGACGACTTTTCCTTCTTCCAATTGCACTGAAGCAATGTCCCCCTCATTAAAAGAGCTAAAGACGCCGGGGCAAGGTAAGGCCGGCAATCCATAGTTCACGCAGTTGCGCAGAAACAAGCCATTTATGGATTCTGCCAGAAGGCAAATAATCCCCAGTGATTTCAATACTTTAGCTCCCGGTCTGCTCGAGCCAGTCCCGAAGTTATTCCCGGCTACAAGGATATCACCCGGCTTGACCAGGTCCACCCAGCCAGGCCTGTTGGCAGAGAAGCAATACTTCGGCTGCTTTTCTTCTGGTTCTGCCAGGGCAAACGAAGGAATCATCAAATCAGTGTTTATGTTGTCGCCGAATTTCCAGGTCCGACCTTCAAGTTTCCTTATCATGCTGTCAACCTCAAATATCTCTCGGGTCGGCAATCTCACCTTTGATGGCAGATGCGGCTACAACGGCGGGTGAGCCGAGAAAAATGCGGGAGTTCAGGCTACCCATTCGCCCTTTGAAGTTACGGGTGCCGGCACTGATACATGTTTCGCCCTCGCCAATTAGCCCCATGGAGCCGCCAAAACAGGCACCACAGGTTGAGTTAGTCACCACTGCTCCACCTCGAACTAGAGTCGCTACATAGCCAGCCTCCACCGCTTCCAGGTAAGTGGCCTGTGAGCCGGGGGTTATAATGAACCTGACCCAGGGCGCAATTTCATGCCCGCGGACGATTTCAGCAGCCACTTTGATGTCTTCAAGCCGGCTATTGGCACAGGAACCAATGTAAGCCTGGTCAATCTTTATCCCTTTTACCTCGGAAATAGTCTTTATATTATTGGGGACACTGTCCGGCAGTGCAATCTGCGGTTCCAGGTTGGAAACATCTATGTGGTAAGTTGCCTTGTATTTCGCGTCCGCGTCTGGAGCAACTGGTTCGAATGGGTGCTGGGGACGCTTTTTTAGGTAATTGAGCGTCGTCTCATCGCACTCAAACAGGGCAAAGTCAGCCGAAATCTCTGCACACATAGTAGCTATGGTAAACCGTCCGGACATATCCATTTCCTGGATGGCAGACCCGAACCATTCCACATTATGGTTGGGGAAAGCACCGTACTTCCCGGCCACGTAATGAATGATATCCCTCGCATACACACCTGGTGGCATTTTCCCATCTACGATGAAGCGCACGGTTGGACCTACGGGGAACCATGTTCTCCCTATGCACAGTATGTATAGCATATCGAGAGCGCCCATGCCCCGGCCAGCACAGTTCAACGCACCGACTGCTGCCGTATGCGAGTCGTCATTGGCGAGTATCTCGCCCGGGAGAATTGCCCCTCTCTCGGACAGGGTCACGTGGCTGATACCGTGCCTGCCCACATCGATAAGGTTTTTAATCCCGGCTTTCCGGGCAAACTGCCGCAGGCGCACCAAGTCATTCGCTACGGTTATAGTCGGGGCCGGGATGGCGTGGTCGGCCACGAGCCAGACCCTGTCCGGGTCCCACACCTTCCTGGGCCAGGGGAATAAGGAAAAGTCTATCTCAAGGACAACGGCTGCGGAGATGTCACATTCGACAAGGTCACCAGTGCGCACCTCTTTCCTTTGAGAGTGGCGCGCCAGTATTTTTTCTGACATCGTCATACCGCTACTCATGCTGAATTTCCCGCCCGTTTTGTATGTATTTGACCAACATGCCCGCACTGTCACCTGCTTAGTGACGCCTCTTTATTACATCTCACCCTTGCCATAGGCTATCCCCGTGGACTTCAGGTACTTGTCCATTTCCTTGGCCGGTAAATATTTCTCTTCCCATTTCTTGACCTGGGCCATGCCGCTCACCTGGAACGAGTTGGGCGACTGTCCGTACTTACGGGGGAAGTCCTCCCACCACTTCTGCCATTCCTTCATCGCCGGCAGCCCCCGGTCATGCACGTCATGGAGATACTCCCAGAGGATAGGTGTAACCAAGTCGATGAGCATCCCGGGGTACATGGCACAGGCAATGCCCATGCCTTCCATCTCAGCATCGGAAGGGCGCTCTGACAGAGGTATACTATCAGGAATTAGCATTACCGGCTTCTCGACTCGCTCAATGACAAACCTCAGCTCTTCCGTGGACTTAATTCCCTCAATATAGGTAACATCAGCCCCGGCCTTGCGGTACGCCTCTGCCCGACGGAGGGCTTCATCCATGGTACCGCCGACTGATCCAAGTACATCAGTACGGGCGACGATGACGAAATCCGGGTCGAGCTCGTTTCTGACATCGACCGCTGCCCGGTATTTTCCCACCGCCTCCTCCATTTCTATGACCTGTTTCCCCGGCATGTAGCCGCAGCGCTTGGGAGACACCTGGTCTTCAATGTGAATACCGGCCACGCCAGCTCTGATGAACTCACGCACCGCCCGGCGCGCGTTCAGGGCATTGCCATAGCCAGTGTCAGCATCTGAAAGAACAGGTATATCTACGGCGGTGGCGATATGTTCCGCGTTTTGTGTCATTTCCGTCATAGTTATCAGGCCCGCATCGGGGTAACCGAAAGCGGCTGATGTATTGCCGCCCGACATGTGGCAGGCTTTGAAGCCTGCTGCCTGGACCAGCCTTGCCTCGTAAGCGTCGGAGACCGACGGGAGTATGAGTATCTGCCCGCTCAACAGGAGTTGCTTGAGCTGGGAACTTCTGTGCATGGCCTCTCTCCGTTCCTCCTTATTTTGTCAGTTAATAACCTGATGACCCATGGCATGTGCTCCGGCAATACGTCCGAAAACTGAACCTCGCATCAGTCCCGAGGCTCCCGGATAGTTGTGGTAGTAATAGCCGTGCGTCTCTCCAACAGCATACAAGCCTTCGATAGGGTTGTCCGTGGTGTCCAGCACCTGGGCGTTCCCGTTGATGGCTAAGCCACCAAAAGTGAAGGTGATGCCGCCGGTAACCGGATAGGCCAGGAAAGGCGGCGCGTCAATCCTCAGCGCCCAGTTTGATTTTGGCGGTTCTATACCGACTGTTTTCTTCCCGTCAAGTTTGGCCGGTGAGAACTCACCTTCCTGGACGGCCTTATTGAAGTCCGTCACTGTCTTGACCAGTTTGGTCGAGTCTATACCCAGTCCCTCCGCCAGTTCCTCTAGCGTGTCGGCTACCACCGGCGGTGTTCCTATATTGTAGTCGGAAGTAAGCAGTGACTTTACCTTCTGGTCGTAAATCTGGTATGCCAGGGCGTTCGGCTGTCGCAAGACTATGCGGCCGAACTTAGCATACGTATAGAGTGAGAAATCCTCCCCTTCATCCAGAAATCTGTCCCCGTTGGTATTCAGGAGTATCCCATTCTGATAGCTCTCCCGGAATGTCTCCGACCCATGGTCGTGTTCCGGAGCGCCGGCGTCAACCTGAGTGGCGTGTGGGGCAGTCCATTCTCCAGACGTCTTGGCGCCGAGCTCCAGGGCCATAGTGATGCCCTCACCGGTGTTGTACTTGGTTCCTCGTACCTTGACGATATCCCATCCGGCGCCCAGATATTTGGCCCTCATTTCGGGAGACGCTTCGAATCCGCCGCAAGCCAGAACAACCCCCTTTCTAGCTGCGATTTCTTTCAAACCGTCCTTGGTTTTCACCAGGACTCCACTGATACGGCCGGTGTTGTCGCACAGAAGCTGCCTCGCTGTCACCTCGTAGGCAATTGTAACCCCTTCCGCCTCGACTATGCTGAATAGCGCGTCAACCAGCCCCTTGCCACCACCCTTTGGCCGGATACACACGCCAGGCTCCCAGTAAAGTTTTTCTCCCAGCCTGATGACCATATCGTACAACAGCTCACTTTTAAGACCCCATTTGGCCAGCCAGTTAAGTGCCGGCCGTGAGCTGTTGACCAGGATTGTCGTCAACTCCGGGTCAGCGCGGCCTCCTGTGATGCGCATGATGTCGTTGTAGTACATATCAGCGCTATATGGAGGTAGCTCGACTCTTCTGCGCTCATCCTCCGTAATGTCAGGGGCTAAGGGAAGGATGTCAGCCAACCCGTTGTACGTGAATCTGAAGAAACCGGTATACTTGGTATTGCCTCCCCTGTCTTCTCTTGGTGCCTTTTCGATAAGCAACACCGAACCGCCGTGTTCACGGGCACTCAGCGCGGCACACAGGCCGGAATTGCCACCCCCAATAACAATCACATCGTATTGTGAGTCCATACCAGGTGTCACTCTCTACCTCCCCTTGTTATTCGTGACCTTCCTTTCTTTATCCCGAAAACAAATCTGACTGCATTTCTGCGACAAGGCTTATTAGCTTCATAAGCCCTCAATCATACAAATCATGAATGGGGTCTATCGCATTTGTTGCTCTGTTAAAGAAGGGGCTGGGCGGCAGCCCGTATTTTCCCAAAAGCTCATAGCAGCCCCTAGTAAGCCTGACAAAGAACTCTGACGGCGGCGGCTGCTGACTACCTCCCAGGCGAGTGCCACTCTCAACGCACCAGTAATCTTGCCTTGGGACAATCCCTCTCTGCATAAGGTATTCGTAACCACTCAAGGTGGACTTCAGCGCTTCGTTGACATCTGTGAATCCATACGGCTGGCACATTTCGACACCAGCTACAAAATTAGTAACCACATTGCCGGCTCCGAATACGTCCACGGCGTCAACCAAGCTCTGTATCCAGGCTTCTCTCCCTATGAACTTGTTTTTTCCTGGACACAGAATGGCAAACAGGGCGGGGTCCCAGACCTCAAGGTTCATCCCGATAATCTTAATTCCAGTGGCATGTATTCTTTTGAGGTCTTCCTTCGATTTTGCAGCCAGGGCTATGGCATAATGCCTGGGGAATTCCACCCGCTTTCCCATTGCCTCAAGATACTCAACATAGAAGTCAGTATCGGTCTTTCCTCTATAGTGACCGATAATGGTACCGCCAGTGATGTTAATGTAGCTAACATTCGCTTCCTTCACGCATAGCGCAAAGGCCTCACCAACCAGCTCGGGGTCCTTGTGGATAATGAAATTCATGCCCGGTTTCTTTTTCAGGATAGAGGCGTGGCTAGTCATATCACAGAACGCACATTTCTCCCAGAAACAAACGTTCAGGACACATATCAGCGCACCGTCACCGATAATGTTATCTAGCACCGACGGCAACGGCGTCCCGTCGCTCAGTTTCCGGTAGTAGAGTGGGTGTGCCTCCGGGATGGCTACTTCCATCAGAGGCACCTGGTTTTCGCAGAACATATACCTGTCATTCAAAAGGTCGATGCTATAGGGTGAGTTTGGATTGTGTCTAAAAGCACAGACGCCGCCAGTGAGAAACGAAAAATACATTGGTAGGATGATTCTGGATTGAGTCCAATCCTTTGAGTATATATGCTGCTCTCCAGACCAGGCTTTCGTCATGGCTTTTGCCAGAGCCGCCTTCTCTGTCTCGGTCTTAATATGCAGACCGAGGCGAAGTGCCTCAATCTTGATGATAGCTTCCTTTCTGAAATTAGGGTTCTGAGAACATAACCTCTCAATGTTACCAGGCATCGAATGTGCTCCTTCCTAGCTGTCCACGCACCATCCCAAGAACGCCGTCACGTCATTAAGCCCGGCAGCCATAGCGCCAATACAGGGAAGAGGATTATTAAGACAAAGACCATGAACTGTATCAGCAAGAAAGGCAGACCGGCCATGATAATATTTACCATACTCGTGTCAGGGGAGACCCCCTTCATGACAAAAAGAAGCATGCCGTAAGGTGGTGTGATTAACGCCATTTCCAAGTTGAGGAGGAAGAGCAACCCAAACCAGACTGTATTGAAGCCAAGGGCGTTTACAATCGGCATGAATATAGGGAGGGTAATCATGGTTATGGCTGCCACTTCCATAAAACAACCCATGACTCCGACAATGAGCATCATAAACAGGAGGATGACCAGACGCGAGACAGGCAGATCAACCACGGTTTCGGTGAGGCCGCGGGCCACCCCTGAAAAAGCCAGAATCTGGCTGAAGGTGACCGCGGCCGTAATGATCAGCAGCACCATGACTATAACGGGCAGAGACCCCATAATAGATTTTCTTATCATTTCCCAGCTAAAGCGCCGGTAACACGCGGCCAGTATGAACGAACCGAGTGCCCCCATGGCTGCCGCTTCGGTGGGAGTGGCAATACCCAGGAAAATTAGCCCAAGGACCAGAAAGATTATTAGTCCCAGAGGTAAAACGTACTTTGCTGTTAGTTTGACCCTCGTAAACAAGGAGGGGACAGCCACACCATAGGTAGGAGCAAGCTCCGGCTGCAACCGACATCTGACCGTGATGTAAACCGCGTAGCATATCGCAAGTACAATTCCTGGCACAAAACCTGATATGAGTAGCTGGCCGGTTGGGATCTTGCCTACGGCCGCAATAAGCACTGCGAGACCGCTTGGGGGAATAACTATAGCTAAACCACCCGCACCCATGATAGGTCCGATGCTCATAGACCTTTTGTAACCACGTGCTTCCATCTCCGGTTTTAACACAGACCCCATCAGAGAAGCCGCGGCGACGCTGGAGCCACTCATTGTGGCAAACAGGGTGGAGAATCCTACCGCCAGCAGGCTTAGCCTTCCTGGCAGGCGTCCCATCCACTTGCTCAGTGTATCAAGCATCTGCATTCCCATTCCCGAATGGAACATGACTTCTCCCATTAGAACGAACATGGCAATCGGAAGTAGTGTGAAAGACTCGACTGAGTTCCGCATGTTGAGGATAATTTGCCTTAAGCCGGCCTCGCCTCCAAAAAACACCAGTGCTCCAACGAGAGTAAGCAATGTCAGCACCGCACCAATGGGCAGCCCGGAGAGCATTAGCAGTACCAATGCCGCCAAAACGACCACGAGGGTCAGTTGCCAATCCATCGTCATCGCCTCAGGGCAAAGGAGCTTTCTCGACACGAGTTGTTGATGCCGTTCGCTCCTTCCAGCTTTTTGCGTGCTGTGCAGCCTGTCGGCCAAACTGCACGGCAAAAAGGAAGCTTCCGAGAGGGATACACGCCAGGACTGGCGCGAGGGGAATTTCAGACACGGACTGGTGAACCATGCCTCGCTGGAAATAGTCCCATGTGACCGCCACACCGAACCAGGTCACCACTCCGAATGTAGCGGCCCCCACAATCGAAGTTACGCAATTGAGTAAGGTCTGATTTCTTCGTTTCAAGCGGCTTAGCAATACGTCCATTCTGACATGTCCGTCTCGTTTGAGCAGCCACGCCAGCCCAAGAAAGGTAATGTAGCCCAAAGAGTACTCGCTTGCTTCCACGGCCCAGGCCACCTCGGAATTGAACAGGAACCGGCCCAGGACACCAACAGCGATAAGAAGCATCACGAAGATAAGCAGCGCGCCTGCCCAGTAGGCAGCGTAGTTGACCACCTTGTCGAAAACAGCTTCAATCATACGGATTATCTTCATGGAAACCCTCGCAAACCCCCTTCATCGCCGTGACAATTACCGTCACGGCGATGAAGGGCAAAAGCCGCGCGTCGCAAAACTTCAAATGGTACTATGCTCAGGATTTTGTCAGCATACGCTTAAGCTGAGCACTTTTGTCCGCACCGATCCGTGAGGTGACCTCTTCCCATGTCACTTTATCAAGCAGATCAAAGAACCATTGATTGTCCGCCGCTGACCATTCGATGTGCTCAATGCCTTTCCCCAGCACCAGGTCCATTTGCTTCTTCGAAAGCTTGGTGTAGAAGTCCACCATCATCGGCTCCAGGTCCTTCTGGGCATCAAGCATAATCTTCTGCAAATCCTTGGGTAGGCTGTTCCACTTGGCTAGGTTCATCACGGTGACAAGGTTGTTGGACTTGAAGAACATCGGCCCTGGCTGGTACTTAAGGAGCTCGGTCCCACCGAACCCTATCAGGTCTCCCGGCGCGAAAGTCACCCCGGCAACCAGTCCCTGCTGGAGAGCTGTGTAGGCCTCGGTCGGGGACACCGTGACACCGCTGACTCCCAGGCCACGGTAAACAGCTTCATACATTTTCGCCGCCCGCATCTTCACTTGTGAAAGGTTCTGGGGCTTGTCAACTCTAGCCTTGGTCCAAAAGGCAAAGCCGTAAGAAGTGATCTGCCTCCCCAGGTAGAAGAAGCCCTTTTCTTGGTAAAGCTTCGCCATGTAGTCGTAATAGCCACTCTTTCGTTCCTCCATCGGGGTCAACAGGGAAAGGTGGTCAGCCATAACATCGGGTATTTCGGATACCAGAAAGGGCGTCGCTGTCCAAGTCAGGTCTATGACGCCTTTCTTGGCCGCCTCCGGCTGTTCGAACAACGGGACGGCTTCGGCACCGCCGAGGACTTTGATGGTCAGCCTACCCTTCGACCTTTCCTCGACAAGCTCCTTGAACTTCACGTAGCCGTAGGAGGTCTCTTCGGTAGGCGGCAGAAGTCCAGCTAGCTTTAGTTCAATTGTTTCAGCTTTCTTCGGGGTGCATCCTAGAGCCACGCCAACCACCAGAATTAACACCAGAAAACCAAGCATCAGTTTTTTCATTGTCCTTTCCTTTCCTTTATTCCTTGTCATTTTTCATGAGGCGTCGTGACTGCCTTTGTTATGTCTGTCTGTTGGGAGTATCTGAATTATTGATTAGTTATTCAGCAATAGTGCGCTGAACTCGGCCATATTCTTTTCTTTTTCCAAATCTCTCAGCCGAGCCAGAATTTCTTTTCTTCTAATATCGGGGTATATTGGGGATGATAAAGTATGGTATTTGGTGACTAACTCATCCCACGAGAGCGGGTTCTTATAGTCCCCTTTGGGATTTTCGACCTTCACAAAGAATATCTTGCCGTCTTTGGTGCCTATCTCGACCGTCGCCGGCCAGCATTCCGGAAAGGACTTCTCCAGGGCGGTATCCTGAACACAATACACTCGCCGCATTAGTTCCTTCACTTTCGAAGAGCTCAAGTTTTCCTCTCGATGTTCTTCAACCGAAGCATCGCCGTAAAGAATAGCAACCGCGGCCCCAAATGGCATGCTCCCGATAGCGTCTATGACTGTCCTCGGGTTGCGCTTCAGCTCTACCGGCTCAGCGATTATGTCCCATCCCGCTTTCAGTACGCCGATGGTCACTTTCTCGATTTCAGCGGCTTTCAGATTGTGCTGCTTCATAATCTGCAGGATACCATCTATCGGACCGTGTTCGTAGCGACAGCATGAATAGGATTTGGTACTCACTTTCATGACCTCATATTGTTCGCCGAGTCCTGATAAGACCCTTGACAGGTCAGGTCCATCCGAGTAGCAGCGCAGGAAACCGCACTTGCCTTCAATTACCGTTGAAGGCCCCGTGAAACCCTTTTTAGCCAGCAAGGCTGCGATTACTCCGCTCTGGGCAGCCCATCCGGAATGTAACCGATGTGTGAGGGTCCCATCAGCCAGGAACTCCATAATGCCCGATGCTTGGCTTCCTGCAATACCCAACGCGCTCCGCATTTTACCCGCGTCAATGTTCAATATCTTTGCCGCAGCCAGTGCAGCTCCAAAAACGCCACAAATGCTGGTAGGGTAAAACCCGCGGGCGTATGGGTTAGCTGGATTCTGTGCCATACCCAACCTAGTCATTATTTCGTAACCGAGAACCACAGCCTCTATGAACTGCTTTCCAGAGGCTTCACAAAGTTCACTCACCGCAAAAGCTGCGGGAAAGACCACAACGCCAGGGTGTACTGATGAGGCATTGTGAAGGTCATCGAGTTCCAGGGAATGAGCAGCGGTTCCGTTAGCCAGCGCAGCATATTGACAAGGTGCTTTAAGACCAGTCGCAATGACCGTGCTACTACCCGCCTGACACCCGGTCTCTTGGATAACATCGCAAACCGCCAGGCTTGAATCGGCGAGAGAACCGCGTGCTGCGACGCCGACGAAGTCCAAAGCTAAGTATTTCGCCCTATCAATAACTAGACGGGGCAAATCTCCGTATCTCAGCTTGCTACTGAATTCAGCAAGCTCACCAGCGATACTCATAACTAACAGTCAGCAACCCCTCCCTGCCCCGATATGTCAGCATACCGATTTATGGGCGCAACCAACTAGGTGAAGGTATTCTAGATGAATAACTGGTCGCTGTCAATGGGTTTGACCATTCCGATAACAATATTGCTCAATATCCATTGCATTTGTGACCACTTCGTGCTAACATGTTATCAAAATGATTATGATAGACGAAATAGACGAACAACTGATGAGATTGCTTGCCGAGGATGGGAGGATGAGCAGTGAGACCTTAGGCAAAAAGCTATCGCTTAGCGCTGCCACCGTGAGGCGGAGGATAAGGAATCTCATAAAACGTGATGCACTCAAGATTTCAGCTTTAGTAAACCCGGCGAAACTGGGGTTTGCTACCGTCTGTGTTATTGCCCTGGATGTTGCCACTACCAACATTGAAGCCGTGATGGAAGTGCTATCTCAGTTCAACGAAGTGAAATGGGTCTCAGCCACTACCGGGAAGTACGACGTTATGGTTGTGGCAAGCTTCCGCTATCACGACGACCTTCTAAAGTTTCTGGAAAACAAGGTTGCCAAGCTGGATGGGATTAGGGACACCGAAACGTTTGTTTGTCTGGGCATAAGAAAAGGACGCTACATGCATATCCTCTAAGCCATTGCGATTGCGTCCGAGAGAACCCAAAGCCCAGAAAGTCTGTTACATGCCCGGTGTGTTAAAAAGGTCTATCCCAATAACTTTTCATCTTATTGTTGAGTTTACATCCGCAACACCTGACCATTCAGGGGCGATGAGAAATTAGAAGCTGTTGCACAGACGGAATCAACCCCTTCTTCTCAAATAGTAGTTCGGGAACTGTCCCCCAAGGCCCACTGTCGTGTACAACAGAGAGAATTGGCAGAGTCTCTTCGGCCAGTCCTTTAGGCAGCATGGGCATCGTGTAAGTCAGCGATACTTCATTTCCGGTGACCTTGACTTCTTTGACAAAGCTTCTGATAAACGACCTCTTCTCGGCAAGGTAAGTTTCGGTCAGAAGGTTACGTAGGTCAGAGACGCACCGGGCGACAGTCTCGGCGTCAGCCAGCTCCACACGCCTGTCGGCGAGTTCCTGTTCCAGTCCCAGTTTCCCGAGCTGCAACTGCTCTCTCCGCTGCCTCAGTTGCTGAATGCGTGGCGCCAGGTCAGCGATTTGTATCTTGCCGGTTTCGAGGGCATCGTATAGTCTCTCCAGGCGACGGTCTACATCCGCAATTTCGACCATGATGCCATCCAGGCGCTGGCGGTAGTCTGCGGCCAGGTTGTCCATTTCTTCATTGACCAGGTGCACCAGCTTCGTAAGATTGTCAACCGTCAAAACGTGTTCTTTTATCTTGTCTATGACCAGGTATTCGAACTGCTGGCTGTTAAGATACCGGGTGGGACAAGCACCTGCTCCCTTCTTGAGCAATGTGCCACACACGTAATAGGTAAATTGGCCACTCTTGGCATCCTGTCCGACCAGAGCCTTGCCGCAACAGCCACACCTGGCAAGCCCGCTTAACAGGTAGCGGCTGGCCGCTCTCCTGGGATGAAGAATGGCGGGAGCGCGGTCTTTGAGAGACAGGTGTGCCTGCGCAAAGGTATCCCCATCAACAATGGCAGGGAAAGCATTTTCGACCCGAACAGGTGGCAGGCCGCGTACGCTGTTATGGCCCCAGACCAGAGTGCCGGTGTAGGCTTCGTTACTGAGTAGCCGGTGCAGAGTCGTCTTCAGCCAGCCTTTGCCTCCAGGCCCGGCAATCCCTTCACTGTTCAACTGTTTGGCAATCCCAAGCAGGCCTTTTCCTTCTAGTAAGAGAGTGAAGATACGGACCACAGTCTTTGCCTGGTTTGGCTCAATCTCAAGTCTTGGCCGCTCTTTACCACCGTCGTCAACCTTGACCCGCCGATATCCGAAAGGGGCTACTGCCGAAATGAAGAAGCCGCGCGACGCGCTCTCCCTCATGCCTCTGGTTACCTCTTCACCAAGATTAGCCGAGTAAAACTCATCCAGGCTTTCAATCATAGCCTCGAGTAGCTTCCCGGTGGGGGTATCCTCCGCCGGCTCGCTAATCGACACTACCCGGACGCCGTTCTTGCGGAGCATCGTTTTGAACACGATTGAGTCTTCGCGGCTGCGGGCAAAACGTGAATACTTCCAGACCAGGATAAGCTCAAAAGGTTTTGAAGGGCGGCGAGCTGCGGCGACCATCTCCCGGAAGGCTGGACGCGCTGTCGTCTTACCGCTCTCCGCCTCATCCACGTATTCCTTGACAATTTCATGACCGTTTCTTGTGGCATACTCCCTGAGCGACTTGAGCTGTGCCGAGATGGACAGGTCAACGTCCTGTTTTTCCGAAGATACCCTCGCGTAAAGGGCAGCTTTCATTTGACTCTCCTTTCTTACAGGGGACAGTATTTGCAGCGTCCCGGCACTATTCGCCTGAGCCTTATGATCGCCAATTCTCCTCTCAGCTTACGGCCCAGATGTTCGGCTTCAGTGATCGTCGCTTCAATGTCACGGTACGCTTGCCACTCTCTTAGCTGCGATTGCAGGTCTGTCATTACGTCCAGTACTATCCTTACGTACTCATCGGCATGTTCCTTATCTGTCTTACCCATCTGACAGAGACCGTAGCGAATGCTGACCAAACCCTCTCCGGAAGGCTCAGCGACCAGGTTGTCTGCGAGAGTGATTCCCAGGTTGCCATGCGACCATTGCTTTGCCTGAGCAACAAGAACTTCAACAATAACCGGAATGACTCCCTTAAGACCGGCATCGACTACGGGAGTCAACCTGCGCTCTGATTTTGCGGCCTGCTCTATTAGCTTTGCGATGCTTCCCAGTTGCTCCTCCTCTTTCTGCGGCAGGCTCTGTCTTTCTAGAAGATATGCCCATATTCGCGACCGTGGCAGATGCTGTCGCAATGCTGCTTGCAGGAAGTCATCATCCTCTGCTGTTTGGACTCTGCCTGCCCCTGAGATCTGGGCATTGAGCTTCTCCGCGAACTGGCGTAGGTCACTGTAATGTAGTTCCAGGGCATTGCGGAGGACAAGTGACCTGGCCTCGTGAGCTTCTCTCTCCTGTTTGGCCAGATCAATCTGCTTGCGCACCGTCCGGACGTCATACTTGTCTTGGGCCGCAATCTGAGGGGGAGACTCACCATTCTCCTCGTGGCGCTTCAACCAGTTGCGGCGCACTCCAGGCTTGATCGGTGGCTTGCGTGTTCTTTTGGCCACTTGGCCTCTTTTCAGCTAGATATTGGTATTTTCACTCAATAATAGCATAGCTAACTGGTGTCATCAAGTGCATATATGAGCTTCGTATAATGCTGTTTTAAGCATCATGCATGTTGACACGACTATTGCATTCTAACCATAATACGTCTGTGAACCGCAAACACATTCTAAAGGGTACAGAGGTGCCGAGTCAAGACCTGGCTGAAGTATGCCGACCTGATTGCGGCTTACGAATCTTGGCCAAGATAGTCGCTCGCAGCCTCCTAGCCCCACATTCGGCGCCGGCGAGCGAAACCACTGGCGGTGCCAATGATGCGCAATCACCAGAGGACAAACTGTGAAGACCTATCTCGAACCGTCTGAGATAGTGTCACTGGAAAAGGCTGCAGACAATCTGCGCGATAGACTGCTGATTCGCTTGCTTTTCCATCTCGGCTGCCGCATTAGCGAAGCCCTGGGTCTTGAGGTAAAGGACATAGACTTCGAGGCAGGCACAGTAACCATTCAGCACCTGAAGTCACGCATTCACCTCTCGTGTCCTGAGTGCAGTGCGAGGCTAGGGAAGAGTCATGCTTTCTGCCCAAAATGCGGCGTGAAAGTGGCTGACA
>JACQTX010000048.1 GCA_016210585.1 Chloroflexota bacterium
CTCCCAGGAAGACGGTGAGCGGCGTGCGCAGCTCGTGGGAGACCATGCCGATGAACTCATCCTTCATCTGCATCGCCTGCTTTTGCTCGGAGATGTCGGCGCCCACAGCCACCGCACCGCGGATTTGCCCGTCCGCATGTAACAAGGGCACCGCCCCTATGAGCATATGCAACCGTCGCCCATCGGCAAAAACGAACTCCAGCTCCTGAGGAGTGACCATCTTGCCGGTGGCCGCGGCTACCTGGGCCGGCATTTCCTCCGGCTTCACTTCCACGCCGTTACGCAGCACACGGTAGGTGATAGCCGCCTCGCCGGGCAAGGCGCTGCGGGAGATGTTATCGCCCCGGTGGACGCCGAGGACCTCGTTGGCATAGATGTTACCGGTGATAACCCGGCACTCCGGGTCGCGGGCAATCCAGATGGCAAAGGGCGCGGTGTCCAGCACGGTCTGGAGCTCGCTAAGTGTATCCGCCGCCTCTCTGGCCAGCCGTTGCCGCTGCTCTTCGGTTTTCTTTAGCTCGGTGATGTCGTGATGAATGCCAACGGCACCGACGATTCTCCCTGTGCTGTCCCTCAGCGCCGTGTGAGAAGTGAGCACCGTCACTTTACTGCCGTCTTTCCGTGCGAAAGTAACCTCACCAGCCCAAAAGCCTTGCTCAAAAAATCTCTTCCCGTAATCTTCAATAGTACCTGGTTGAGGAAACTCCGGTTGGAGAAAGTCTCTGGTTCGCTTACCGACGACTTCTTCCGCCTGCCAGCCGTAGAGGGCCTCAGCGCCTTTATTCCATGTCCGGGTGATGAACTCGCCTCGCGGAGTGATAGTAGTTGCGACAATCGCATCATGTGCGCTCTCCACCAGCAACGACTGGAAACGGATAAGCTCTTCCGCCTTCTTCCGCTCGCTGATGTCCCTGACGACCAGCGTAGTAGTAGTAGTAGTAGTAGTAGTAGTAGTAGGGAGCCACCCCGCCACCAGCCGCCTTGATACCAGGGTCAGCTCTACCGGGAACTCTTCCCCGTTCTTTCTCCTGGCTTTTGTTTCGATGGTTACCGCGCCCTGTTCCTGTTTCTCGGGAATAGCGTTATCTGCTGCCTGGTGGTAGGCGTCCACTGCTTCCGGGCTGGCTATCAAGTCAAAAAAGGCGGTGCCGATGGCCTCATTCCGACTGTAGCCGAACATCTTCGCGGCGGCAGGGTTCCACGTCAGGATTCTGCCCAGGCCATCCACGGCAATGATGGCATCGCTAGCGGCATTGACCAGAAGCTCATAGTTCACTCTAGCCTGTTTGCCAAATTCAGCGATAACCTCGGCAACAGATGTGCCCCTAGTACTAGCTTCCCTCGTTACAGATAAACCGGCAACTATGAAGTAAACACCGCCAACATATTGGCTAACTCGGCCCAGCCATGAAAAGGTATCCCCCGGCGCATTCGCAAACCCCACCGTTAAGTAGCCCAGGGCAAGAAGTATCAGAGCGAGCGAATACCAATAATTGAATGTCACTCTATTCCGGTAATAGAAGAGCATCAAGGAAGCTCCGGAGATGGCAAGGAGCACAACCGCACTGTTTATCACTACCTGCCTTAAAAAAGTGCCTCCTACACCCGGAATCCAGAAAGCAGGCATGACACCCTGCAAGCTGAGAATGAAGATAAGTACCATGAGTAAAACAACAGCGGCGTAAATGCCAGTCAAAAACCGGCCTGCTTTAGGTCGGGGATGCGGTGAGCGGCTGCCCGAAAAAGTCAAGGTACCAACTAAACAAAGAACCGAGGTCAACAGAGCACCGGTGTTGTTTAGCGCCGTCGGAACATTCACGTTAGCCGTAGTCGGGAGAGCGACAGCGAGAAGACCGGAAAAGCCGAGAGCCAGCATGCCGCCACCGAGCCATGCAAGCCGAGGCTGTCCGGTCGCGATATAGCTGCGCGCCGCTATGTAGGCAACGACCAGGGATATCAAGACCACGAAGACAATGTTGAGCAGCGAAAACAGGCTTCTATTGAGCCCCCACAATGTGATGAGCGGGTAGTAAACAAACCCTGTATCTACGGCAAGTGAAAAAAGGAGCAGCAGTAATAGAAGCACCGGAACCGCCAGCCCCACCCACTTTGCCACCGTCATACCGCTCTGCTTGGCACCAACAGCCACATTAGCGTCTTCAGCCACACGCCGGTAGCTCTCCCTGGTCTGCCGGAAAAAGGCGGCAATGGTCTCCGCTACTGGCACATGCTGGGTGCGGGCTTCGCTGACGGCAGACATAACAGCTAAGATGAAATACAGCCCGCCCACATATTGACTCACACGTCCTAGCCAAGTGAAGGAATCTTCGCCGACCTTGACGAATTGCCAAGTAAACAAGCCCAGCGCAAGTAGTAGCAGCCCTATTCCATACCAGTATAGGAAGCCGCTTCGTGCTTTGCGATCTAACCAGAGGAAAGCAAAAGCTGATAGTGCAAACAGAGACATCGCAATATCAAGTACTATCTTTCGTACCAAGGTGACGCCTTGTCCAGGGACATAAAAGGTAGGGAAATTACCTGTTGCTGTGAGCGCCCAAATCAGAATGGGTAAAAGCAGTACGCCAGCGTACACTCCGATTGCAACGCGCTTTCCTTGCGCTTGCGGTTTATACGACGCCCCTCGTGTCAGCCCCACGGCGGCTCCGCTCAAAAAGAGAATGCCAGACAGCAGCGCCTCAGTACCGTAGAATGTCGTGCCAATGTTTCCTTGACCGAATAAGAGGAACATTGCCGACCCCAGCACCATGGACAGGCCCAAGCTCAACGCTCCGCCACCAAAAAGCATTAGTTGTACTTGGCCTGACACAGCGAACCCGCGCCAGGCGAGATAGAAAATAAGGAAAGATGCACCGCCTAGCAGGACTATGTTGAAATATTGACCTGGAAAGTTAGGGACGTGAAAAACAGGGTTACTGGACGCACTGGTTAGTAGAATCAATGCGAGCAGGGCTACAAGCAATGGCAAAACCCCTAGCCATTTCGCCCACGCCCGGGAAGACTGGCCACCAGGCCGGACCGGATTTGCCTTGCCATGTCCCAGTCCACTAGCCATTTCCAGCTCCGCCACTCAGAATTAGTGCAAACGCACTAAGTGGTGATACATAATCACCTAGTCAAAATCCCTCTCAATCTCCCTTTAGGAAAGGGAGAGGTTTCCCCCTTTGCAAAAGGGGGAGTAAGGGGGATTTCGCTACATATGCTTCAATAATTATTGCGTTCGTATTAGGCTAATTATACTATATTTGGCAGATTCCGCAACTTACCGCCCCAGCCCGAAAATAGCGATTGACCCCCGTAGGGCATCCGCCTGAGGCGGACCAACCTGCCCGCCAATTCAGGTCGGGTTAGGAAACCCGACCTACAAATTGAATCGCTGATTTTGGGTAGAATAAGTGCCGGGAGCAAGCCTGTTTAAGGAAACTCGGAAAATTTGGGGCAACCTGTTTTATGAAGCTTGTCAGGTAACAAAATAGTACCGTAATCCGTGGATTTTATTAACATTCCTCCTTTTTCCGGAAGAATGTAATATTCCAGTCCACTTTTGAAGCGGTAACTGTCCAGTTTTCAGTCGTAAATAACAGGACTAAGATGGCTATTGACAAACCGGTTTGAGTTGTGCTGTAATAAGTAATCATTCAACCGCTTTATTGCAAATAAGCGATTACTTTTATTTAACGCACAAGGGGTGATAACATGGGACTCTTCAAGAAAAGCGCGGTCAAGAGGATCCATGACGGCGCCTGGGGCCACCTGGTCAGCAAGCACAGGATTGATGTGGACACCCTTTCTAATGAGTTCCGCTGCGTTGAGCGTCCCGGCACCCTGAATGGCGGGTTGCCGGTAACATTCATGCGTGTTTTTCGTCATAAAGACGTCGAGGCCAAGGGGATAGTGGTTACCGGCTGGGAGACCTTCGACCAGTACCCGGAGTTTGTAATCTTCGAAGGTTATTTGACGCCATCAAACCAGGCGATGCTCGAGCGCAAACATAGCTGAAAAGGGTTTGCGGTGCTCTGGCATTAGCTGAAGAAAGGAGAACGAAATGGCAGACAAAGAGATGCAGCAGGCGATGCCTGGGGCGAAGAAAAAGAGGAGCAAGAAAGACCTTATCTTCAAGATACTGATGTTCGGTTGGCCAGTTATCCTCATTGCTATCCTGGCGATAATAATCCTGATTTCTTCTTTGACCGCCAAGTAATGCAAGGCCAAAACATATCGCGGGCAGGTGGGGGCACCACGCCGTTGTTTTAGTGTGGGCAGAATTGTGCTAAAATAACGTGGCATGGTCCGAAAGTACAGGAATACTCAAGTCCGCCAGAAGCAGATAATCACCTCGGCCAGGCGGCTAATCTTCAAATATGGCAGTGAGCACGTCACCGTCCGCCGCATTGCCAGAGATATCGGCATTTCCGAGGGCGCCCTGTACCGCCACTTCAAAAGCAAACGGGACATTCTCTCGCTGCTGGTTGACGATGTCGAGGCCAACTGGCTTAGCGATATCGAAGAGGGAAAGACCGGTGAAACCAGTCCGCTCAAGGTGTTGCAGAACATCGCACACAGCCATATCTCCCTTGTTGAGCAGAGGCGGGGCATTACCTTCCAGGTAGTGGCGGAGATTATCAGTCTGGGCGATAAGAGGCTGAACGAGAAGATCGACGGGGCCATCCGGAGATATACGGAAAAGATTAAGGCGCTGCTGGCGGATGGCGTCCGGGCGGGAGAGATAAGCGAGTCTATCAGCCTTGATGCCGTGGCCACCCTGTTCTTCTCCATGACACAAGGACTGGTGACCATCTGGGTGCTCACCGGCTACAGTTTCGACCTGCTAAACAGGTACGGCGATGTCTGGCAAATCTTCTGCCGCGCCATTGTCAAAGACTGACCGGCGCGGGCAAAATGGAGGGACGGGCAGGCCGCCATCAACTTTCTCTGCACAAGCTGCACAGCATCCGCTTTACAGCCTTCGTTTTTTGGGCTAGAATGAAAACGGATCGGCGGGTGTAACTCAGCGGTAGAGTGCTTGCTTCCCAAGCAAGGAGCCGTGGGTTCGAATCCCATCACCCGCTCCATTTTTCGAAGTCAAAAGGCCCTTGTGTCCATTACGACAGAAGGGCTTTTCTGTTGTTTTGGCCGAAGTCACATTCAGCCATTTGGTAATCGGACGAGCTTGCCACGCCTCCCGATTCATCCTTCTCAGGGGGACTCCTCGGGATGGTCTCGCAATGA
>JACQTX010000052.1 GCA_016210585.1 Chloroflexota bacterium
CCTGCCAGGGAAGGGGGAGTAGGGGTGGGGGCTGGAACGGGAGTGGTGGGGGATGGCTGTGGCGCAGGCGAAGTGGCAGTAGAAACCTGGACAAGGCGCTCGGCCGTCTTGGTATCCTTACCAGCCGGTCCGGTTATCTCCAGGCGGACGGTATAGCTGCCAGCAGCGGCATAAGCGTGAGTGACCTTACCATCCGCAGGCTTAGCAGTCCATTTAGCGGTGGTGCCATCACCAAAGTCCCAGGTCCAGGCGGTGATAACGCCGGTGGACAGGTCGGTGAAGGTTACAGCCTGTCCGGAGGTTGTCTGGACAGGACTGGCCGAGAAATCAGCTTTTGGCGGACTGGCGGTAGTAAAGCGGGTCTCCGGCGAATAGGCAGACCAGTTGCGCGAGCTGTCCTGGTGCCGGACCTGCCAGTAGTAGGTAGTGCCATAGATCAGCTTTCCCGCCGGTATGGTTATGCTGGTCTTATTGATGATATCCGAACCACTATCAAAGACCGGGCTAGCATAGTCCCCGGCCACGGTAGTTATCTGCCACTGTGAGATCCTGTGGCTGTCCCCCTCATCCGGGTCTGAAAAAGGGGAGCTGGTCAGCGTAGGTGTAAGACCGATGTCTGTGGCACCACTGGCCGGTGAGACGTTGCTCGGTGTATTCGGCGGCAACGTTCCGGTGGTGAAGCTCGCCTGGGCCGACCACTCTGACCAGTTGCCAAAGCTATCCTGGTGCCGGACACGCCAGTAGTAGGCAGTGGTAGACCTCAGTGTGCCAGCTGGTATGACCAGGCTCGTCTTGTTCGCCGTGTCCGTGCCACTATCGAACACAGGCGTGGTATAGCTAGCCGATACGGTGGTAATCTGCCATTGAGAGGCGCTATGAGTAGCACCCGCTGCAGGACTGGCAAAGGACGAAGACTCAAGGGTAGGTGCCAGGCTGACCCCTGTAGCCCTGTTCGCGGGCGATTTGGTGCTGGGCTGTGCCGGTGGTGGTGGTAGCGGTGGACTTTCGGTAGTAAAGGCGGTCTCCCGGGAGTAGGAAGACCAGTTACGGGCATTGTCCTGGTACCTGACACGCCAGTAATAGGTAGTCTTGTAGTTTAGCTGCCCCGGTGGCAGAGTCAGGCTTTCCAGGTTGGCGAAGTCCTCGCCAGTATCATAGACCGGGCTATCATAGTTGCCGGACACGGTGGTCACCTGCCACTGGGAAGCCCTGTGGCCATCACCGCTATCAAGGTCGGTAAAAGCCGAGGCGGTAAGTGTGACAGCGATGCTTACGTCCGTGGCTCTATCGGCCGGGGCGGCATGGCGTGGCGTGGCTGGCGGCAGCATGATGGTGGTAAAACCAGTCTCCTTGGACCACTCTGACCAGTTGCCAAAGCTATCCTGATACCGGACACGCCACTGGTAGGTAGTATCGTAGGTTAGCAACCCGGCCGGCACAGCCAGGGTTGTCAAATTGCCGGTATCCAGGCCGGTGTCCAGCAGGACACCCGTAAACTGGCGTGACGTCACCGTAATCTGCCAACGGGAAGCGGCATGCGTCGCCCCGCCATCGGGGCTGACAAAGGGGGAGGACACGAGACTGGGGCTCTGGGACACATCCCGCCCTCCATGGACGGGTGATATATTGAAGGGCGCGCTGGGACTCTTCAAGGCGATGGTCTTAAAAGCGGTCTGGCTCGACCAGTTTGACCAGTAGCCCTTGTCATTCTGGTAACGGACATGCCAGTAGTAGGTCGTGTTGTGCACCAATACTCCTGAAGGCACTGTTATGCTTGTCCCCGGAGAGGAATCTACGCCACTGTCAAAAACGGGGTTGGTATAGTTTCCTGAGACAGCGGTTATCTGCCACTGGGAAGCGGCATGGGTATCACCTGCCCCCCCGGAAGCGAAGGCAGAGGCTTGCAGGGCAGGCGTGAGGCTGATTTCCTCGACAAAATTCGCCGGCGCCAGGTTCTGGACAGCCGAGACGCTCGGTGGTATAGCAGTACCAGTGGTGGCTACAGTCTTGAAGCCGGTCTCCTTCGACCATTCTGACCAGTTGCCTTTATCATCCTGGTAGCGGACGCGCCAGTAGTAAACGGTGCCGAGGCTCAGCTTGCCGGAAGGCATCGTCAGGCTTATCAGATTGCCGTAGTCCACACCACTGTCAAACACGGGGCTGCCGTAGCTCCCCGAGGCTGTGGTTACCTGCCATTGGGAAGCGAGATGGACATCACCCGGCGTGGGGTCAGAGAAGGCGGAGGCCTGGAAGCGGTGTGTCAGGCTGATGTCCGTGGTAGTATCGGCCGGCGATACGTTGACCGGCTGGATCGGCAGGGACGCGGCTACAGCCAGGGGACCTAGCCAGAGCAGCACCAGTGCCAGCAGCATCCCCACAGCGGCGGGCGTCACCAACCACCTGTGATAGGCTCGATGGGCTTCCATCATCTAATTGGATCTCTTGTCTTCTGTAGGCCTGCGCGATAGCCGGTCAAGACTAAGCGTCGCGTTCGATCCCTGTAGCTGGTGTATCATATCATACGGGACGGCAGAAAACAAGCTTACCACACTTCATGGGGTTATCTGTCCACTCCACCACAAACAGAAGACCGCCTCTGGCGGTCTTCTGTTACTTTTAGGATCGGTCGGGCAGGTGAGACGTCATTACTTGCTGTCTATCTGGCTACTTCACCGGGATGCCCCGCCTCACTAGCTCCTCCGCAACGTCGGCCAGGTCAAGACCGGCCAGTGTCTCACGGGTGGGCACACCGGCAGATGTCCAGCCCTTTATCTCATAGAACTTGTCCACACGCTTCTCGATAGCGGACCTCTCCAGCTTCTTGAACTGGGTCGCATTGTAGGTGCCGTAGCCCCCGGTCTGGGACTCGCGCTCAAAGGCAATCTTGGGTGGCAGGTCATCCGCCCGGGTCATGCCTTCCCTCAGATTGTAGGCACGCACCAGGTTGACCACCCGCCTGGCGATTCTGGTCGCTTCCGCCTCATCAATGTCCAGGCCCGTGACCGCCGAAATCAGCTCGGCAATCAGCGACCGGCTGTTGACCACCGGATAGGTCCAGAACTGCTGCCAGTAGTAGCAGGTGCCCGTGATGTCCGCCAGGGTATACTGGTCATTGTCCCAGGCCGTCATAGTGGCATCCGCCTCCCAGTCC
>JACQTX010000053.1 GCA_016210585.1 Chloroflexota bacterium
AGGGGCGCGACACCCAGCACACCCAGTGGCTTTCAGCGGTCAGCGATCAGCTATCAGCCTGCTGACGGCTGAGTGCTGATAGCTAATAAATATTTTTCCTTCCAATTTTGAGTCCAGGACAAGACTGGCTCAAGACTTAACATTTCGCTGATTAACAATAAATGCCCCTGGAGCGACTCGAACGCTCGCACCCGGCTCCGGAGGCCGGTGCTCTATCCGTCTGAGCTACAGGGGCACCAGCCATGACTAGAACAACATGTTTCATATCATAACCTATAACTAAATTGGGATTCAACCTGTGTCTTTGAGGATTGGTCTGACTAAGCAGAGGCGGTCTTGCGGTCTTAGCGGGCCCTTATTTCTGCGGAATACCCCAACTTCTTCAGTTCTTTGATAACTCTGCCAGCGTCTTCCGTATCCATCTGTATGATAACATCCTGCCCACCGTCCGGAGATCTCAGTGTCCAGATTATCTTTATAGCTATGCCCAGGCTATCTATCTTGCCGATGATAGCTTGCGCTGCCTTGCCGCTGCCGCCACCGTGCACCAGAAGGCGTGTGCCCGCCTCACCGACGCCGAGCGTGGGGTTGACAATCTTGTAGAAGAAATCATTGGTAGTAACAATACCGACAATTGCGTCGTCTTTGACCACAATCAACGCCCCTACCTTCTTCTGCTGGGCGAGTGCCACGCCCTGCTCTACAGTCGCTTCCGGGGCGATGGTCACCACATTCTTCTCCAAGACATCCTTGACCGTGGTATGCGATACGAGATAGGTGATTTGCCAGAGCAGCGGCGTGGTGGTCTTGGGGGCGACCCGCTCCAGCCGGCCCTCGCTTACTATACCCAACAGCTTGCCGTCATCCACCACTGGCAGACGGCGGAAGTTATGCTCCTTCATGAGCTTCTTGGCGTCACTCACCAGCATGGTGCTGGGGGCAGTGACGACATTGGTGGTCATAATGTCTTTTATCAGCATAGAGTTTGACCTGGGGGTAAGACTTGCCTGGTGATGAATACAATGCGGATACCGGTTACCATCCTTATGATAGCCTATCTACGCCGATAACGCAAATAGTTTTGCGCGCCGTCTCATCTGTGGATTACCCACATGGTCATCTTTCATTATTCACGCAAACCCGAACGTGGCCTCCCAAAATCAGCGATTGGCCACCATAGGGCAGGTTTCCCAACCTGCCCGCCACTTCAAGTCGGGTTAGGAAACCCGACCTACAGAATGAATCGCTGATTTCGGGGACCTTCTTCGCCTTCTCCGCAGCCATCCCTTTTGCTATAATTGCATTGGTATACGGTATGCGCCGATAAGCTGACCGTGGGGGAGTTAGATGGACGATTGTGGCCAGGAGTGCGGTTGTCACCTGAACACTTTTACGACCGATAGGCAATGTCCCGCTTGTGGTAAGCGCCTGCGTCTCGTGGGCCGGCTACAGCGGATGGAGCTCAGGCTCACCTGCCCGGACTGCGGCTACACTAGCTCACTCCTATCCCAGGTGGAAATCGCGGAACTGCTGTAGGTGAGAACGTGAGAGTAATCGTTGCCATGAGCGGCGGAGTGGACTCCTCCGTAGCCGCCGCCCTGCTTAAGGAGCAGGGGCATGAGGTCATTGGCGTCAATATGAGGATATGGGCGGGCGATGCCCCGGCTGGCCCGGCCAAGCGTCATGGCTGCTACGGGCCGGGCGAAGTGGAAGACGAGGCGGACGCCAGCCGTGTGGCTGAGGTCCTGGACATCCCCTTCTATGTCTTTGACCTGAAGCAACAATACCAGACCACTGTGCTGGACTACTTCTGCCGTGAGTACCTGTCCGGTAAGACGCCTAATCCCTGTGTTGTGTGCAACCGCCATCTGAAATTCGATGCTCTGGTGCGGAGCGCCCGCGCCAGTGGCCTTGAGTTCGACTATTTTGCCACCGGCCACTACGCGCGGGTGGCCTATGAAGAAAGCCGGCGGCGGTATTTGCTCAAAAAGGGGCGAGACCTGAAGAAAGACCAGTCTTACCTGCTCTTCACGCTGTCACAGGAGCAGCTTGCCCGGACCACCTTCCCCCTCGGCGACTACACCAAGGCAGAGGTGCGCCAGCTAGCCCTGCGCTTCGGGCTGGGCGTAGCCAGCAAACCGGAGAGCCAGAACTTTGTGGAGGGTGGGTATGCGGCGCTGCTGGCAGCAGAAGCCCGCCCCGGCCCGATATTCGACCGGCAGGGGAACCGGCTCGGTGAGCATAGTGGGGTACCCTTTTACACCATCGGGCAGCGGCGGGGACTGGGCATCGCCAGCGCGGCACCGCTCTACGTCACCGCTATTGATGCCGAAAGAAACGCCATTACTGTAGGCAGCAGGGATGAAATCTACACTGATGAGCTTATCGCCACCGGCCTGAACTGGATAGCTATTGAGCGTTTAGCAGAAACTGTCCGGGCCAGAGCCAGGATAAGATACCAGCATAGGGAAGCCGAGGCGAGCCTTACGCCGCTGGAGGAAAACAGGGCCAGCGTGAGATTCAGCGAGCCGCAGATGGCTATCACCCCGGGGCAGGCGGTTGTCTTCTATGATGACGATACTGTCCTCGGCGGCGGCATCATAGAACGGGCCGGCGAGTAACAAGTAGAAAAAGAACAGCGGGGTTCACACCGCAGCTAGCAATCGTCAATGGGTATGCAGTGCCCGTTGACACAGGCATAGCCCGCCGGACAGTCCGCGTCAATGAGACACGCCAGGCGCCGGGCGCGCCGGGCCTCTCGTTGCTGCCGCACCAGGGCACTACCAGCGGCGACCCAGATGCTGAGAGGCATCAGAGAGCCGACCAGCAAAAACATAAGAGGATAGCCCAACCGTTTCAGCCCGGTTGTCCTTCTCTCTCTTGTTCGGTCTAGTATCATCATAGTAACACTCACCTATTAAACATTGTAGTCCTCTTTAGTATCTCTATGCAACGTATTAGTTCCCTGTCTTTTCACAAGCTAAATATCCTATTTTCGGCAGAAAATACCCCAAAGATTCCGGGCAAAAGATACCAGTTAGTCCAGCCCCTAGCTATCAGCATTCAGCAGTCAGCTTTCAGCAGATGTTTTGGAGAATTCTTGTAACAATTTAAGGACTATGGCGTTTCTATATTTAGAAACAGAGATGCGGGCTGAAGATAGCCCGCAGTTAACAATCGCTTAAAGCCTCCCGCTTTGAGATAGTTTAGCAACCTTACCCCCAAGTCCCCCTCCTCTAGACCAGGAGGGGGACGGGTTGCTAAACGAACATTTGGATGTGACAAGACAAGTCCGCCTAGTGTGGATAAGCCCCATAAGGATGAGTCCGCCTGCCCACAGCACCCCAAGAGATTTACCGTAGCTCTTTTTGCGTTATTCGATAACCCCACCTTTATGTTCCATAATCTGCTGGCGGTATGCCGCACAGACCTCAGAGACATCCTCCCCTGTCAGAAGCTTTTGCAGCACAGGGGCGAGCTTGTCTGATGCTTCGATATGGGGGACAATAACAAAGTCGGCACCGGCTGCCCAGAGCTCCTGTGCCGCTTTGATGCTCTCCGCCGTCACTATTACCCGGGCAGATTTGTTGACTCTTTTGGTAAAAGTGAGGAGCGCCATGTTGCTGGTCCCCTTCAAAATAGTATCAGGAATAGAAGAGACCACGATTCTTGCCTTATCCAGGCCGCTTTCAGCAAGTGTGCCCGTATTGCCCAGGTCGCCAAAGATATAGCTAACACCGCGTTTTCTTAGCTCCTGACACACCTCGGGGTTGAAGTCCACCACGGCAATCTTGTCTCTTATTGCGGGGTCTTGCTTCTCCAGAGAATGAAGTAGAAAACTGGCGATCTTGTAGAACCCCAGGAACAGGATAGGGCGGTAGGTTTCTGCTTTATCCTGTTCACCTTGCTCCTCAGCCATTGGGATATCCTTCAACCCCAGCATCTTCAGGATAGGGTTGACCAGCAAATACAGGCTATGGCTGTAGGTAATCATGTAGGTTGAGGCAGCCGCGGTAATCATGAGGGTAAAAAGGATGACCGTCATGACGCTCTCATTGATGTGACCGAAGCTAACGCCGAGGGCGCCTATGACCAGAGCGAACTCGCTTATCTGGGCAAGGTTAAGAGGCACCAGGAAACTCACGCGAATCCCTTTCCGCAAGAAATAAAGGATAGGGAAGATAGAGATGAAACGGCTAGCAATCAGAAAGAGAGATGCCAGCAGGGACATCAGGAAGATGCTCAGGCTCGGCTCGCTGACCTTCATGCCTAGTGAGACGAAGAACAGGATAAGGAAGAACGACCTAACGGTGGTGACCCTATCCGTTATCTCCTCCTTGTAGGGGAGTGTGGATAGACTGACCCCGGCGACGAGAGCTCCCATTGCCCTGGACAGACCGGCAAAATCCCCGAACAGCCACGAGACCAAGAAAGCCCATCCCAGCGCCATAACCACCATCAGCTCCGGGTTCCTGACGACGCTCTTGAACAGGCGGGGAAGCAGAAAGCGACTGGCAAGCAGACAGCTAGCTACCAGACCCGCTCCCGTGACGAAGGATAGTGCCAGCGTGCCTATCTCCGGTTTAGCCAGGCTCGGCTGGATGGCCAGGAACAGGATTGCCCATACATCTTGCAAGACCAGAATGCCCAGGCTAATCCGGCCCGGCAGGGTATCCAGCTCGGACTTGTCATAGAGAAGCTTGACCACGATCATAGTGCTGCTGAGAGAGAAGGTAATCGCCAGGTAGAGAACTGCAAGCTTTCCACCGCCGCTGAAACCGGGCAAACTGAAGAACGCCAGTCCCAGACCGGCACAGATGACGAACTGGGCAATGGCACCGATGATAATCCCCTTGCCCGATTGCACAATCTTTCCCAGGTCCAGCTCAAGTCCAACCATGAACAAAAGAGCGACCAGGCCCAGCTCCGAGCTGAAATTTATGGCTTCCGGATTTGTTACCAGTCTGAGGCCGAGCTGCGGGCCAATGACAATGCCGGCTATCATGTAGCCAAGGATGACAGGCTGGCGCAGTCTGTAGGTGAGGTAGGCTAATATGGCCGCGGCCACAATGGAAATGATGACGCCATTGATTATTTCGGTTTCCATTGCCTGCATCCGTTGGACTGGGTATTTGCTTACGCTCCCTATTATTAGGAGCCGGGCTTGCTATAGTGACCCAATATCGCTTCGAGGACACCGCCGCCAATAGCCCTGGCCTTGTCCGAGATGGTGAAACAATGCTCTCTTTTCGCCCGGGCGTCAATATCGCCCAGCTTCATGCCCTGGTGCACCGGTGTCTCGGAGCGTAGCAGTCCGCGCAAGATGCCAGTGATCTGGGCTATTACAGGAGAGCCATTGACCAGGGCAACTGTCTCACCGGCTTGAACGTAATCGCCTATGTCCTTCCGGGTGATGAGTTGACCGGCTGTGGGGGCACGCAGGACCCGCTCCGTGGTGACGCCGTCAATTTCGCCGGGGATGCCTGTATTTGGCTCTGCTTCCCCTTGCCAGATTACCCTGCCTAGGTTATGACCGCGATTGGTCTCAATGACGGCATGGACGTCCACGCCTGCACGGAAACCGGGGCCAAGCCCGATGACGAGGGGGGCATCCGTTATGGCCGTGCCCAGGTTCCTCTTGGCGATAATAGCATCAACCAGCACGTCCGGCCTCAAGAAGTCCTTGACAGCAGCTTGCGGGTCAACCAGCAATGGTATTTTGCCGTCAGCCCACGTCCGGGAGATTTCGGTGGGTGTGGTGGCCAGCCTGGCCACCACACCCTCGACCTTCTTTTCGCCCTCATAGACCGCCTCACAAAAGCTGACGCCGCGCCGGACGGCCTGGGGCCGGGCTGTCTCTGTCAGACAGAGCTTGAAACCGGCGCGAAAGAGGCGGTGGACTACCCCGCTCCCCAAGTCGCCGGCGCCCTTAATCAAAACCACAAGGTCACACAGTGCCTTCATGGCCCGACCTCCCCGTCGCTCTCTAGCACTCTCATGCGGCGCAGCTTGAGTATCAGGAAGACCTCCTGGCCCACCTTCAGGTCCATTTCGCTGAAGATATCATGCGGCATCTCCGCCAGCAGGGTCCTGCTGCCGACCATTACCTCCAGCCGCACGGCGGCGCCCAGGCTCTTGATGCCGGTGACAGTGCCCTTAAAACGGTTCACCTGAGGGCCGGGGGGCTGCCTTTCTGATACGTATATGTCCCGTGGCAGAAGGGCTATTTTGCGCACGGCCGCACCATCATGCGGCAGCAGGACGTGCATACCGTCACAGGTGACCTCCACAATGCCGCTGCCCAGCGGCCGGCAGGAGTCGCAATCAAGGATATTCAACGCGCCAATGAAGTCCGAGACAGCCTCGTTCTCCGGGTAGAAAAACACATCGTGGGGCCGCCCAACCTGCTCCAACCGGCCGGCTTTGATAATCGCCAGGCGGTCCGCCATCTCCTCAGCCTCCACCTGATTGTGCGTCACGTGCACAATGGTGATACCGAGGGTCAGGTGAATGCGGCGCAGCTCAAGCCTGAGATACTTCGCCGTCTGCAGGTCTAGGCTGTTGAAAGGCTCATCGAGGAGCAGCAAGCGGGGCGAAATGGCCAGGGCGCGGGCCAGGGCCACCCGCTGCTTCTCCCCGCCGCTTAAGGAGCGGACGTCTCTGTCGAGCAATGGTGAGATGCCCAGGAGATTAGCGAGCTCTTTGGCCTGCTTCTCCCTGGCGGAACGGGCCGGAGCGGTATGGTCAAGGCCGAAGGTGATGTTGCCAATGACGTTCAGGAAGGGGAAAAGCACGTAGTCCTGGGGCACATAGCCCAGCCTTCTTGCCTCCGGGGGCAGGTGCGTGATTTCCACCCCGTCCACCCATATTTCGCCATGTTTGATGGTATGCAGCCCGGCGATGGACTCCAGCAGGACAGTCTTGCCGGCACCGGTCGGCCCCAGGATAACAAAGTATTCCCCGCCATCAATGGTCAGGTTTATGTCTCTCAGCGAGAAGTCACGCAGTGTTAAGGAAAGGTCTCTTATCTTAATCACAGGGGATACCCCCTACCGGCCACCTTGCGGATGAGGACAAGCGCCACTGCCGCAATCAGGACCAGGATGAGCACCACGGCGATGGCCCGGGCTACGTCAGCGGAAGCCAGGCTGAGAAAGATAGCTGTGGGTAGCGTCTCAGTCTTCAGAGGCGTGGCCCCGGCCAGCGTTACGGTGGCCCCGAACTCGCCCAGGGCCCGTGCCCACGTCAGAATTGTGGCAGCAATCAGCCCGTTCCGGGCGAGCGGCAGGGTAACCCTGGTGAAGGCCTTTGCCTTGCTGTAGCCCAGCGTCCGGCTGACCTGCTCATACCTCGGGTCAATGCCATCAAAGGTGGACTTCAAAAGCCTGATCGCCAGGCCAATGGTAACGGCAAACTGGGCCAGGACTATCCCCGGCACGGCGAAGACAAACAGGCTGTTTATGCCGGCACCTGCTGGCGTATTGAAGAAGATGAGCAGGGCGGCGCCTAACGCTATCGGTGAGATAACGATAGGCAGGTCGAGCAGGCTGTCAACGAGGCTCTTGCCGTGGAACTGCATCTGTGACAGTGCATAGGCGGCGGGGATCCCAATCGCCATGGCCAGGGCGGTAGCTATGGTGGCGGTCGTAAGGCTCAATCTGACAGCAAAAAGAATTTCCTCGGAGAGCAGGGCAGACAGAAATGGGCCCCAGCGGGTGTAGCTGAGCATGGCGCCCAAGATGACTGCGAAGAAGAGGGCCAGCAAAGCTAGGGCGCTGACCGTCGCCCCCTTAAACACCCTGTCACCACCAGGACCCTTAATCGCTCTCACCGTCATTTACTTCTATTCCGAGCAGCAATAACCAACATAGCTGTCAACAGTCAACTTTCAGCTACATAGATTTATGGTTCAAGATTCATGATTTATGCAATAAACTTGTATTCTCAAATCTTGAATCCTAAATTCTGAGCCTCTTAATTCCAATCGGGTTCCCCGCCGATAACCGCATTGGGGGCGAGCTTTCTCGCCTCGCTCTCTTCCGTAATGAACCCCCATTTGCGGAGGATGTCCTGTCCGGACGGGGAAACCACAAAATCGAGGAACCTGTCGGCGCTTGCTTTGTCCTTAGTGAAGGTAGCTACGGCACCAGCCGCATAAGCGATCCTGGGGACCTGCTCCGGTCTGAGATAGACAACCTCAAAGCTGTCCGGCTGCCACCGGGCGAAGACGTCCCAGCCGATGGTGGCGTCCAGGGATTTCAAGGCGAGCAGGCTAACGGCCTTAGCATAGCTCTCGGCATAGGTGACGATGTTCGGCGAGACCGTCTCGAGAAGCTTGTTATAGTCTAGTATTTCCATGGCGTAGGCCCCAACGGACACCGCCTGCGGATTGGCCACTCCCAATCTTATCCCTGGTCTGGCCAGGTCTGCCAATGTCCGGATATTCTTGGGATTGCCGCGTGGGACCAGAATGGCAGGGACGAGGTAGGCAATCCGCCGCTCCACGTCATTCCGAATAACTCCCTCCTGTCTGGCCAGGGTAACATAGTCCGGGGAGGCCGGCATATAGATATCGCCGCTCTGCGCCAGCTTCATCTGGGCCAGCATAGTCCCCGACCCGCCGAAGCTAAAATAGACCTTTATCCCGGTCCTTTCCTCAAAATTCCTGCCCAGCTCCGTCATTGCCGGCTGGAGCACGGAGCCGGCAAATACGGTTATTGACCTCTGTCCGGCCGGGCTACAACCGACCAGAGAAAGGGCCAGCACTAGCGCCAGCAGAGTGCCCCGCCGCTTCATGCCGCCCGTCTAGCTGACGCCCGCCCGCACCGGGGCCATCCTTCTCACCTTGATTATCTCGGCAACAATGCTGACCGCCAGCTCCGCCGGGGTCTCTGCACCGATGTCAACGCCAATAGGCGCGTGAATCTTGTCCAGCAGCTCCCGGGGCACCCCTTGCTGGACCATACGTTCCTTGACCTCCAGTATCTTCCGGCGGCTGCCCATCATGCCGACGTATTTGGCCTTGCTGCCCACGGCAAACTTCAGACAGGGCTCATCCGTGACGTGCCCCGGTGTGCAAATAACAATGTAGCTGTCCTCATCGACACTGAGCTTGGGGCAGGCCTGGGCATAGTCTTCAACGATACAGGCATCAGCCGTGGGAAAACGGTCGCTGTTATTGAACTCAGGACGCGGGTCTATTACGATGACACGGAAGTCCAGCATCTTGGCGATTGCCGCTGTCGGCTGCGAGATATGGCCGGCGCCGAAGATATATACCGTCTCCGGAGCCAGGACTGGCTCCAGCAGGACATCCATCTGCCCGCCGCACGTTCCTACGCTCTCCGGCTTGCCCGTAAGGTCAAAGTGCACCACTTGTGGCTCGCGAGCGCCCATAATTTCCATCGCTTTCCGCAGCACGTTCTTTTCCACACCACCGCCGCCAACCGTGCCGATAAAGCTCCCATCCTGCTTGATGAGCATCTTGGCCCCCGCCTCCCGCGGGGCTGAGCCGCGACTGGAGATAACTGTGGCCAGTATGGCCTTCTCTCGCCGTGAGATAACGTTGACCAGCTCCTGGTAGATCTCAATCATGTCACACTCCTGAATATCCTGTATTCAGTCCCTGTTGCCTATGGCACAATTATAGCCTAACCAGGTATACGTTTCCAACGAACAACATAAGCCCGGCTTGCCGCGAAACCGCCAGGCAAGTCAGGATAACGGCTTTCACCACGCGAGATCCTTCACGGCAAAGCGTGAAGGACGATTAGCCGCCGGTGGCACATCCTTCTCATATGTCACAACATAAATGTTTGCGCATATTATGAATTGAAATTCTAAATCCGAATCTTGTCCTGAGCTTGTCGAAGGAATCGAAATACGAAACAAATTCAAAATTCAAAATCCAAGATTGAAAACATTTGGCCTTTTGAATTTGGAGAATTCGTGCTTGTTTCGGATTTCGGATTTCGTGCTTCGTATTTAGAAGTACCAGTATGCGCATCTATTTAGGACGTTTCATATAGAAGGACTTCGGCTCCGCTCTGAGCCTGTCGAAGGGCGGATGCGCTCGCAATAGCACTGTTGAGGAATTCCCCAGACGCGAGCCTGTCAGTCCCAGATGAATGTTAGCGGGACAGGTGCGATGACAGAGAAAACCTGTGGTGTGGCCTAAAACTCCCGGCCCAGGTTGGCCAGGAACTCGGCGTTGGTCTTTGTCTTCCGCATACGGTCCAGGACGCGCTCGGTGGCCTCGGCGAAGTTGGCGGAATCGGAGGAAATCATGGATACCATGCGCCGCAGCAGCCAGACCTTGGCAATGGTCTGCTCGTCCAGGAGAAGCTCTTCACGCCTGGTGCCGCTATGCTCTACGTCTATGGCCGGGAAGATGCGGCGCTCCGCCAGACGGCGCTCCAGATGAAGCTCCAAGTTGCCGGTGCCCTTGAACTCCTCGTAGATAAGGTCATCCATGCGGCTGCCCGTGTCAACCAGGCAGGTGGCGATGATGGTCAGGCTACCGCCCTCGTCCGTATTGCGCGCCGCGCCGAAAAAGTGTTTGGCCGGGTATAAAGCGGCCGGGTCAATGCCGCCGGACAGGGTGCGCCCGCTAGAGGGCATGACCAGGTTATAAGCACGGGTAAGGCGTGTGATACCATCGAGCAGGATTATGACATCCCGCCCGCTCTCCACCATGCGCTTGGCCCTTTCCAGGGCCAGCTCAGCAACGCGTGTCTGGTTTTCCACCGGCTCATCAAAGGTCGCCCCTATTACCTCTGCTCTCGCCGAACGCTTCATATCGGTAACCTCTTCCGGCCTCTCGCCGATCAGAACGACCATGATATGTATGTCAGTGTAGTTAGTGGAAACAGCATTAGCAACGGCTTTGAGCAACATGGTCTTGCCGGCCTTGGGTGGGGACACAATTAGGCCGCGCTGTCCGCGGCCGATGGGAGCGATGAGGTTAATCAGGCGAGTGGACAGGTTCTCCGGCGTGGTCTCCAGGTTAAGTAGCTTATTAGGGAAGGTCGGGGTGAGTTGGGTGAAATAAGGCCGGTTCCGCGCCAGCTCCGGGTTCATATCGTTGATGGCTTCAATGCGTAGCAGGCTGCTGTATTTTTCACTGTTCTTGGATGGCCGGCCCTGCCCAACGACCATATCACCCGTCCGCAGTCCGAAGCGGCGAATCTGGGATTGGGAAACATAGATGTCAGCTGAGCTGGGCAAGAGGGTGCTTTGCCGGAGAAAGCCATAGCCATCCGGCATTGTCTCCAGGATGCCGCTGCAGAAAATATTGCCCTGCCGCTCGGTATCCGCCTGCAGCAGGCGGCGTATCAGGTCCTGCTTCTCCGGAGCGTAGTCGGTGATGCCGACCTCATTGGCCAGATCAACAAGCTCGTCCAGTGTTTTGGTTTCCAGCTCTGCGATGTTCATGGTGTCCACTCCTCCCATCCTCTCTCCGTGGAGAGGATGCCATATTATTAGGATATTCTTCCGAAATCAATGTTTGGTCTTGCCCCCGGTACCCCTGCCATTTGTCGGGGAAGGGGTGAGGGGCTGGATTACTTTTTGATTGTCAACCAGAATTTGGCTTATGTTGCGCCGGCAAGAAAACTATTTTTGACCTGTCAATATCACTTCTTGGCGACTTTTTGCCAGTCCGCCAGGAAACGGGCGATACCGATGTCAGTTAGCGGGTGCTGGATCATTTGCAGCAGCACGCTGTAAGGGACGGTGGCAATAGCGGCCCCGGCCTTAGCCGCCGTCACGCAGTGGAGCGGGTGCCTGATGCTGGCCGCAATTACCTCCGTAGGCAAATCATAGTCCCGGTACACAGCCACAATGTCTGCTACCAGTGCCATGCCGTCATGCCCTATGTCATCCAGTCGCCCGACGAATGGGCTGACATAGGCTGCCCCGGCGTGGGCGGCCAGAAGCGCCTGGTTCAGCGAAAAACACAGGGTGGCATTTACCTTGATGCTCTCCTTCGCCAGGGCAGCGGTCACTTCAAGCCCATCCGCCGTAATAGGAATTTTTATTACCGCGTTAGTCGCCCAGCCCGCCATCTCCCGCGCCTGGGCCAGCATGGCCTCTTTATCGGTAGTCAGCACCTCTACCGAGACAGGCCCTGAGATAATGGCGCAGATTTCCTTGATGACCGCTTTGTAGTCGGATGAGCCCTCCTTGGAGACCAGGCTGGGGTTGGTGGTCACACCACTCACCACGCCTAGTCTGGCCCCGTGCCTGACCTGCTCCACATTAGCGGTATCCAGGAAGATGCGCATGTGATTCCTCTCTAAAGCCTAAGCTGAAGATAATCTAGCTGTCAGCTATCAGCGTTCAGCCACGTATTTTCAACTTGAGATTTACGATTTAAGATTTAGGATTTACGAAGTAATCTATAAATACTCTTGAACCATATCTCATGAATCTCAGGTCTTCGTATAAGCTGATAGCCAATGTTCGCTGGCATTCGTCGCGATTTCACATTCGGGCTAATGCCCATTTGCTGTCAACGGTAGCTGGGCACCCTCGCGCAGGGTATTCTTCGCCGCCCCGATAAAGTCACGGAAGAGGGGGTGGGGCCGGTGCGGCCGCGAGCCGAACTCGGCGTGAAACTGGCAGCTTACCATCCACGGGTGGTCAAGCAGCTCACACAGTTCAACGAGCTTGCCATCGGGCGAAAGCCCGCAAAAGCGCATACCCGCCGCCTCCAGCTGCTGTCTGAAATCGTTGTTAAACTCAAAACGGTGCCGGTGCCGCTCGCAGACCACCTCCTGGTCATAGGCCTGCGCGGCGCGGGTGCCGCCTATCAAGTGGCACGGGTAGTTGCCCAGGCGCATGGTGCCGCCCTTGTTGGTCACCCCCTTTTGCTCCGGCATCAGGTCAATAACCGGACACGGCGTGGTGGCATCAAACTCGGTCGAGTTAGCCCTGGGAGAACACAAGGCGTGACGGGCAAATTCGATGACCATGACCTGCATCCCCAGGCACAGCCCGAGGTAAGGAATTTTGTTATCACGGGCGTATTCGGCCGCTTTTATCATGCCCTCTATACCACGGATGCCAAAACCACCGGGCACCACAATTCCTTGCGCTGTGCGCAGCAGTGAGTCAGCCCCGTTCTTCTCCAGGTCTTCCGAATGCACCCAGATGAGATTAAGGTCTCTATTGTGAAATAAGGCGGCGTGATGCAGGGCCTCCCGCACCGAGAAGTAAGCATCTTTCAGCTCTACGTATTTGCCCACCAGGGCGATAGTCACCGGTTCACGGGGTGTCTTGAGACGACTGACCAACTCCCGCCATTGGTTCAGGTCGGTCTGAGTCGTCTTCAACGCCAGCTTTTCGATAACCAGCTGGCCCAGGCCGCTTTCCTCCAGGAATACCGGCACCTCATAAATAGTCGGCACAGTGGGCAGGGGGATGACCGCCTGCCTTTGCACATCACAGAAGAGGGAGATCTTGTCCCTGATGCTTTCGGGGATAGGGTAATCGCTCCGGCAGATGATAATATCGGGCTGGATACCGATGCGCCGCAGCTCATTCACGCTGTGCTGGGTGGGCTTGGTCTTCAGCTCCTGTGTAGAGGAAAGGTAGGGCAAGAAGGTAACGTGGATATAGAGAACGTTGTCCCGTCCCACATCATTCCTCATCTGGCGGATGGCCTCCAGGAAGGGCTGCCCCTCAATATCACCCACCGTGCCGCCCACCTCGATAATAATTACCTCAGCCTTGGATTTCTCGGCCAGCTTCTTAAAGCGGTCCTTTATCTCGCTGGTAACGTGGGGCACCACCTGGATAGTGCCCCCCAGGAAATCACCCCGCCGTTCCTTGGTGATGATAGCACTGTAAATCTGGCCGGAGGTAACGTTTGACTCTGCCGTCAGTTCAACGTCAATAAAGCGCTCGTAGTTGCCTAAATCAAGGTCTGTTTCCGCCCCGTCCCGGGTCACAAAGACCTCACCGTGCTGGTAGGGGGACATTGTCCCGGGATCAACATTCAGGTAAGGGTCGAGCTTCTGCACCGAGACCGTAATCTGGCGGCTCTTCAAAATAGTGCCAATCGAGGCGACAGTGATACCTTTGCCAACCGAGCTAACCACGCCGCCAGTCACAAAGATATACTTTGTCATCAAAGAAGACCAGAGTCTAAGACATATGGGAAGGTCAAGGGTTTTTCCTGAAGGCTAAACCAGGAAGTTAATTGCGCTCCTTCGCAGAGCGAAGGGTGGAAAAATCGTATGTATCCCAGTCCAATTGCTAAAAGCTAGGCTAATTATAATGAATCGGCGGAAGGCTTGTCAAGCCTGATGGTGAGCCCGAAATCAGCGATTCATTCTGTAGGGTGGGTTTCCTAACCCGACTTGAAGTGGCGGGCAGGTTAGGAAACTTGCCCTACGGTGGCCAATGGCTGATTTTGGGGTGAGGCAAACGGGGTGGAGAAGGTGGTTATTGAGACTGCCGTTTGACACCCTCGCCTCCGAAAAACTATAATGCCAGCTATCAGTGCCTTGTTGTTAAACGTTGGTATTGCACTACAACAGTGAGGAGGTCTGGTGGGGTGAAGATTGTTCCCTCGGTCTGCTGCCACGATTGTGGCGGCAGCTGTCCCTTGAGCGTCTATGTCGAAGACGGGCGCGTTGTCAGGATTGAGTCCCGCGATGTGGGCTCTCCCGCCATGCGCCCCTGCTTTCGCGGGCTAATGTACCATTACCGGGTCTATTCCCCGGACCGCCTGAAGTACCCCATGCGCCGGGTAGCCGAGCGCGGTGAGGGTAAATTCACTCGTATTTCCTGGGACGAGGCCTTGCAGGAGGTAGCCGACCAGTCCCTCCGCATCAGGGATAGCTACGGCCCTTCGGCGGTCTTCCTGCTGCCCTGGTCCGGCGTGGACAGCCGTTTGAACCACCTGAGCACCCTGCTGCGCCGGCTTTATGGACAGGTCGGCGGCTATGGCGTGCGCTGGGGCGCCGCCTCTTTCCAGGGCGGCTTTTTCGCCAGCCTGGCTACCTACGGCACCACGCGCAACGGCCATGACCGGGCTGACCTGCTCAACTCGAAGCTGATTATCCTCTGGGGCTGCAATCCCGCCGAGTCTATCTTCGGCACCGAGACCCGCTACTACCTGACGCAGGCCAAAGAAAAGGGCATCAAGATCGTCGCCATTGACCCCCGTCTCACGGAGACGGCAGCTACCTGGGCCACGCAGTGGATTCCCATCCGCCCCGGCACGGACGCGGCCATGCTGATCGCCATGGCCTATGTCATCCTGGAAAAGGGGCTGCAGGCCCAGGCTTTCCTGGACAAATACACCGTTGGTTTTGACATCTTCCGGGACTACCTGACCGGTGAAGAGGAGGGTATCCCCAAGACGCCGGAGTGGGCGGAGAAAATCACCGGCGTGCCGGCGGCGACGATACGCCAGCTAGCCATTGAGTATGCCACCAGCAAACCGGCGGCTATTGTTGTGGGCTTCGCCCCGGGGCGGACGGCCCGCGGGGAGCAGTACCACCGGGCGGCGGCTACCCTTTCCGCTATGACCGGCAATGTTGGCATTCATGGTGGTGCCGCCGCCTGCCTGGACAGCTCGGCCAGCACCTCTCCCGCCACGATGATGCCCACCGGCCCGGAGCGCGGCGAGATGCTCAGCGACCTGCCCGTGCCGCCCAATCCCGTGGAGAAGGACCTGCCCCTGCACGAGTTCGCCGTGCCGGGCATACGCTACCATACGGCCAACCGGGTGAACCATACCAGGTTGTGGGACGCTATCCTGAGGGGAAAGTCGGGCGGCTACACGAGCGATATCAAGATGCTCTACATTGCCGGCGGCAATGGCCTCAACCAGCTACCGGACAGCAACCGGGGCGCCCAGGCCCTGAGGAAGCTGGAGTTCGTAGTCGTCCAGGACCAGTTTATGACACCCACAGCCAGGTTCGCCGATATACTGCTGCCCGCCTGCACCTTCCTCGAACGGAATGATATCAAGCTCCCTTGGGGCACCGGCCTGTATGCCGTGTATGCCAACAAGGCCATAGAGCCGCTATACGAGTCAAAGAGCGATATTGCCATTATCACGCAGTTGGCCGCCAAGATGGGCGTGGCCGGCTACAACGATAAGTCAGATGACGAATGGCTCCGGTTCATCGCCGCCAAGCACGGCATCCCGGACTATGACGCCTTCAAGGCCAGCGGCTTTTACCGGCCGCCGACCCCTGAGCCGCGCGTGGCCTTCAAGTCCCAGATTGAGGACCCGGCACGCAACCCCTTTCCCACACCATCAGGCAAGATTGAGATATACTGCCAGCGCATCGCCGATTTCAACCGCCCGGATGTCCTGCCCCCCGTCCCCAAGTATGTGGAGGCCTGGGAAGGCGTGAGCGACCCGCAGCGCCAGCAGTTTCCGCTACAGCTCATCAGCACGCACTGCCGCAAGCGGGTCCATTCCCAGTTCCACAATATCCCCTGGTACCGGCAGGTGGAGCCGCACCAGGTCTGGCTGAATCCCGTTGATGCTGAAGCCAGGAACATCCGTAACGGCGACCGCGTTAAGGTGTTTAACGACCGCGGTGCCATCGCTATCGAGGCCAAGGTGACCAGCCGCATCATGCCCGGCGTGGTCTGTGTCTATGAAGGAGCGTGGTTTAGCCCTGACCCGTCCGGCCTGGACGTGGGCGGCTGTGTCAATACGCTGGTTCGGGGAGAACATTCGCCCGGCGGGGCCTTTTGCAGCAACACGGCTCTGGTGCAGGTGGAGAAAATATGAGGGTAAGAGGACATCAGCCGACTATTTCTCCCTTTGCTAAAGGGAGATTAAGAGGGATTTCTGAATCCCCTTTGCTGAGGACGTGGAATGTGAATCCGTCATTCTGGCGAAGGCCATCCTTCAGCTGAAGGACAGACCGACCTCATCCCCACCTCTGGATTCTCCTTCTGTGGAAGGACTGGAATGACAAATCGCAATTGTCGTCACAATTACTGCAGCTAAGGTCGCGTAGTCCACCATGAAGGGACGCCTGTGCCACCAATATCAAGAGCGAATGTTATATGCTACTACCCTTCAGCTTTCAGCTATCAACAATAAACACAAGCTGACTGCTGATGGCTAATAAGGTTGATATGCAAGCTGCTTTTATTTCCGAACAGGGCATGCGGCCGGAGATGGAGGATGCCCACTACCTCGACCTGAATTTTGGTGGCCGGGGCTGGGCCTTCGGGGGCGTCTTTGACGGTCACGGCGGACGCTTCGCCGCTGAATACGCCGCGCCGCGGCTGTCTGAAATCTTCCTGGAGAAACTGCTTGCCGGAGCTTCACCAGCGCAGGCCTTCACCGAAAGCTATAAGACCGTCTCCGTCGAGCTTAAGGGGCAGGACTCCGGGACGACGGCCGTCACCTTCTTCATCGGGGACAGCATTATCTTCACCGCCAATGCCGGTGATGCCCGCGCTATCGTGGTCAGCAATACTGGCTTTACGCAGCTGACCACCGACCACCGTCTGGACAACCCCGCCGAAAGGCAGCGCATTGCGCAAATGGGCGGCGTTATCCGCTATCCCTATGTCTATCGCGGCTATCTGGGCCTGATGCCGACTCGAACTATCGGCGATGAGTATTTCAAACCGGTGGGCGTCATCGCCACCCCTTCGGTAAGCGAGCATCGGATTACACCCGAGGACATATTCCTGATTGCTGCCTGCGATGGGCTGTTTGACGTGGTGACCAACGAGGAAGTGGCGGAGCTAGCTCGCCAGCATGCTCAGCCCGAATCTCTTGTGGAAGCCCTGAAGCAAGAGGTCCTGGTCAACCGCTTTGGCACCGATAACCTGACCATCATCGCCGTATCGCTGCAATGACTGCCGCAGACCTCGTCCTGAAGAACGCCAATGTGATAACGATGGTCCCTGTCCAGCCGGCGGCACGGATGCTGGCCGTCCGGGGTGACCGCATTGTGTTTGTAGGCGATGACAAAGAAGCCGACTCTGTTACCGGCCTGCAGACCAGAGTAATTGACTGCGGCGGCAAAACGCTTCTACCTGGATTCAACGATGCCCATTGCCATATCTTTTCGCTGGTCCGCAGGCTGCTCAGCATTGACATCAGCCCGGCGGTGGTGCGCAGCATCACTGACATCAAGGCGGTTATCTACCGCCACGCACAGGGCACACCCCCAGGACAATGGCTGGTCTGCGGCGACTACAACGATTTCTACCTGGCCGAAAAACGGCACCCTGACCGCCATGACATTGACGAAGTGGTGCCTCATCACCCTGTTGTCCTGACGCACCGCTCCCTTCACGCCTGCGTGCTAAACAGCCTGGGTCTTCGCCTGACCGGCATTACGGCAGAAACGCCGGAGCCGCCGGGCGGGCTGATTGAGCGTGACCTTACCGGAGAGCCAACGGGCCGTCTTTTTGAGATGGTCGGCTACATACGAGAGAAGGTGTTGCCACCCCTATCGGAAGAAGACCTCAGCAAGGGCATCTCGCTGGCCAATGAGTATTACCTTGCCAATGGTATTACCTCGCTTCAGGATGCCACGGTCGTCAATGACTATGCCCGGTGGCAGACCTTCCGGAGACTGAAAGAGGCAAGAAAGCTGGAAAGCCGCCTGACAATGATGATTGGTAGCGGGGCGCAAAGACAGTTTCAGGAGGCTGGCCTGCTTGCCAGCGCGGGCGATAACCACCTGCGGCTGGGTGCCGTGAAGATAATATTGCATGAGGCAACGGGGCGCCTCTACCCGTCGCAATTGGAGCTAAACGAGCAGGTGCTTGCGGCGCACCGGGCGGGTTTCCAGGTCGCTATCCATGCCGTCGAGCCGGGAACGGTTGAGGCCGCCATCACGGCGCTGGAGTTCGCCCGTAGCCAGCTTCCCGGTGGGGTACGGCGGCACCGCATCGAGCACTGCGCTGAGTGCCCACCGAACTTGCTGGAGAGATTGACCAAGCTTGGGACAGTGGTGGTCACCCAGCCGCCTTTTCTCTACTATAGCGGTGAAAGATACCTGGCGGAGATACCGCCCGCCCGCTTGCGGTGGCTCTACCGTTTTCGCTCCTTCCTTGACGGCGGCCTAGTCGTGGCTGGCAGCTCAGACAGTCCCATAGTGCCCGCGGACCCTCTGGCCGGCCTCTATGCCGCGGTGACCAGGCGGGCCAAATCAGGGCAGGTGCTCCTCCCTGAAGAACGTATTACGGCCGGCCAGGCTTTGGCCATGTATACCACGAATGCTGCCTACGCCTCTTTTGCGGAAATGGAGAAAGGCTCTATAAGACAAGGCAGGCTGGCCGACCTCGTGCTGCTGAGTGACGACCCGACCATGGTACCCGCCGCGCAGATAAAAGACATCAAGATAGAGATGACCATCATCGGGGGGAAGGTGGTGTGGGAGAGGGGGTAGAAGCTGGTGTCCTGTCTCAAGAATCCGTTAGGCAATTCCTCTCCCTTTGAAAAAGGGAGATTGAGAGGGATTTCCTGCTAAGCAAGGCGAAATCCCCCTTAGTCCCCCTTTGCCAAAGGGGGAGACGAGAAGAATAGCAGGCAACTTATCTGGCGAGCCGGGCTGAACCCTGCTTTGGCCAGGACTTGAGTCAGCTCACGCCCCGACAGAACTGGAAGTCTTGGCATCCTTGACCCTAAAATGAGTGACGATTATTTCCTCTTCTCCCACGCCCTCTGGAACGCCCATTTCTTCTATGTAAAGCTCCACGGCTTCCCTGAGGTTGTGCAGCGATTCCTCCGCGGTGTAGCCCTGGCTGACTACATCCACCTCCGGGCATAGCGCCACGTATTGGTTCTCGCCCTTCCTGATAATTGCCGTTAGCTGCATATGCCTCACTCACACGGTTACTTACGATGTTTCAGTAATCATAGCATAAAGACCTGAGCGATGATTTCGGCAACACCTAGAAAAATCAGCAAATGCTGATAACTGACAGCTGACAGCTTTTACTTCTGTTCCTGGTACCCCACGCCGATAGGCTTGCCCTGGGGCTTATCTAAGACCCAGCCGTCAAGCTGTCTGGCCACCCTGCGCCGGTGGTGGGCGGCATCGCCCAGGTAGAGCTGGAGCGTCTTCGCCCGGCGGCTGTAGAGGGGCAACAGGCCCAGTTCCAGGGTATAGCCAACCCCGGCGAAGACCTGGTGCGCCCGCCAGCAGGCTTCCTCGTGGGCATCGCTCGCCCAGGCCTTGGCGATGGCCACCTCCATATCCGCCGGCAAGTCCTGGCTGAGCTTCCAGGCCGCCTGGTAGGTGACCAGCCGGGAGCCGTCAACCATCGCCAGTAGCTGGACGCAGTGCTCCTGCACGTGCTGGTTGACGCCGATAGGCTGGTCGAACTGTATCCTGGTCTTGGCGTAGTCAACCACCATCTCCAGGATGTGTCGCCCGGCGCCGACCATCTCGGCACAGAGCAGGACGGCACCCTTTTGTATGACCTTTTCCAGTGGCGCCCAGCCTTCATGCAGCTTGCCGACCATATTGCCGGCAGAGACACGGACATTGTGGAAGACAACCTCGCTTGGCTTATCACCGGCGGTGGTCTTGAGCAATGTGTAGCTTACGCCCGGGTCCTTCGCATCAACCAGAAAGAGCGTGACGCCGTCCTCAGGCGCGGCACTCCGCCTTGTCCTGGTGACACACAGGAGGTAGTCGGCGATATGGGCGTCATAGACGAATAGCTTGGTGCCGTTGATTACGTAGCTATCACCATCAGGCACCGCCGGAAGGGTGACGCTTTCCGGCTCAAAGGAGGCGCTGGCCTCGGTCAGAGCGAGTGCCAGTATCAAATCGCCGTTGGCGATGCGCGGCAATAGCTCTGCCTTCTGCGCCTCGCTGCCTGCCGCCAGAATGGTGAGGCCGCAGAGCACAGTGGTGGAGAGGTGGGGGCCGGGGAACATGGCCCGGCCAAATTCTTCATAGAGGACGGCCAGATCGAGGAAGCTGGCACTGCTGCCGCAATACTCCTCCGGAAAGACCAGCCCCAGCCAGCCCAGGTCAGCAATCTTGTGCCACAGCTCCGGCGAGTAGCCGCGCTCGCTTTTTCCCATGGCCCGCACGAAGCTCTCCGGGCATTCCTTTTCCAGAAAGTCACGGGCCGTCTTTCTCAGTAGCTCCTGCTCCTCACTGAGTGCAAAATCCATATTCCGTCCTCTTTCAGCCTTGTGCTTCTTTGCTGGCATGGCCAGCCTGGACCTGGCCTGATAGCTCTCGCCGCTTCCCTCCCTCAAAGGTGACAGGACACGACCGCCTCGTTTCCGTAACGCAGTATAGAGGAAATCAAGGCGTCTGGCAAATGGGGTCAACAGGAGTAGCTATCAGCCACACAGCATTCAGGCTGAATACTGACTGCTGATTGCTGGCAGCTAACTCCTTGACATCCCACTACAGAAAGCCTATAAATGAAAGCGGGATACAATGAGGTTGGACGACTATGACAACAGCCAAAAAGAACGTAAAAAGCCTGCCCGAAATCAAGGAAATCCTGGCCCGGCACAAGGCGGAGCTAATGGAGAAGTATAGTGTCAGCCGGATAGGCATCTTTGGCTCTTATGTCCGTGGCGAGCAGCGAAAGCGCAGCGATGTGGACATCCTGGTGGAATTTGCAGAGACGCCCGGCTTTTTCAAATTTCTGGACCTGGAGGAGTATCTTAAGGGGCTGCTGGGGGTCAAGGTTGACCTCGTAATGAAAGACGCCCTCAAGCCGTATATCGGCGAGCGTATTCTGCAAGAGGTCAACTACCTGTGAAGGAACGGGGCATAGATGTTCCTTCCCCTCTATGGATACGTCATTCTGGCGGAGGCCATCCGCCGCAGGCGGACAGACCCCGCCTCATCCCCCCATCTCTGGATTCCAGCTTTCGCTGGAATGACAATAAGGACATGCTAAACACTCCTGTGGAACCGACCGACGAAGAAGAACTGGTGAGGAAACAGACTTCTAAGCACTCACAGCTATGCTGCCCAGGAATTCCTCCACCTGGCTCTCAATATCCGATATGCAAACACGGAAGTACTGCATCTCCTGCACATCAATGTCTTTGGCATGGGCATCTGCCCTGTACTTGTTAACCGCCTGCATCTCATTGTCGAACTTCTGCTTGTCTGCAGGGAAAATATTCTGAAATAGATTCCAGTGCTTGACCAAGATTCTCCTGAGGTCGTCAAAATATATCTCGCACACTTTGGAATTGAAAAGATCATCATATGACATGTGAGCGTATTTTGACTTTCTGTGACTACCATAGATGTCAAGCACTTCCTCCTTAGCTTCGGCTCTGCCAAGTCCGGCTTGCAGTTGAGTCTTCGCAATTAGTCTTAATTTCGGTTCGAGCAAGTTTCTTCTTTCTGAGATTTCGGCAATCATTTCCTGTTTGGTGAGATGAAGCTTTTTGTATTTTCCTTTTTCCATGAGATACTGGCGTACCGCTTCAATTTGGAAAGCATAATCTTCCCCATGTCTCTCGATTATTCCGTAACCGAGTAGGTGATTCACGTAATTCGGGTATTCACCAACTGCTTTTTTGAATGTATCGATATCACCCAAAGCCAAATGCTCTAGCATCTGATACTCGTCTGGATAGTAATTCTTTAGAACATTTAATATCATTTGGATAAAATTGCTGTATTCCCTATTGAATATTAGCTTAGCTTGTTCATAGACCACCTTGTTCACGTCGGTAGGCCTTTCTTGAGGGCTAATCTTATTGATGACGCTGCAGACGTGACGTATCAAAAACGGATGCCCTCCGTAATCTTCCGTAAGTTTCGCATATATGATTTCGCTAAACCGAAGCCCCATTATTCTTCCCAACCTTCTGACCATTTGACGTGTCTGTCCGACGTCGAAGCCTGGAATATACTCAAACGGAAAATGATTGAAGATAGGATTATCCACACCATGTATGGATGGTTCTTCTATACATAGCGGATTCGTACCGACCACCATATAAGAAAAAACGCCGTCTAGTTTTTGAAATAGGGAACGTAAAGTTTGCCAGAAGCACACAAAATCCATCTCCTTTGCCCAGTACTTCGATGGCGAAATCCTAAATGTTATATTCTCGATTTCATCAAAAATGATAAGTATATTCCGATTATCCAGAGACTCATGTATTTTGAGTATGTCTTGCTCAAAATTGATGGGAGCATTCTGTTCATCGTATGAGTTTTGCGGTTCTAGGGGCACGCCCAATTTGTTCTGTTTCACAATTTCGTCTGCTATATAATGGAGCGCATGGTACCACCGTCTTCCATGAAAAGCCGGATTCTGGCAATCAATGAAGACCGCGTTCCCTCGCAGTTGAGCCAATGTGCGTTCAACACCGAATACCACGGATGTCTTGCCAGTTTTTCGCAAACCGAAAAGGCCTGAATTCTCGTTTGACCTATGTCGATTAACTATCTTGTGAACCAAGTCACTTCTGCCGAAGAAATACAGGTCTTTCTTAAGAGGAGCTTCAAATGCGAACAAATCCCGAGTATAAAAGTGTTTCTTGAATCTGTTCCGCAAGAAATAAGCGTCCAATGGCCTCAATAGCTCAGCATATGAGAAAGGTATTACAATTGGTGACTCAGGGTCTCTTTGCAGCAACTCAGTGAGTTTCTGTTCAATTAAGTTATCCTGACTGACAATGACACTGCAAATCTTTTCAATGCGCAACTGCTGGTATCTTCTTACAACGTCGTCGATCGCATCAAGAGTCCGTGGCTGAAACTCTGCATAAGGACTGAAAACGACCACAATTTCGCGTTCTATGTTGAACATTTCCTGGTATATATCTATTGGCTTCATGAGGAAATATCTATACGTACTCGTTGGACCCAGTTTGACCAAGCCGCCGCCGTTTGTTACATACCATTGGTTGCTGAACCTGCGGATAATGGCTTTTTCGTCATCGTTGAAATGTGTTAGATTGACTTCGTGATTGATTCCTGGCACAGTCGTCGCCACGTTGACCTCCTTCTATTACAACCTGAGGGTGCTTTGAACTTAGACTGTATTTATCCCTCCCTCCAGATCCTCCCTTTGCCCGCTCTCCTAGTCAGCTGCCTCTTCGTCTTCTGCCGCTGACTCTTCCAGTTTGGATAATGTCTTATGTAGTAAATCCAGGACATAGATGGTGTCGGCCATTTCCAGACCGTAAAATTTTGCTATGTCTTCCTCACCGACGTTCTCATCCCTTCTATATTCAGGGAAAATGCCACTATCGGTCAGGAAGTCGGCGACAAACACCTTTGCATTCTCGCATTCGTTCATATCGAAGTCCTCTTCCAGAGTGGACACAACCTTGCCAATTTCCTCGTCACGGTACCTCTCCACCTCTAGCCACCGTAGCCTTCGCTTTCGCAGTTTTTCTTCAGTCCTTCGCTGTTCTCGGTTCATCTGTTGCTTTCACTCCTTCAAACCTTGATTTACCCCTCCCGGAAAATCTTCACCCGGCGCTCGGGGTCTTTGCCGAGGCTGTGGGAGGAGAGGTCATGCCGCTCGGCGATGAGGTGCTGCAGGCGGCGGATGTAGGCACTCTGCGGGCTTAGCTCTACCCCTTTTTCCCCACCCTTGACCAGGCTGGCCGCTTCTTCCGCCTCTGCCAGGGCCACCTGGAGGGAGTCCGGCTGCTCTACGCGCTCCGCGCCTTCGGTGGGATAAACAGAATGCAGTAGCTGCCTCATCTGGGGCGGCGTGTTGCCCTTCAGCACGTAAATGGGCAGGTTGACCGCCTCGGCGTCCCGCACCTTCTGTGGCCGGCGGCGGTAGTACTGCTTGGAGGTCACCAGCAGGTCAGCCTCATTCAGGCTGCTCACGATTTCCAGCCGGACACGCATGTCTTTGGCTACCTGCTCCAGCCGGCCGCGGTTGACGCCAAAGAGATAGAGCCGGCGCAGGCCACTCTCCCGTAATGGCGGCCGACCATCCGGAGTCTTCCTGGGGACGCTGACGGGGGCACTCTTTTCCTGTTTGACGTTGCCTTCCTCGTCCAGCCAGCGAATTTCCGTGGCTGCGGCCTGGCCACGTAGAGTGGTGTCAACGGCCTCGCCCACATCCGGGTGAATGGCTACCTTTTCCCGCGCCTGGATTTCCACGACAATGTCAAAGGTGGGCGGTGCCCGCCGCTCCAGTATGGACTTCTGCGTGCCCCGCCGCCGGGCCTCTTCATCACTTATGGTGACTGACTCAATCCCGCCGATGAGGTCAGCGAGGGTCGGGTTCATCATCAGGTTCTCCAGGGTGTTACCGTGGGCGGTGCCCACGAGCTGCACGCCGCGCTCGGCAATGGTCCGCGCCGCCTGGGCCTCAAGCTCGGTGCCAATCTCATCAATGACAATCACCTCCGGCATGTGGTTTTCCACCGCCTCAATCATGACGGCGTGCTGGCGGGCGGGGGTAGTCACCTGCATACGCCGGGCGTGCCCGATGGCCGGGTGCGGTATGTCACCGTCCCCGGCAATCTCATTGGAGGTATCAACGATGACCACCCGCTTCTTGAAATCATCGGCCAGGACGCGGGCGACCTCGCGCAGCATGGTGGTCTTGCCCACGCCGGGACGGCCCAGCAGCAGGATGCTCTAGCCGGACTCAATAAGGTCATCGATGATTTTGATGGTGCCATAGACGGCCCGGCCCACCCGGCAGGTCAGCCCGACGATGCGTCCTTTGCGGTTGCGGATGGCCGAGATGCGGTGCAGGGTGCGCTCG